>CAYRVF010000092.1:0-21413 GCA_964427535.1 uncultured Ktedonobacterales bacterium
ACACGCGCGTGCAGGAGGCAATCAGCACGGGCGCGGACGCGATGGCCGCCGCCTGCCCCTTCTGCATCACAATGTTCGAGGATGGCATCAAGAACGTCGAGGCGCAGGATTCCTTCGCCGTCGAAGACATCGCCGAGATTCTCGCACGCGCCCTTGATGCGCAGCCCGTCGTGGCTGGCGGCAATACTGCACCCGGTGGGGAGACGCACGCCTAGCGGCAGGCGTCTCGCTCAACGTCATCGTAGGTGGCGTGAACATACAGCCCGCCTCCTGGGTCCCCCACAGGATTCTGAAGGCGGGCTGCGTGTGTGTCGCAGATGGATGCGGTGAGCGGAAGTCGCGCACCCGCCTCAACCGACGCGGAAAAAGAGCGGGAGCGGCGCCGGTTCCTCGGACGCCGCTCCAAGTTGCTTGTCGGTGACAGTGCTAGCGGTGCTCAGGCGTTCTGCGCCTGCTGCTTCGGCGTGCCGCGACCGCGCTCGCCACCCTTCTTGCCGATGCGAGAGTAGAACTCCGCTCCCTGCTGGCGCTTGGTGGATTCGCCGCCCTTCTTGCCGATCTCTGCGTAGAATGTGGAGCCGAGCTTGGTCTTGACGGCCTCGCCGCCCTTCTTCCCAATTCTCGAATAGAACTCAGGGCCATACTTCTCGCGGACTGCTTGTCCCCCGTGCTTGGCTTTATCCGAGCCAGGCTCCGGGCCACGTTTGCTAGTAGCCATGACCATCGCACCTCTCTCGCTTGAGCACTGTGGTATCACTTGCTGGGCTACCTGTTCCTTCGGGGTATTGGCCGTTCCCTCAGCACAATTGCCCGTCCAGCAAAGGCAAGCTAACCACTAATTGCCGCAAGGTTCGTGCCAATGCAGCCCGGTTCATCTGCAAGAGAGGGAATACTAGCCCTTCGCGGCGGCAATGCGGTTGGCGATCAACGCGGCGGTGGCGCCCGCGCCGGTGCCGTTGTCGATGTTGACGACCGTCAAGCCGGGCACGCAGGTTTGCAGCATCGAGAGGAGAGCGGCGCGTCCTTTGCCGCCCATGCCATAGCCGATGCTCGTGGGCACGCCGATGACCGGCACCGGCGAGAGCCCGGCGACGACGGAGGGCAGCGCGCCATCCATGCCCGCGCAGACGACCAGCGCTGCCACATCCGAGGCGAGAATGTCGCCGAGCGGCGTCAACAGGCGGTGGAGTCCCGCGACGCCGACGTCGTAGAGCGTTTGCACGTCGCAGCCCATCTCTTCAGCTACCAGCCGCGCCTCCTCGGCGATCGGCACATCGCCCGTGCCAGCGGTCAGCACGGCGATACGGCCCCCGGTTGTCGGGCGGGTGTAGTCGCGCGCATGAATCGCGGCCGCCCCGGCCAGCGCGCGAATGTCGACGTGCCACTCAGGCAGCTCGCGTTCGAGCATCGCCAGAGCTTCGGGGCGCAGCCGGGTGACGATGGCGCGCCCGGTGCGCTCGACGAATGTGCGCACGATCGCGAGCACCTGCTCGTCGGATTTGGAACTGCCCAGCACGACCTCGGGAATCCCGGTGCGACCCGCGCGCCCGATGTCGAGCCGCGCCTCGACCGGGAAATCGACGTTGTCGTGCTGTGACTCGATCCGTGCCATGTGCTCGCTTCGCTCTCTCTGTGTCTATGCGGGTGGGCGCCCGCTTCCTTCTTGGTAGCCAAATCGGGTGAAATCGGGGCTTTTCGCGCGCTCGCATGATATCGTACGGAACGAGCTTGCGGGCCGTATCGGGCGGAGCCACGCACCCCTGACGTTATATTGCACGCTCGACCGCGACGACAAGCTCTGGCGGCGTGGCCAGCAGGGCAGAGGTGTGTGCGGACGGTGGGAGGCATGGAAGTGTCTGACGGCATGTCGCCGAGAGCAAGACGGTATGGCGTATTCTTCTGCGCGCTCTGCGTCTTCGCGTTTGCGCTGGTCGGATGCCAGGCGCCTGGCCTCACTGGCGGGGGTACGACGAATCAGAGTGGTGGCATCCTCATTTCCACGCCCGATACGACGCACCTGACGCCCACGCCGCAATTTCCGCCATTCACGATTGGTGCGTGGCCCTCGAACTACTCGCCGAACTCCAACGACACGATCACGCTGTATGTGCTGTGCCGTGTGCAGAATCAGGCGATGACGGGGCCGAGCACGCCTCCTCCGTCCGCGTTGCAGATCGACGTGAACGTCGGCTCGCCAGTCAATCAGCACTACAGTGGCAGCACCGACCGCAATGGCCTGGCGGCGATTCCCATCACCATCAACGATCCGGCCGCGGGCCAGCCCGTGACGGTCTCGGTCTCGACGAACTACGGCGGCCAGACCTATTCCGCCGATACATTCTTCACACCGGCGCCCGCGGCCCAGCCGTCGCCGTCGCCCACAGCTCCTGCGGCCCCTGGCACGACGCCACCAGCGAGCGGTACGCCGAGCACCACGCCTGGCAACGGCAACGGCAACGGCAACGGTGGCGGTGGCGGCAAGCCCTAGTGGAGTAGGCTGCGCCCGCGCCGCCGCAGCTCTCCGGCCTCCTGGTGAGTGACAAGCAAGATATTCCGAGGCACCTAGGGGACTATCGTGCGACCAACGCGAGGCATCCCGCATGCATCGCGATCAGCACGGAAAACAGCACGCCCGCGACTGGTCTCCCTCTTGGACGGAAGAAGCCAGTCGCGGGCGTCTGACGTTGCTCTCTAATATTCGGCTGAGCTGACGTCGCTGCCGCCGCGGCTGCCGATGCCCACAACGAAGTTGGCGACCAGCGCGCCGAGCAGCACACCCACCGAGCACCCAAGCAGCACTCCGAGGAAATAGGAGAGTGCATCGATGCCGATATGCGCCGTCCGGATGTAGTAGAAGATGCCCGCGGCAACGAGGACGTCGCCGATGAGTCCGCCAGCGATGGCGAGGACGCGCGCACGCGGCAAGCTGAGCAGATAGGCGGCAAACAACCCGACGGGGAGCGCCAAGACTCCGCCGATGATAAGCAAAATCACTTCGGTAGACACGTCGTCCTCCTCACGAGTGGTGTAGGCTGAGTATGGATTGGGCTAGCAGCAGATCTCCCGAGTAGTTAGACGCATCGCGGCCGCGTGTGGTCGCGGTGACGCATCAGGCCCATTGTACTCCTGCGAGGCGGGACGTGCCAGATGGAACTCTGGCTCACGAGGACGACGCCCATGCGGCCTGCGCCAGCTCAGCCAGACGTCGTTGTAGAAACCGGCGCTCGGCGGTGTTCTCACAGAGCTCCAGCGCGCGCACATAGGCGGCGGAGGAGTCGTTCCACCGGCCCAGGCGTCGCAGCAGGTCAGCCCTGGCTGTGTGAAAGTGGTGGTACTCGCCCAGCACGGCAGGTAAGTCACAGCAGTCCAGCAGCGCCAGACCACGCTCTGGCCCCTCTGCCATCGCGACGGCAACCGCGCGGTTGAGCTGGACGACCGGCGATGGGGCCAGACGCGCGAGGGTCGCGTAGAGCGCGGCGATCTCCGACCAGTCGGTCTCGGCGGCGGTCGCGGCTTCGTCGTGAAGCGCGGCAATGGCCGCCTGAATCTGGTAGGGACCGGCACGGCGCATCGCGAGCGCGCGATCGAGCAGGGCGACTCCTTCCGCTATCTCCCCCTGATCCCAGAGGCTGCGGTCCTGTTCTTCGAGGAGCACGGCATCGCCGTCCGCGTCGACACGCGCATGCCGCCGCGCGTGGTGCAGCAGCATCAGCGCCAGCAGACCGAGCACCTCGGCGTCTTCGGGCAGACTCGGCTCGCGGGCCAGCAGCTCGACGAGCACCCGCGCCAGCCGGATAGCCTCGCCGCACAGCTCATGGCGAATGAGCGCGTCACCTGTGGTCGCCGCATAGCCTTCGTTGAAGATGAGGTACAGCACCGTGAGCACGCCGTCGAGCCGTTCGGTGAGGAGATGTATCGGTGGCACACGATAGGGGATGCGGGCGTCGCGTATCTTGCGTTGCGCCCGCACCAGTCGCTGCGCCATAGTGGGCAGCGGCACCAGAAAGGCCGCCGCGATCTCGGGAGTCGTCAGGCCTCCGAGGGTTCGCAGCGTAAGCGCCACCCGCGCGTCCAGGGCGAGCGCGGGATGGCAACAGGTGAACAGCAGCTTGAGGCGCTCGTCGAGGAGCGCCTCAGCGTTGGAGTCGGTCGCCGCCACTGCTCCCTGTTGCTCAAGGGCGAGTTCCGCTTCGAGCGCGTCGCGCTTGCGGATGAGAGTAGTCTCACGCCGCAGCCGGTCGATCGCCTTGCGGCGGGCAACCGTGAGCAGCCATGCGGCCGGAGTCCGGGGCACCCCATCCACCGGCCACTGCTGCAGCGCCTGCACGACCGCGTCTTGCAGCGCGTCTTCCGCGACTGTGAAGTCGCCGGTGGCGGCGATCAGAGAGGCCAGGATCTGGCCGGACTCCTGATGGAAGACCTGCTCGACGATGCGCGACGCGCTCTCCATGACGGACCTCTACGGGACCTCACTCGAACTCCATGACCGGGCGGACTTCGATAGAGCCAACGGCCGCGCCGGGGATGTGCGACGCGATCGCGATGGCTTCATCCAAATTGTCGCACTTAACGGCATAGTATCCGCCAAGTTGCTCTTTCGTCTCGGCGAATGGGCCGTCCGTCGTCAGCGCCTTGCCGTTCCGCACGCGCACGGTCGTCGCCGAAGAGGTAGGCAACAGCGCGTCACCGCCGACGATCTTGTCTTTAAATTGCTCGCCGAATGCCATGTAGGCTGCCATGACCTCTTGCTGTGTCTTCTCGTCTTGCTGGCTGTCTGCTACCTCGTCGGTGTAGATCAACAACAAGTACCGCATCGCAGTGACCTCCATTTCGCGCGTCATCTCCTCGGTGACGGCTGGTTTCCGAACGAGCGCTTCGCTCGTCTACAGATACGTCGAACATTGCACCGCAAAATCGACACCCTCAACAGGCGAATTTGGAAAGATTGACCAAGCACGCTGACAAGAGTGTCTTCACTGTCTCCTGTATGGGCACTTCGTCACTGATCCGCACGCGGGACGCGGCGAATCGGCTCCGCCCGACGCTCCTGCCACGCTCGGCGGACCTGGCACACAGGGTCTCGCATTCTCCCATGACGATGCCGCCCCTTCGCTCGTTCTGAGGAATGGGACTTGCACGGCATTGTGGCGCTTGAGTACGATGTGCGCGTACTTAAACAGAGAGTTGTTGGCCGGGAGCCGGGCGACTGAGGTCGCGGCGGTCACGGTATAGGTGAATGGATGTATGTCGAGTGAATACGGATCGCCTGTGGGAAGGTGGGACTCCCATGCGGCGGGTCTTCCGCTTCGGCCAGCGGCTCCACGGCAGTGACGTACCGAGCGTGCCGAGTCAATATCGCTCCGGGCCGGATTCTCCGAGTGGACGTTTGGCGGCTGTGACGCTGCGGCCAGCCTCGGGCGAGCTGTGGCTCTCGCTGCGTGCGGGCGGGCTGCCCGGACGCGGCCAGACCCGCACTGTGCCGCTCGGCGCCTCGCAGCCCTCCGCGCCCTCGCCCGACGCGCTCACGCTTTCGGGGGGAATGCGGGTGCGCGGACACGATGGCATCGTCGGCAAGCTCGAAGGCATCAGGGTAGACACCTCGGCGGGCGTCGCGCTGGAGCTGTTGGTGCACGTGCGCGGCAACATACTTGCCGAGATGGAGAGTAATTCGTCGCCGCTCGCGCCGCTTCTGGAAGTCGCGAATCAGGATGTGCTGCTCTCGCCGACGTGGGCTGTCTCGGTCACGCGGCAGCCCGGGCCGGGATTGTTTGGAACGGAAGAAAACGTTCTGCTGATCGACGCCAGTCCGGAGCAGATCGCGTCGGCGACGGTGCTGCGTCCTGATGCTGACCTCGCGGGCAACATCATCTCGATTCTCGGTGAGAATCCCGCGCTGGAGCCATATGTGGGTGGCATCACCGTAGATGTTCACGACGGCAACGTGACGGTGCGGGGGGCGGTGCCGTCGCCGCGGCATCGCGCCTCGGCCGAGCAGGATATTTGGCACGTTCCGGGAGTGCTGGCCGTGCGTAACGAGCTAGCCGTGCGAGGCTAGGCCTGACCGTAGACCGGAATCGACGCGCCCGAGATGAGCGCGGCATCGTCTGACGCGAGGAAGAGCATCGCGCGCGCGATCGCCTCGGGTGTCGGCCATGTAGCGTGATGGGCCTGCGGCATCGCCGAGCGATTGGGCGGGGTGTCGATGATGCTGGGCAGCACGGCGTTCACCGTGACGCCATCGGCGCGGACTTCCTCGGCCTGAACCTCGGTAAGGGTGAGCACGGCGCCCTTCGCGACGGCGTAGGCGACCGCGTTTCGTCTGCCCGAGCGAGCCGCACGCGACGAGACATTGATGATACGCCCCCAGTGCCGCGCCTTCATCGCGCGTGCCGCATGCTTCGAGACGAGGAACGTCGAGCGGAGATTGACATCGAGCATCTGCTGCCAGATGTCGAGGTGGGTGTCAGTGGTGGGCGTGCCCGCGGCAAAGCCGCCGACGAGGTTGCAGACCACGTCGAGATGCCCTTCGCGCTCGATGACCTCCCGAATCAGGTGCTCAACCTCGGTTTCGACGAGCACGTCCGCCTGGCGGAAGGTGACGTGCTGCCAGGCATCCCCCAGGTCGCGCTGGAGCGCGTCGCTGGCGTCGTCGCGCATCGAGCGAATCACACCGACGACGGTGGCCCCGGCGAGCGCGAACGCGCGTACGACCGCTGGCCCCAGCCCGCCCAGCGCGCCGGTGACGAGCACGACCTGACCCGAGAGATCATAAACCGCCGACACCGGCGAGCGTGTCGGCGAGATGTCTGACATGACGTCGCTCCTCCCTAGCAGCATGCGTGAGCCCAGTGAACTCGGAGGGCGTTCCTGCAGTGGCGAGAATCCCGCCTAAGCTCAGCGCCCGAGTTTCCTCCGCAGGCGGTGAAACATGCTGAGGTTCTTGACCTCATACTTGACTCGCAGCGTGGTGGACTTCCCCTCTTCGAGCGCGGATGACACCTGCTGGGCGGCGTGTAGCGCCTGGCTCGCGTGCTCCTCGTCACCGGCGGCGCGCAGACGGAGCGCGGAGGTGTGCAGCCGGGCGGCAGCTTCGGTGACCTGGCCGTTCTGGGCGAACGAGTCGGCGCGGGTCTGCAGCCGGAATGCCGTCACCAGCTCAAGCGCGAGCCGTACATCCTGGTGGAGCGGCGCGGCATCCTTGACAACGGTGGCGGGCACGACCGCATCGACTTCGACGGAGTCCCAGTGCCCGGTGCCCTGCCCCGGAGACCAGTAGGTTCCGCGCAGTGTGCCGAGCGCGTAGCTGTTGTTCTGTGGCTTTGCGCACGCTGGGTCGAGCAGCAGCTCCCAGAGCACGACGGCGCTCTCCACGTCGGCGCGCCCGACCAGCGCGCCGAGCTCCACCGCGACCGGCTCGCCGGGTGCGGCGCTGGCCTCCGCGTCCGTGTCGAGCGTGAAGGCTTCCGCGATGTCGGGCGCCACACGAGTCGCACGCGCCACCCGCACGCCTTCGGCTGGTTCGAGGGTCAGACGCATGTCGGCGGCGAGGGTGGCTCGCAGCCGGCGCACGACCTGCTCGAATTCGTCACGGATGGTGGACGGCTTCTCGATAAAGTGCGAGCTGCCACCGCTGATGGCCGCCAGCCGGTCGAGCAGATCACGGTTCCACTCGGTGCCCAGGCCGAGCGCGGTGATCGAGACGCCCATCTCACGGGCGGCGGCGGCGAGCTCCAAACAGCGTTGATCGTCGCCGTATGTCAGTCCGTCCGTCAGCAGCACGAGGCTCGCTACACGGGCACGGTTCTGGCGCGTCGCCAGCCGTTGCAGCGTCGCGTCCAGCCCCTCGGAGATGTGGGTGCTGCCCCGGACGACGACCCGTGACAGCGCCATCTCAATGCCCGGACGTCCGCTGACGGTCTCACCGTCGGCGATAACCTCGGCCCTGTCATCGAACAACACCAGCGTGAGCAGGTCGTCCGGGCGCAGATCGTCGAGCAGCGCCTGCAGCGCGCGCTTCGTCTCGAAGAGCTTCGCCCCCTTCATTGAGTTGGAGCGGTCGATGGCGAGCGCGAGGTCGAGCGGTGGCGGGCTGAGCACGCCGTCTTCGCGCGCGGAGCCGAGTTCTGAGAGCAGGTAGAACCGCGTGACCGCCTCCAAGGGTGCGAGCTGCGGCGTGCCAGGTGTCAAGCGTAACGCCAGCGCGGGCGAGCGTCGGTCCTGCGCCGCGCCTCGCGCATCGCGGACCGCCTGGCGCGGTGCGGTGTCCTCGCTGCTGTCCAGGTCGCTCCATTCGTCGCCCAGTGCGGCCACCGGGCGAGCGGTCTGCGCTCGTCCTCTGCGTAGAGGATCGTTTACGCTGGCAGACGGATGCGATGCCCCCGGACGGCCGATGCGTTGAGCTCGATCATAGGCGGCGCGTAGCTGCGGCGTCCCGAGCACGCTATACGCCTCGTTGATGACCTTGAACAGCTGAACGGCATCCGGATCATTGGCGTTGGCGTCAGGATGATACTGCCGTGCGAGCATCCGAAAGGCCTGCCGAATCTCGTCCATCGAGGCGCTAGGCGCTACGCCGAGAACACGGTAAAAATCCTGACGCATGGCTCAATCCTGTTCGCAGCTGCTCGTACGTTCACCGCACTCGTGTCTCGTCCAGTCAGTCGCTCTCGCCAGCGGACAAGGCATCCTCGGCTTCAGCATCCGCGCGCTGCTCGTCGGCGTCGTGCGGGTCCTCGGCGACGAATACGACGACCGCCGTGCTGTTGTCGTGCCCGCCCGTCGCGTTGGCGAGCGCAACGAGCCGTTCGGCGCAGAGTTGCGGATTCTCGGCCTCGGCCAGCGCCTGGCAAATTGTCGGGTCATCGAGCTCATCCCAGAGGCCGTCGCTGCACAGCAACAGCCTGTCACCCGGCGTCAACGTGAACTCCAGCGTATCGGGCGGTGTCTCTTCCTCCTGGCCGAGCGAGCGATAGAGGAAGTTGCGCGGCACCGCGAACGCCGGGTCGTTCAGCAGCGGGTGATCCATCGCTTGCAGGCGCGCAAGCAGCGAGTGGTCTTCGGTGAGCTGGATGAGCGAGCCCTCGTGCAGCAGGTACGCGCGGCTGTCACCGATATGGGCGATGCCCGCCTGCGGCCCCGCGACAGCGATTGCGGTGAGCGTGGACCCGGTCGACTGGCCGATTTGCTGCGCGAGGGAGCGCACCTGCTGGTTTGCCGCTGTGACGGCTTTCGCGAGCACCTGTCCGAGCGTCATGCCGGTCAACTCGGCGAATGCCGCGACCGCCGTCTCATCAGGGGCAGCCGTTGCGGGCTGGGCAATCCATGGCGAGGCGAAGATGCGCGCCATCTCGGCGAGGGTGATGCGCGCGCCAATGCGGCTTGCCACCTCGCCATGTGCCTCGCCACCCATGCCGTCGGCCACCAGGAAGACGCCCACCGGCATGTCGCCGATCAGGTCATCGCGGATATCGAAGAGCATTGTGCCGATCGCGTCCTGATTCTCGGTGCGCACCCGGCCCACCGTCGTGGCGCGACCGATCGAGTAGCGCACACGCACGTGATCTTCGCTGGCCTCCGATGCCGGCAATACGCGGGCGGAGGCCTGGACGGCACGGGCACACGCGGCGGCGACCTCTTCAGGCGTGGTGAAGGCGCCGCTTTCGCCACGGTCCACGATGTTGCGCAGCATGTCATAGGGGCCCGATGGCGACTCTGGGGAGTCCTCGGCGGGCACGGTCAGGAAGGCGAGCGTGCGGGCGAGAAAGTTCGCGTCGCGCGCATAGAGCGCGGGGCCTTCGTCGCTCTCGCCGTTCAGGCGAGTGGCTTCTTCGATGCCGCTGAGGTACGCTCTGCCGCCGAGCAGCCAGATCGTGTCTGGCGAGACGTGCAGATGAGCCACATCGTTGCGATGCAGGTAGCTGAGCGCATCACCCAGGCCCGCGCCCGCCCGCAACGCATCGATTACCGAGAGACGTGCGCCATCGGAGACACGCCGTGGAAGCTGATCCGTCACAGGCAGGGACTCCAGCACCAGATAGTCGGCGCCCTCAGTCGAGATCAGCCCGCGTGGCGCGAGCAGGCGGGCATGCTGCAGTCGGAGCGAGATGAGGTCGCCCGTGCCCACGTAGGCTCCGGGCGCCTGGCCCAACAGCAGATAGCGTTCCCACGGTGGCGCGGACTCGCTGGCGGTCTCTTCGGCCGCGCGCGCCACATATGCTGAGCCGCGAGGATCATCACGCACGACCTGCTCGATGACGTACTCGCCGATGTGTGTGCCGACCGCTACACTCGCGCGCGGCGATGACCGTTCGGTCTCGCCTGCGAGCGCGGGCTCACCAACCGTGGAGTCGGCCTGTGGCTCGTCAGGCTCGGCGGCAGTCGTTGTCACCTCGGAGGCAGCGTCACTCCCCATCTCGGTCGCGAGATCGTCGTTGCTGTGTCCTGCTTGTGGCGTGCTGTCCACCTGTCGCACGTCCTCTCCGCTGTGATCCTCGTTCTGCACCACGCCGACTCCCTCGTCCTGGGCTACTACTGCCTGCTCAACGGTGCCCACTCGATGTGGCGCGAAACTTTGCGCTACGTCGCCGCCTGGCCCCATCGCACAGCATATTACATGTCGACGTCAAGCGCGTAGAGTACGCCATCCGTGCCGCCGACATACACCATTTGATCGATGACTAGGGGCGTCCCAACCAGCTTCTCGCCGACTGAGAACTGCCACATGAGCTTGCCGCTGGCCGCCTCAAGGCAGTATAAGATGCCATCGGTCGCGCCAAAGAGCACACGGCCGCCGACGACCACCGCATTTCCCGCGATTTGCCCGGATGTGTGAAACTTCCACACCTGCGCGCCTGTGCGCTTATTCAGGCAGTACATATTCCCGTCGGCGGAGCCGATGTAGAGCCGATCGCCAGCCAGGCATGGTGTTGAGGTGACTGGACGCTCAGTGCGCTCGCCCCACGCCAACCACCCCGACTTGACTTCCAGGCAGTAAACCGTGAAGTCGTTGCTGCCGATATAGACGTTGTTGTCGACGACGCAGGGCGATGACTCGACCTCGCCTTGCGTGCGATACGACCACTTGCGCTCGCCAGTGAGCGCGTCGACCGCGTAGACATACTCGTCGTTGGAGCCGAAGAAGAGCACGCCGTTGGCATGCGCGGCCGACGAGCGGACCTCACGGTACGTTTTGTAGCGCCAGATCATGCGGCCGGTTTCGGGGTCGATGGCGTGCATGTGGCCATCGTCGGACCCGACGTAGAGGCGATCCTCGAAGAAGCGTGGCGAGGAGCGGACGTGGTGCCAGGTGCGATATTGCCACACCGTCTTGCCCGTCTTGCGCTCCAACGCGTAGACATTGAAGTCTTCGGAGCCGACGACTACGAGATCGCGCCAGATCGCTGGCGTGCTGCAGATGCCGCCCTCCGACGCGAACTGCCAGCGCCACTTGCCGGTGTGCCGGTCGAGGGCGTAGAGGTTGTTGTCATACGACCCGATGTAAATCAGCTTACCATCGGTGGCAGGCGTTGAGCGCACCTCTTCCTCAGTCTGGAAGCGCCACGCCACGCGCGGACCTGTGCCGCCGACCACCGCGGGCGCAGCCGTTTTGCGGCTTCCAGTGCCACCGTTCGCACCGTTCGCGCCCGCACTCCGGGCGGACGGCACGCCGAGCACGTCTTCGAGCGCCTGCCGCAACTCGCCGACGGTCTGGAAGCGGCGCGTTTTGTCGTGCTCCAGGCAGCGCATGACGAGCGCCTCCATCTCGACCGACACCGCCGAGTTGAGCGCACGGATCGGGCGATCTTTGAAGGAGAACGGCGCCTGGAAGCGCGGGTCGGTCTTGGTCAGTAGGTGGTGGAGCATCGCGCCCAGCGAGTAGATGTCAGACCGCTTCTCGGCCTGGCGCTCATATTGTTCGGGCGCCGCGTAGCCGTTGGTGCCCACGTTGGTCTGCTGCTCGTCATCCTGGAAGACCTTGGCGATGCCGAAGTCGATGAGCACGATCTGCTGGTTCGGCGTCAGAATGACGTTGCTCGGCTTCAGATCACGGAAGATGACATCGCACGAGTGCAGGTACTCGACGACTTCGCACAGCTGGATCATCCAGCGGCCCACAGTCTGCTCATCCAGCACCTGCGGCGTGTTTTGGAGCACCTGCTCTAGATCGCTCCCGGGGATGAAGTCGAGCACGAGGTAGGCGCGCTTGCTCTCGGTGAACGAATCGTACACCCGAGGAATGCCCGTGTGGCGCAGGCTCGCAAGCACGTTGGCCTCGCGCTCGAAGTTGATGATGTTGGCCTGCAGGTCACTGAAGCGCGGAATCATTTCTTTGAGTGCGCGCACGGAAACCGGGCCGGAGAAGTGGGTGTCCCGGATGCGGTAGACGTGGCCCATGCCACCCTTGCCAACGACGGACTCGATGATATAGCGGCCGCTCTGCAGGCGCGTTCCTGGCGCGAGCTGGGCAGAGGGCCCTTGCAAGTCAGCAGTAATCTGCTGCTGATTCTGCCCCACTCGAAAATCCACTTTCACTCTCTCCCCTCACCTGTGGAGGGACACCATTGCACCTTCGCGGCATGGTCCCAGTTTGCTCGCGCGACTGGCGACTGAGCCGGCGTCCGCTGGAAACCTGTCGCATCCGCGAGGTCGCGGCACGCCTCCTCGTGAGCTAGGAGACCATTGTAGCATGCGTCGCCTTGGGTGACAGTAGCGAAGTTCACAAGCAGGACTAACGTGTACATGTCGCTCCGATTACACCTGAAGTGTGGCGAGCGGCGCCAGATCGGCACGTGCCCGGCTGGCGAACAGCCCATTTGGCGCCAGTGCGAGCGCCGTGCGGAACTCGGCCGCCGCCGAGAGATACGCCCGCTCGTTGAGGAAAATCTCGCCGAGCAGCACGTGTGGCCCCGGATTCAGCGGATCGAGCGTCTCCGCCGCCCGCAGTGCGTCATTCGCGGCATCGGTTTGCCCCAGCATGCCGTAGACCTCTGCCGCGAGAAAGCGCACGCTGCTCACTCGCGGCCAGCGCTGCTCCGCCGTGCTCGCGATGACGGAGGCCATCTGCGTGGTGATGCCGGCGCCAGAATCGAGATAGGCTTGTAGTTGCGTCTCGACATAGGAGGGATCGGTGCCGTAGCGCACCGCCTGCGTGAAGGACTGTTGGGCCTCGACGTCGTCGTGTGCGAAGTGCTCGACTCGTCCAAGCGCCTGCCAGAGCTCGGCGTTCTCTGGCTGCGCGGCGAGGCCGCCTTGAAACGCCGCCACCGCTCCGTGGACGTCCCCGTGACTGAGCGCCACCTCGCCTGCGGCGAACCACGCGAAGGGCAGTGTAGGGGCGTCGGTCGTCGCCAACGCCTCATCCGCACTCGCGGCGGCGGAGTTCCCTGTCAGGTGCTCGGCCCAGCCGCGAAACGCTCGTACCGTGCCGTTCGACGGCTCCAGCGAGACCGCGACATTCAGTGGACGGAGTGCCAGGTAGGACAGGTTCGCACTGAGAAGCGTATATCCCAACTTGCCGAGTGCGTCAGCGGTCACTGGCGGCTGACTGACGAAGCGGCCAAACGTTTCCGCGAGCCGGACACCTCCCCGGTCGCGCAACGCTCGTTCGGCCCCGTCGAAGTCATTTCGCGCGGTGCCAATGTCGCCCTCGCTGAGTGCGAAGATCCCCAGATGAGCGAGCGCGTCGGCGTCATTCGTGCCCAGCTTCGCCCACTGCGCCTGCGCATCGGCAAGATTGCCCGTGCGCTCGTCGAGGAGCGCGATCTGGCGCGTGCCGTCGCTCTGCCCGAGGCGGCTGGCCGCATACTCCCACGCCGCGCGGGCACCGGTCGTATCTCCTCCACCGAGGAGGGCGCTCCCCAGCGCCAGGTACGCGGCCCCGTCAGATGGATTGCGCGCAAGGCAGGCGCGAATTTCGGTCACTGCCGCGTGCCACTGCTGTTGGAGCGCCAACACGTCTCCCGCCTCGCAATGCGGCTGCGCGGCGTATGGGTCGGCTTGCGCGGCTGCGGCGTACCACACGAGTGCGCGGTCGTAGCGCAGTGACTGTCTTGCCGAAGCCGCAGCCGCGAGATCGTTCGCCATCGCCGGTTGCTGGGGCGCGACGGCGACCAGCCCGCCCAGCAGCACAAGCAGCCCCACGGCCACCCGCCCCCAGCGGCGATGCCGCGATCTCGCGGGTGAGTGGCAGTCTCCGACCTGACCTGCGCGCGGTGCGGGCGCGGCCACGGACGGAGTCAGGAGGTGTGTTCGCATACCGCGGCTCTTGAGATATGTGCCAATCAGCGGAGCCATCGTACGTGCAGGACGGAAAGCGGTCAAGCTCTACGCCAGGCAGTCCTATGCAGATTGCGCACCGGCGCGCGCTCGTTCCGTCACGTTTGGGTGGGCAGGGCGCGAAAGATGCAGCAAGCAGGCGCCATGCCGCCTGGATGCAGCCCTCGCTTGACCGGCCCGAGACCGAGGCGTATGCTGGACCCCGGCGAGCCACTGGCCGACGGACGGGGAGGCGTGACATGACGGTGGATGTGTCCGGTCGCGAGACGACTGTCGAAGGTCCCTCGCCATCCTGGTGGGAGCGATTGCTCGCCGCCGCGCCGCATGCGCTGACCCTCTTCAGCCTGATTGGAACACTCGGCGCGGTCATCATCTGGCTGGCCGCCCGGCATCGGGTGCCCTACGTCGAGCGCCATGCCCGTCGCGCGGTGTTCTTGCAGATCGCTGCTCACGTCGTGGTAGTGCTCGCGCTGCTGGCGCTGGTGGTGATCGCCTCGCTCTCGGCCGGTTCGTCATTCAACGCGGAGTCGGCTCGGAGCTCTGGCACACTCGGCGGCTTTATCGGATCGCTCGCCGGAGCTGTCTTCGTCCTTATGGGTGCGGCGATCTTCTTCGTCGTCTCGGCGATTGTGGGGGCGATCCGCGCGCTCGGTGGACATGCACCGGGTCACATCGCCATTCGAGTGCCGTCACGCGCCGCGCGCTAGCTGCGCACCGGCCGCCGTGTCCACTGACGATGCGTGATGATGCGGTGATCGGGAGTCACGGTGATCGAGACGACATGCCATGCCCGCCGCCGCACACCGAGCGCAATCAGCGCGACCGCGAGTGCGCCAAGCACAGCTGCCGCCGCGAACGGCGCGATGGACTCACGGTAGACCAGCGTGGTGCGGCTGAGTTGCACGAGTCCAGCATCCGCATAGCTGACGTGGTATCTGCGCCGGGTCCACCATCTCGCCGCCTGGCGCAGGTCTTCCGACACAGGCGCGCTGGACAGTGAAGATTGCTCCGCCGGTTCGCCTGATAGGTTTCTCGGGTGTCGTGCTGGCCATGAGAGCACAGGTTACCTCCTCTGGCGAGCGCAGCGACTCTTGAACCACGGTCGGACCACTGAGCGCGAGCAGAACGCTTGTGACAAGCGGGCGGATATGTTCCTCCGCCACGTGCCGCAGTATACACCTGATAGGCGCCGCTGGGCAGGGCAATTCGTCCTACTTCCGAGCGGAATGGATGTGCTAAGGTCTTCACGCGAGGCCGCTGGCTGCAAGATGTGGTACGGCACGCAGTAACGGCTATGCTGACGCGCCCATGTGGCGCCCCGATCGCACACCTATTGCGGCCAGGTGGCTTGACGCGGATGGCGCATGCTCCCTATCATGGCGCAGTACGCGAATCTTCAGGGACCGATGGGTGAATTCGGCCGCGCATGGGCACGGGCCCTGCGAAGGGCGCGGAATCGTGGAAGACGTGTGGTGGCGGGAGCGGAGGAAGTCGTGACGCATCTCCTGGGTGGCTGGTTCGCACCGCGCCGCCGACGTGCCCGGACGCGCCCACGTTGGGCCCGGCGGCGCCGATCTCGTGGCCAGGCGATGCTTGAGTTTGCGCTCGTCGCCGGGCCACTCTTCGCGTGCATCTTCGGCGTAATTGAGTTTTCGCTCATCAATACGTCGATCGGGTCCTACAATTTCGGGGTGAAAGAGGGCGCTCGCCTCGGCTCTGTCCTAGGGCGCCAGGATCAGAACGCCGACTCGAAGATTATCTCACTGGTGCAGTCGCGCGTGAACGGCTTCGTCATGGCGCGCATGACGAAGCTCGAGATCTACGATGCCGACCCCTATACCGGCAACGTACTGACGAGTGGATCGCCCGCCGTAGCGATGGATGACGTCTACACCTTCGACAGCAGCGGTAACCAGACGTCGAGCACGGCGCCCTGGCCGCCCAACAGCCGCAACGACACACTCGCCGATGCCGACTATGTTGGAGTCCGCGCCACGTTCAGCTACACCTACCTGACGGCATTCCTGACTGGCTCCGGCGCGCAACTGACGCTGACGGCGCTGTCGGTGCAGCGCATCGAGCCACTCGATTACTCGAATGCCGACGTCGCTCCGTCGCGGCCTTCACCGTTAGCGGCCGCCTCCCCACATGTAGACCGCTATGGCTCGTGTATGCTGCCGGGATCTCCGGATGGGCTGCCTGTGGCGTGCACGACGTTCCCAGTGTGGCGGGCTGATGAGAGGAACACGGCATGATACGCTTCCGGTCACACCAGCGGAAGCCACTCCATCGTCGTGCGTCTCGTGGTCAGGCGCTCGTCGAGTCGGCGTTTTTCTTCCTTATTCTCGTCACAATGGTTGCCGCGGCGTCCGATACAGCAAGCCTGCTAGACGACCATCTGAATGTGGTCTATGCCGCGCGGCAGGGCGCGCGCACGGCAGCGGTGCTTGGGCAGACGACTGTCTCGGACTGTGCCGTGATCAAGGCGGTGCAGGCTGCTCTGACGAGCAGCTCGAACGTCACCATCAACTACATCATCATCTACAAGTCGCAGTCTGATGGCAGCGTGACGACCACCGCCGAGGACAAATATCAGGGGTCGACGACCTGCACGCTCCCAACGAACTCGCAGTGTAGCCAGTCGAACAACCAGCCGACATATTCGCCCACCGCGATTACGTCCACATGGCTGCCGTGTTCGCGCAACATCACACCGTTCGCCGAGGACTCTGTGGGCGTCGAGATAGATTTTACGTACTCGTTCCAGTTTGCCTTCGTCGGCAACGGGACGTTAAGTGCGTCTGACCGGGCTGTCGAACCCATGGAAGTGGTCGTCGACAATTGACGAAGGGGAATACCCCAGTACGGTGGGCGCCACCTCAATGGACTGCACGATGTCAGCCGATCCGGAGACGATGGAGCATGTATCAGCACGTACGATCTATGAGTGACCAGGACCGACGAACACGATGGCGCCTCGGGCGGCGGGGATCCATGCACCCGGCTCGCCGGGGGCAGACGCTGATCATCTTCGCGCTCACACTGACCGTGCTGATCGGCATTCTCGGCCTGGCCATCGACTCGGTGCGCGTCTTCGACCTCTATGCGCGCGCCCACCGCGCAGCGGAGGCTGCGGCGCTGGCAGGCGTAATCTATCTGCCCAACAACTACAACACGCCACTCACCGGCACGCCGAACAACGACTCCGCCGTCTCGCGCGCGAGCCGTGAGGTGCTCAAGAATGGGCTGGGCACGAACGTGCTCTCCAACAACGACACGAACGTGAACGACTACTGTCCAGCGAATGTGCAGACGATAGAGATCGCCGTGTGCCGGGTGACGGGCAAGCCGTATGACCTGGCGGTGACGTTGACGGAGCAGACGAATGTCGTGCTGCTGGGGGCGCTGGGGGTTGGGCCAGTCACCATTTCGGCAACGGCGTCCGCCGAGTACATTCCGCCGCTGGCAATCGGACTGGACGAAGGGTCGACGGGCTCGCTGTTCGGGAATACCGACCCTGGCAAGAACACGACGATGTACAACCCGAACATCAATGGTCCCGCCGAGCTCAAAGAGCAGGGCGACCCCTACGTCTACTGCGAGGAGGGACCGAGCGACGGCCCGCTCAGTTCTACCTACGGAACTGGGAGCAGCGCTGACAGCACGAACCAGAGCGCATACACCACCTACGACGACACGCCGACGAATCACCCGCAGTACAACACCTATAACAGCTCGACGCCACAATCGGCATACAACAGCGTGATCGCAAACGATTGCGGCATTCCCAGCTCGAGTCATCAAGGTAACCCAGACCAGTTACCGGCGAATCTTGCGGGCGAGGCGACCAAGAACTCGACGCAGCATCCGGGCGCGTACAACTACATCGTCACGGCGACGGCACCGAATGCGTCGCTGTGGATCTGGAATCCGAATTACGTGCCGTCGCCTATGAGCTCCTGCAATGGCCGCATCGACGAGCCTGACACGTTCTTCTTCACGGACTGCAGCAGTGGGAACAAGTTCACCTATTACCCGTACTATGGCAGCCGCAAGTTCAACGGGTATTTCGACCACCCTGATTTCTACTTCTACACGACAATCAGCCTGTATCAGGTCAACAATCCGAACTTTCCGCTAAACGACACGCTCGTCGCCTCGAACACGTTCACACCGTACGACGGTATGGGCGACGGCCACGGCTGCACGTATTTCGATGTCGTGAACAATGCGCGTCTCAGCTCGTACAACAACGGTGGTGTGCCTCAGAACAACGGAAGTGGCTGCGAGACGGGCGCGGCGGTCCAGTGCGTACGGACCTGGTGCCTCATCGGGAACCTGACGCAGGGCGTGGCGTACCGCGTAGCGGTGGAAGCGACGGGCGCGAACGCGTCGGCGCCGTTCACGACGGGCTGGGGACAGCACAGCTACCAGCTCGAGGTCTGCAGCTTCACGGCTACCGTCTCGCGCTGGAATCCGCAATCGGGTACGGACGGATGCCCCACGGGTGGCGGTGCGATCAGCGCGCTCGACAATATGGACCTGCTCTTCCAGTTCCCCGGACAGAACACGCAAAGTTGTGTGCCGATGGCCGCGATTCCCGCGTCGTACGCCGGGCGCACCATCGAGTTCGATGTCTTCGATCCGGGCGACGGGCCGAGCTTTAATGACACCTCGTACATGCAGCTGATGCCGCCCACCAATGGTGGCCCCTGTAGCGGCACATCGCTGTATCCGAGCATCTCGATCAACTACGGCAACGCGACCTCGTCGACATCGTGGGTGCGAACATCAACGGCCCCAGGCAACGGGACATGGGCGTATGTCGCGAACAATGGCGACTACATCTACAACGGCTTATGGATTCGCACCACCGTCCAGCTACCCACGAATTACAATCCCACCAACTTGGCACAGAGCCTCTGGTATCTGAATGTGCAGACGGCCAGCGGTAAGTATAACGATACCGTCGGCTTCCGAGTACATCTCATCGACGGCTCCCCGGTGCATATCGTCAGCTAGGCAACTTCTCACTCCCGAGCGACGCTGGACGCGCCCGCCCCACATGGCATACAGTGTCAGGTGGCGGGCGCGCCTTCTGTTGTCGCCTGGCCTCGACGAGACGAGCTAGATGCTGAAGGATTGACGTTGTGACGCAGAGCGAGCTGGAGTCGGGCACCCGCATTTCGGATTACGAGTACACTCTTCCCCCAGAGCTGATCGCGCAGACGCCCATTGAGCCGCGCGACTCGTCTCGCCTCCTCGTCGTTCATCGCCAGACGGGCGCGCTTGACCACCGCATCTTCCGCCAGATTGGCGAGTATCTGCGTCCGGGTGATCTGCTCGTCGCGAACCAGAGCCGGGTGCTGCCAGCGCGGTTGTATGGAGTGAAAGAAGGCAGCGGCGGGCACGTCGAAGTGCTGCTGCTGGCGATCCGACACGATCGTGGGCCGGATGTCTGGGAGGCGCTGGTGCGGCCGGGCAAGCGCATCCACACCGGGCAGCGCCTCGTCTTCGGCGACGGCATGCTCACCGCCATCGTGCAGGATTTCACTGATGCGGGTGGGCGGTTCTTGCGCCTGATCGCGCGAGCGGGCGACGTATTCGCGGCGATCGACCAACTGGGCAAGATGCCCCTGCCACCGTATATTCACGAGCCGCTTGCCGACGCGGAGCGCTACCAGACGGTCTACGCGCGCCAGCCGGGCTCCGCGGCGGCGCCGACCGCGGGACTCCACTTCACTCCCGAGCTGCTAGCGTCGCTGGAGGCGAGCGGCGTGGGCGTGGCGTACGTCACGCTGCACGTCGGGCTGGATACGTTCCGCCCAGTCGCCGAGGAAGAGCTTGCGGTGCACACGATGCACAGCGAAGAAATCGACCTCGACGCCGAGACCGCCGAGCGTATCAACGCGACGCGGCGCGCGGGGGGGCGTATCGTCGCCGTGGGCACGACGTCCGTGCGCGTGCTGGAGAGTGTCGCAGCCCTCACCGCTGAGCGACACGGTACGACCGTCGAGACCGACGCGCCGCTCGTCGAGCCATATCGGGGACGCACGTCGCTCTTCATCACCCCAGGGCATCGGTACCGCGCCGTCGATGCGATGATCACGAACTTCCACCTGCCGCGCTCGACGCTGCTGGTGCTCGTCAGCGCCTTCGCAAATCGCGAGCTGATGCTGAGCGCCTATGAGGAGGCGATTCGCGAGCGCTACCGGTTCTACAGCTTCGGTGACGCAATGCTGATTCTGTAGGGAAGACCGGCACACTTCTCCCCGCGCGCTGCCGCCCGGTAGGCTTTGCCCTCGCCTTACTCCAGCCCACGTAGCCGACGTGCGACTGTGCGCTGGCGCTCCTGGTTGTCCTCGTAGCGATCGATCCACTCCTGAGGGATATGCTGGCGTGCCGTACGCCAGTCGAGCGGGATGCCGTCGCGCATGCGATCACCGCCGAGCACATCCGCGACGAAGAGCGTCGATTCGCCGAGGTCGAGCGTGGTGGTGACGCGCGCTTCCAGATAGGTCAGCGATTGCGTGAGGATCGGGCTGCCGGTCATCTCGCCGGGTCGCCAGTCGAGGCGCGCCAGCTTGTCGTGGTCGCGCCCGCTGGAGAGCCCGAGAGTGTACACGATATCGAGCGCGGCGCCGAGCGTGTCGTCGGGCGCGCTGGGCAGCAGATGGACCGCGAAGACGCCGGACGCCCGCACCAAGTCGGGGGTTAGATTCGCCTTCCAGAGCTGAATCAGCACGCGCGGCGCCTCGGGCAGAATGCTGCCGGAGAGTCCGGCGACGGCGATCTGCCCGTTCGTGCGCCCGTCGGATATGGTCGTGACGGCGAGCAGCGGCGACCAGAGCGCCGAGAGGGTCGCGCGTGTATCAGCCATGCCTCGCCTTGCTCCTTCCTGTCCGCTGCCCGTCTTCAACTGTGTCGCGGAGGGTCACTGGCCCGTGAAATGGGGGGTACGCTTCTCGACGAAGGCGTGAATGCCCTCTTGTCCATCGGGTGAGGAGGCCATCTCTGCAATGGACGCGCCCTCGCGTTCGAGATGTTCCTCCATCGGGGCGTTCCAGCTCTCGCGGATCAGGCGCTTCGTGGCGGCGAAGGCGCGGGTGGGGCCGTGCGCCAGCTCGGCGGCGAGCGCG
>CAYRVF010000093.1:0-20798 GCA_964427535.1 uncultured Ktedonobacterales bacterium
GGGATAGTCGAGTCAAGCGGAGATGCTGTTCGTCTCGATAACCTGGCCATCCTCGTTTTGCAGCAGATAGCTGAGCGCGCCGTGCAGCACACCCGGTCGCCCGCCGACGAGCGTCGCGGCGTGCTTGCCGGTCTCCACGCCCGCGCCAGCCGCTTCGACGCCGACGAGTCGCACACCCACGTCGCCCGCGAAGGGATAGAACATGCCGATGGAGTTGCTGCCACCGCCAACGCAGGCGACCACGAGGTCCGGCAGGCGCCCCTCGGCCTGTTGAATCTGCTCGCGCGTCTCACGGCCGATGACGGACTGGAAGTCGCGCACGATCTGGGGGTACGGGTGGGGCCCAACCGCCGAGCCGATCAGGTAGTGGGTCGTCTCGACGTTCGTCACCCAGTCGCGGATGGCCTCGTTGATGGCGTCTTTGAGCGTGCGGCTGCCCGCCGTGACCGGGCGCACCTCGGCGCCGAGCAGCTTCATGCGGAAGACGTTGAGCGACTGGCGCCGGATGTCTTCCTCGCCCATGTAGACGACGCACTCCAACCCCAGCTTGGCGCAGACCGTGGCCGAGGCGACGCCGTGCTGGCCCGCGCCCGTCTCGGCGATCACGCGATGCTTGCCCATGCGCTGCACGAGCAGCCCCTGGCCGAGCGCGTTGTTGATCTTATGGGCGCCGGTGTGGGCCAGGTCTTCGCGCTTGAGGTAGACTTTCGCGCCGACGCGCTTCGAGAGCCGTTCGGCGAAATACAGCGGGGTCGGCCTGCCCGTGTAGGTGCGTTCTTGCTCGCGAAGTGTGGCGGTGAAGACGGGGTCGGCCTGGGCGTCGGCGTAGGCGCGCTCCAGCTCGTCCAGTGCGGCCATCAGGCTCTCGGGCACGAACTTGCCGCCGAAGTCGCCGTAGTGCCCGCGCGCGTCGGGAAATGCGCCGTGTTGATAGCTCGTGCCGCTACCCGTACCTGGCTGCGTCTGTTCGATCATATCGCTCGCGCCTCGATTTCTTGGTGCTGTAACCCAGTCCGCGTCTGCCGCGCCTCTTCGACGAATCGTCGCATCTTCGCGGGATCTTTCGCCCGCGCGGTCTCGATGCCGCTGCTCACGTCCACGCCACACGCGCCGGTGGCATCCAGCGCCTGCGCGACGTTCTCGGGTGAGAGTCCGCCCGCCAGCAGCACGGGCCACCGCCGGGCCGGCGCGCGGGCCAGTGCCCAGTTGCCCGTCTCGCCGCTGCCGCCATAGCTGCCCGCTTTCGGCGTCTCCACCAGCAACACCGCCCCGGCGGCGACATAGGCATCCAGCGCGGCCAGGTCGTCTTCGGTGGATGGGCGCACCGCCTTGAGCACCGGTAGCCCGGTCCTCTGCCGGACCTCCGTGCAGACCTCCGGCGACTCGTCACCCGAGAGTTGGATGCCTTCCAGCCCGACCGTGCGCGCGATCTCCGCCATCGTCTCTGGCGCCTCGTTGACGAAGACGCCCACTGGACGCGGCAACCGGGTGCCCGGCGCGAGCGGAGCGGACCGGAGCGCACCCACCAACTCGAGCGCGCGCTCGATAGAGAGCCTGCGATGCTCCGGCGCCTGAGGAGCGAAGACGAGCCCGATGGCATCCGCGCCGAGCATGGCGGCGAGCCGGACCTGTTCGGGCGTCGCCAGCCCACAGAGCTTGACGAACGGTGAGTGCGTGCCGGCGAAGAACGCCGCGACCAGCCCACCCGGCGCCGTCGCGAGCTCGCGCGCTTTCGCGACCGGATCGGCCGCGCGCATCAGCGCCTCGCCCACCAGAATCGCGTCCGCTCCCCACGCCCGCGCGGAAGCCGCGCCCGCCGCGTCGAAGATGCCGCTCTCGGCGATGAATATCCGATCTGAGGGTACTACTGGCCGCACATGGCGCACGACCTCGGTATCTACGGCGAAGGTGCGCAGGTCGCGGCTGTTCACGCCGATGACGCGCGCGCCGCTCGCGACGGCCCGCGCCGCCTCCTCCGCATTGTGCGCCTCGACCAGCGCCTCCATGCCGAGCGAGTGGGTTAGCGCCAGCAGCGAGCGCAGTGTGTCGTCATCGAGCATCGCGCAGATGAGCAGCAGGGCATCGGCTCCGGCGGCGCGCGCCTCATAGACCTGATACGGGTCGAGCACGAAGTCTTTGCGCAGCACGGGGATGTCCACCGCTGCGCGCACGGCCCGCAGGTGATCGAGCGAGCCGAGGAAGAAGTGCGGCTCGGTGAGCACGCTGATCGCCGCCGCGCCGCCCTGTGCGTAGGCTGTCGCCTGCGCGACCGGCTCGAACGTCTCGGCGAGCAGCCCCTTCGAGGGCGACGCGCGCTTGATCTCCGCGATCACCCGAGCGGGGCCAGCTTCCGCTAGACGCAACGCCGCCGCGAAATCGCGTGGAGCTAGCGCCTCCGCCGCGCCAGCGCGCATCTCGTCCAGCGGCACCAGTGCCCGGCGCTCGGCCACGACCTCGCGTGTGGAGGCGACGATGCGCTCTAGAAACGTCTCAGACATGACGACGACCTATTTCTTCCATGTGCTACGATCCTGGCTCGGCCTGATCGCTCTCGGCCACCTGGCGCTCGATCTGTCGCAGCGCCTTCTCGCGTTGATAGAGTGCGCGCATGTTCAGCGCGAACATATCGCTGCCTTCCCACGCTTCGTAGGCTTCCGGGATGGGCAGCGCGGCGGCATCGTCCTCCGATACGACTTGCTCGACCGCCTTTCTCGCCAGAGCCGTGAGGTCGGCGATGTATTCGCGCATCTCCATCAGGCTCTCGTGGCTGCCGATGGGGCCATGCCCTGGCACCGCATACTCGAAATCGAGCAGATCGATCTCGTTGAGGATGCGCACCCACTCGTCCAGATCGCCGTAGAACAGCGACGGATGCGCCCGCACGAAGAGCAGGTCGCCCAGAAAGACCACGCCGTCACCGCGTAGTACGACAAACGCGTCACTCGGCGTGTGGCCGCCGCCGTAGGTCACCACCTCCGCCCGATGCGTCGCGCCGTGGAGCACCATCTTGCGCTCGAACGTCAGATCGGGCAGCCGGATGAACACCTCGTCAAGCTGCTGATCGATCGCCTCGATGTCGCCGAAGCTCTCGACGAGCGCCCGGCGCAGGCGCTCATCCGTCGCGTGATCAATCGCCTCTTCGAGGTCGCTGTGCTGGCCGCGTTCGGCGCGTAGCTCGCCGAGAAACTGGGCACTACGACCGGCGATCAGTTCGCGCGTACGCTCCGTCGAAATAATCTCTGCGCTTGGGAACTCCGCGTTGCCGAAGACATGGTCGCCGTGATAGTGCGTGTTGAGGACGTACGTAGGTACGTGGCCTGTAAGCTGCTCCGCGACCGCGTTCAGCTCACGCGCCGCCGCGGGCGTGAAGCCGGTGTCCACGACGAGCGTGGAGCCGCCGAGGTCCACGATGCCCGCGTTGCCCATCATGCCCATGCCCGGTTTCGCGATGGCCGCGTAGATGTCCTCGCCGCTCACCCGTTCCACGGTGAAGTACGGCGACTCTGGGAGCATGCGTTGCGTCGCCATAATATGTCCTCTCACGCCTGTGACTCTGGTCTTCGATACTAGGCCCTAGGCGACGGGCACTGCCAGCGACTGTGTCAGCGTGACGAAGGCGTCCAACGCGCCCACTGCCTGGCCCGCTCGCAACGTCTCGGCCGCCAGGCGCACGCCGTCGGTCAGCGTGTCGGCGCGCCCGGTCACGTAGAGCGCCGCCCCGGCGTTCAGTGCGACCATCTCGGCGGGGGCGCCGCCCTGCTCGCCGCTCAGCACATCGCGCAGCAACGCGGCGTTCTGCTGCGCGTCGCCGCCTAGCACCGCCTCACGGGGCCGTTCGCTCAAGTCGAGCGCCGACGGCTCGATGGTGTATTCCGTCAGCTCACCCGTCGCGCCATGCACCTCGACAACGCGGGTCGGCGCGCTCAACGACAGCTCATCCACGCCGTCTTCGCCGTGGACCACGAGCGCGCGCTCGCAGCCCAGCCGCAGCAGCACCTCCGCCATCAGCCGCAACAGCTTGCGGTCGGCGACGCCTAGCACTTGATAGCTCGCGCCCGCTGGGTTCGTCAGCGGACCGAGGATGTTGAAGACCGTGCGGATGCCAATCTCACGCCGTGTCGGGCCGACATGCCGCATCGCCGGATGGTACGTAGGCGCGAACATGAAGCCGAAGTTCACCTGCTCGATGCAGCGCGCCACCTGCTCAGGTCCCAGCTCTAATTGTACCCCCAGCGCTTCGAGCACATCGGCGCTGCCACAGCGGCTCGTCGCTGCGCGGTTACCGTGCTTGGCGACGGGCTGCCCCAGGGCGGCCACCGTCAACCCCGCCGCCGTCGAGACGTTGAACGTGCCCGAGGCGTCGCCGCCCGTGCCACAGGTATCGACGGCCGCGAGCGCCGAAGGCAGCGGCACATGCACTGCCTGTTCGCGCATGACCCGAGCCAGCCCCGTCACCTCGTCCACCGTCTCGCCCTTGATGCGCAGCGCCGTCAGGAACGCGCCGAGCTGTGAGGGGGTGGCGACCCCGGTCATGATCTCTTCCATGGCGGCGGCGGCATCGGCCTCGCTCAGAGACGCCCCACCCACCACCTGCGCGATCGCCTCACGAATCATGTTCCGCTCCTCCTCCGTCGTCCGCGAGCGCTGGCCGCTCCGCATCCAGCACCGCCGAGGTGTATGTGCCGCCCGCGTATTCGCGCAACAGCTCCAGCAGATCGCGCAGCGCGTCCTCCACATCGCGCCTGCCGCCGGGGTGCTGCGCCTCGACCGTCACCAGCGCGTCAGTGGTATCCTCGCGCGCCGCCGACTCCTCGCCTTGGCGCCAGCACCAGCGCCGTGCGATCACCAGACCCGTCTCGTCGGCGAAGATCACCTCGCCTGGCTCGGGAGGCCGCGCCTCCTCCGCCCCCAACTCGGTGTAGCGCTCGGTACCGTCCGCGAACCGGACCGTGACAGGACCACGCGCGGCGCGGGTATCGAAGATCGCGACCGGCAGGGCATGGCGGATGCTCACCAGATTGCCGAGATCGACCAGCGTGTTGATGCTCGGGATATCGCCCTTCTTCGTGAGCCGCCGCAGCAGTGCCTCGGCCGCGCTGCGATGCTGGGTCGGCTCGACGCCGAAAGTCCGAAACGCCGAACGCCACGCCGCCAGCGACTCAAGCTGGCTGAGCGGCGTCGCGCCAATGCGGTCCAGCACCGCGCGTTGCTCGGCGGCGTACAGTGCTCGCAGACCCTCGGGCGTGGGACCGTTCGTCACGCCATGCGCGAGGATGACACCGCCGGTGACCTGTGGGTAGCGCGCCAGCACCTCGGGCGAGTAGCGGAACGTCGTCATACGCGGCTCCGCTCACCCGCCACGCCGGAGCCGACCAGACGCCGACTCGTCGCGCCATCGAGGAAGTTGCGCAGCAGGTCCTTGCCCGCCGTCGTCAGAATCGACTCGGGATGAAACTGCACGCCCGCGATAGGGTAGTCACGGTGCCGCAGGCCCATGATCGTGCCGTCCGCCAGCGTGGCCGTGATCTCCAGCTCGGCGGGCAGCGTCTCGCGCTCCACGATCAGGCTGTGGTAGCGCGTCGCCTCGAACGGGTTGGGCAGCCCGGCGAAGATGCCCTCGCCATCGTGCTGGATCGTCGCGATCTTGCCATGCACCGGCTCAGCCGCGCGCACGACCCGTCCGCCGAACACCTCGCCGATGCACTGGTGGCCCAGGCACACTCCCAGCAGCGGCGTCGTTGGCCCCAGCCAGGCGATGAGCTCGTTGGAGATGCCCGCCTCATGTGGCGTACAGGGCCCCGGCGATATGACGATGTGCGACGGGGCGAGCGCGCGTGCCTGCTCGACAGTGATCTCGTCGTTGCGGCGCACGAGCACGTCCGCGCCTAGCTCGGCGAGATACTGGTAGAGGTTGTAGGTAAAGCTATCGTAGTTATCGAGCAGCAGCAGCATCACGCGCCTCCCTCTCGCCGCTGGGCGGAGCGGCTCTTCCCACGTGCCCCTGCTCTCGTTCCTGAGCCTCTTCCAGCGCGCGCAGCACGGCGCCGAGTTTGTTCTCGGTCTCCTGAAACTCGTCCTCGGGCGTGGAGTCCGCGACGATGCCGCCGCCCGCCTGCGCGTAGGCCATGCCGTCCTTGAAGAGCAGCGTGCGAATGGCGATGCAGGTGTCGAGCGTGCCGTCGAAGCCGATGTAGCCGACCGCGCCGCCGTAGATGCCGCGTCGCTGGCCCTCCAGCTCGGAGATGATCTGCATCGCGCGCACCTTGGGGGCACCCGAGAGAGTGCCCGCCGGGAAGCCCGCCCGCAGCGCGTCGAACGGCGTGAGGTCGGTCCGCAGCCTGCCCGTCACGTGCGAGACCAGATGCATCACGTGCGAGTAGCGCTCGACGTCGAGGAACTGGGTGACGCGGACGCTGCCCGGCTGGCTCACCCGGCCCACGTCGTTGCGTCCCAGGTCTACCAGCATGACATGCTCGGCGCGCTCCTTCTCGTCGGCGCGCATCTCGGCTTCGAGCGCCGCGTCGGTCACCGGATCGGCGTCGCGACGCCGCGTCCCCGCGATGGGGTGAATGGCGACCTCGCCGTCCTCCACGCGCACCAGCAGCTCAGGCGACGCTCCCGCGACCGCGAACTCGCCGAGCGCCAGATAGAACATGTACGGCGACGGGTTGATCGACCGCAATGCCCGATACACCGAGAACGGCGCCGCGTCCACCGGGCGCGCGAGTCGCCGCGACGGCACGACCTGGAAGCAGTCGCCCGCGCGCACATACTCTTTCACCCGCTCGACCGCCGCCATATACGCCTCACGTGGCTCCAGGCGCGAGGGCAGCACCACCTTCGGCGTCCGGCGGAATCCTTGGCCGCGCGGCACACGCGGCGTCGCGCGTTGCAGGCGGCGCTCCATGTCGACGAGCCGGGCGGTCGCCTCCTCACGGGCGCGCGTCTCGTCGCCGCCAGCCGCCTCGATGTCGGCGTGTGTGAGCAGCCGTGCGCTGTGTCGCACGTGGTCGAAGACGAGCAGTGTATCGGAGAAGCAGAAGATCGCGTCCGGCACCTCCAAAGGATTCTCGGGCGGGACGGGCACCGTCGGCTCGAAGCGCGAGACGGCGTCGTACGCCAGATAGCCCACCGCGCCGCCAGTGAAGCGCGGCATCCCCGGCATGCGCGCGACGGGCCGCCGCTCGATCTCCGCGCGCACGGCATCCAGCGGATCGTCGCAGGGCACGCGCTCAACGATGCCTGCGCGTGGCCCCGCGAGCCATGTGTGCTCGGCCACCCTGCCGCGCACGCGCAGGACGAGATAGGGGTCGGTGCCGACGAAGGAGTAGCGCGCCAGCCGCTCGCCCCCTTCCACACTCTCCAGCAGGTAGCCGAAGCGCCCGTGTGCCAGCTTGAGGTATGCCGAGACGGGCGTCTCCAGATCGGCGGCGATCTCACGCCAGACCGGCACGAGCGTCGGCCGGCGCTCGCCCTCGGTGCGAACGTGCGTGTCTTCTCGTGTCGGTGCTGTCATGATCGTCTCTCCTGTGTGAACCGGTCGAGTGTGGGCGGTATAGCGCGCTAGAGCAAAAAGCCCATACGCTCCTTGGTCTGCCGCAGCGTCGCCTCGGCGATCGGCCGGACGCGGTCGGCGCCCTGGGCGAGCAGCGAGTCCAGATAGCTAGGCTGTGCGGTGATCTCGGCGTAGCGCTGCTGGATCGGCTCCAGCGCGGCGACGATGCGCTCGGCCAGTGCCGCCTTGAACTCCTTGTAGCCCTTGCCCGCGAACTCCGCCTCGATCTGCTCGCGCGTCTCGCCGCCCAAAACCTGATAGATCGTCAGCAGGTTGAAGATGCCCGGCCGCGACTCGTCGAAGACGATGGTGCGCTGCGAGTCGGTCGTCGCGCGCGCGATCTTCTTGCGGATGACGTTCGGCGGGTCAAGCAGGCTGATATACGAGCCGTCGTTGTCGCTCTTGCTCATCTTCTTGGTCGGGTCGTCGAGCGACATGATACGTGCCCCCACTGAGCGGATGAGCGCGCGCGGCTCCACGAACGTCTCGCCGTAGCGGTAGTTGAAGGTGTTGGCGATGTCGCGCGTCAGCTCCACGTGTTGCACCTGATCCTCGCCGACCGGCACGACATCCGTCCGATAGAGCAGGATGTCGGCGGCCATCAGCACGGGATAGGTGTAGAGACCCGCGTTGGCCGACTCGCGGTCGTCGCCCGCCTTGGACTTGAACTGCGTCATGCGGTTCAGCCAGCCTGTGGGAGTGACGCAGTCGAGCAGCCACGTCAACTCGGCATGCGCGGGCACATGCGACTGGATGAAGAGCGCGCTGCGCTCGGGGTCGATGCCCGCGGCGAAGAGCAGCGCGGCGAGCTGGCGCGTGTTCTGGCGCAGCTTGGCCGGGTCCTGCGGCACGGTGATGGCGTGCATGTCCACGACGCAGAAGATGTTGTCGTACTCATCCTGATCGGCGACCCAGTTGCGAATGGCCCCGATATAGTTGCCGAGCGTCGGCGTTCCCGAGGGCTGGATCCCCGAGAAGACCCGCTCACGCCGGGCGGGCTTGGCCTGCGACGCGGCATTCCGCTGTGTCTCTGTCGGCGCGCTCATCACGTGCCCTCCCTTCCGCATACCGCCGTAGATTGCTGACGGCGGCCAATAAAAAAGCCTCTCATCCGCTTGTCGGGACGAGAGGCTGTCACCTTCGTGGTACCACCCAGATTCGAGCTCTCCGCACGCGGCACAATGGGCACGCGCACGCAGAACTCCTTCGCGAGCACGGGCCCTCAACCCGGCGCTATGCCAGGGAACTGCCGATGCTCCGCCTCTGTAACGGTAGGCGTCCGGCGGGCTCCTACAGACGGCGCGTAGTGCGCTGCCTCGGGCCGCTGCTCACAGGTCCATTCCGCGATGCGCGCCAATGCCGGTTTCCACTCTCCCGGCTCGCTGGTCTGGCCGCGCCTGCGCGTACTCGTCCCGATCGCTGCTTTAGCTATTGTGCAATCTTCCCGCATTCTAGCCGTCGGGCGTGGTGGATGTCAAGCGGGACCTCTCCCCCAACCCCCTCCCCTTGGGGGGGAGGGATCGTAAGGCGAGAGTATCTGGCGTAGGCGAGGATACTAGCCCTCGACCCACTCTTCGCCGTCTTCGTAGAACTCTTTCTTCCAGATCGGTACGCTGGCCTTGAGCGTGTCGATGGCGTAGCGGCACGCCTCGAACGCCTCGGCGCGGTGCGGGCAGCCGACGATCACGACGACGCTGCACTCGCCGATCTCCAGGTAGCCGATGCGGTGGACCATCGCCACCTGTGTCGTCTGCCAGCGGCGCTCGACCTCGGCGGCGATCTGCGCCATCTGCTGCTCGGCCATCTCGGGGTATGCATCGTATTCCAGCGCGACCACTCGCTTGCCGCGCGCGTTATCGCGCACGACTCCCTCGAAGACGACGATGCCGCCGGTGCTCGCGTCGGCGATGTCGCTGATCAGCGCGTCGATCGCCTGTCGGTCCAGCGGCTCGCGTGTGATGCGGACGACTGCGGCCATGAATCAGCCTCCCCCAAGCGGTGGAATGAACGCCAGCTCGTCGCCCTCGGCAAGGGTCGCGCTGGGCTGCACATAGGCGCGGTTCACCGCCGCCGCGCACGAGGGCAGCAGCCGCGCCACCGCCGGGTAGCGCTCCGCGAGCACGTCGCGCGCCGCCTCGACGGTCGCACCATCAGGAAGCTCGACCGCCTCCTGCTCGCGTCCCGTCGTCTCACGCAGGGCGGCGAAATATTTCACGATGATACGCACCTATCCCCCTGCCCTCTGGGCGGAACCTCTCCCCCTACCCCCTCCCCTGAGAGGGGAGGGGTCGCACTCGTGGCGATTACGCCTTCGGGTGAACAACCAGGTGGGCATGGCGCCAATGCTCACCATTCCCTGCTCCCCTCGCCACACGACCCCTTCCCTCTGAAGGGGGTAGGGGGTTAGGTCAGCGCCGTCCCGAAAGCTGCAGCGCCAACTCGGCGAACGTGCGCACGCCGAAGCCGGTCGCGCCCTTGTCGCCGTCCGGCTCGCGCGACTCGCGGGCGTTCACTCCGGCGATGTCCAGGTGCGCCCAAGCGCCTTGCCCGACAAAGTTGCTCAACACCTTCGCCGCAATTATCGCTCCGGCGGCGCGCGGACCCGCCTGCTTCACATCGGCGATGTCGCTGGCGATGAGGTCACCGTACTCGGGGTCCATCGGCATCGGCCAGACGCGCTCGCCTGCCGCCTCGGCTGCCGCTAGAATCGAGCGCTCCAGCGTCTCGTCGTTGCTGAAGAGGCCCGCCCGCAGGTGGCCGAGCGAGACGACGATCGCGCCGGTCAGCGTTGCCGCGTCCACGATGGGCGAGTAGCCCTGCTTCGTCGCGTAGGAGAGCGCGTCGGCGAGAATCAGCCGCCCCTCGGCGTCGGTGTTGACGATCTCGATGGTCTTGCCGTTCATCGCGCGCAGGATGTCGCCCGGACGGTAGGCGCTGCCGCTGGGCATATTCTCGGTGGTGGGCACGATGCCGGTGACGTTGATCGACGGCTTGAGCTGCGCGATCGCCTGCATCGCCCCGACGACCGCCGCGCCGCCGCACATGTCCATCTTCATCGCGTCCATGCCAGCGGCGGGCTTGATCGAGATGCCGCCGGTGTCGAACGTGATGCCTTTGCCGACGAGCGCCAGGCCGGGCGTGTTGGCGTTGCCGCCGCGATAGCGCAGCACGATGAAGCGCGGCTCCTGGACGCTACCCGCCGCGACACCCAGCAGCGCGCCCATGCCCTGCTCGCGCATCCAGTCGGGACCGTAGATCTCGCATTCGAGGCCGACGCGCTCGGCCATGCAGCGCGCCCGATCGGCGAACTCGGTTGGCGTCAGCACGTTGGGCGGCTCGTTGCCGAGGTCGCGCGCGAAGTTCGAGGCATTCGCCAGAATCTGGCCGCGCTCGACCGCCGCACGTAACGCGGGCTCGCGGCCACGCCCGATGATGGTGATCTCGGCGATCTCGCCACGCGGCGTAGCGTTCTCCTCGCCAGCCGCACCATTCTTGCCGTTCTTGGCCGACTTGTACTTGCGGAAGTCATAGAGGCCGAGCAGCGCGCCCTCGGTGGCCGCACGCGCTGCCTGCGCGAGATTGAGCCCCGATTCGGCCCAGGCGAGCGCCAGGCCAACACGCTGAGCGTTCGCTTTGCGCAGTGTGCGGCAAGCGATGGCCGAGGCGCGGCGCACACGGTCGAGCGTGAACCGCTCGCGGGGGCCAAGCCCGAGAATCGCGATGCGTGTCGGCTCGATCTTGCCGAGGGTGTGCAGCAGCGTCACCTCGTCGGCCGCGCCCGTCACCTCACCGCTCGCGCGCAGTTCCGCGATCACGCCAGCCAACGCTTCGTCCAGCGCCGCCGCCGGACCCTGCAGTCCCTCCTCGTCTGAGAAGATGCCCACAGCGACAGCATCGCCCTCGAATTGCTGTACATCGCGCGTGCTAACTCGTATCTCCATAGAACTCTCTATCTACTTCCTGTTGGTCGGTTGTCGGGAGCGGAGGGTAGGGAATGCTGGGGCAGGCGCCGCATCCTGAGCGGTGCTGCCCCTAGTTGTCTGCGAGGAGCCGTTCGATCAACGTCAGCAGGTCGCGTGGGCGAAAGGGCTTGGTCAGATAGTCTGAGCACCCAGAGCGCAGCGCAAGCTCGCGATCTTCGCTCATCGCATGGGCCGTCACGGCGACGACTGGCAGCGACGCGAGATGCGGACGCGCGCGAATCAACTCCGCCACGCGGAAGCCATCCATGACGGGCATCGAGAGGTCGAGAAGCACCAACGCGACCTGATCACGATCGAGCAGCGTGAGGGCATCCGGGCCATTATCGGTCGTCAGGCAGCGGTATCCGGCGAAGCAGAGGATTTGCTCCAGCAGGTGTCGGTTGTGCTCTTCGTTCTCCACGACAAGGATGGTCGTACTGGCCCGCTGCGCGCTCCGCTGAGCGTCGATCTCGGCAAGCTCGCCGCTCACACCCGAGCGCCGGAAGACCTCCGGCTGCGTCGCACATTCTGAGGACCCCATACGACGCTCCACCTCCGCTGGAAGAACGGACGCAGCGCCGACACCAACGGGGCGCGCCGCGCACGCGGATGGGGCACGACGCCAGAAGACCTGGCACTCCACCACCACATCCGCGCACTCCTCGCACCCCGTCACCGTTCGCATTGTAGCAGATTCACCCGACAGGTCAAGCGCGAAAGTGACCTGTTGAAGTCAGAGGCAAGCCGGGAATACACGCCCCATCTCGTCGCAGAGACACGAGACCGTTCGCCTGTTCGTTGGAGAGTTTGGCCCTTCTCGGGCGCTGGCCCCCGCTCCCAAGTCAGGGGGTGCGGGCCGCCGCCGACGACACTCCCTGCTGATCATCCGCCGAGACTTCGCGTAACACCTCGGATGCATCGACATCGGGCAACGCGCTGAACTTGCGCGGCGTGAGCAGCACGATGACCAGCCCGGCCAGCGCGATGATGAGCAACCCCACGAACACCTGATGCACCGCGCCGTAGAGTCCCTGTTGGACGTAGCGCCCAGCCGGACTGTGTTGCGCGCCCGCGCCACTGCCCAGCAACTGGCTTGCTCCGTTAAGCGACGCGGGCAGGTGCCCAGCCAGGCTCGCGGGCGCCTGCGCCAACCACGCCGCCAGGGTCGCGTTCGCCACGCTGCCGAAGATCGCCGCGCCCACCGCCTCGCCGACGAGCTGGGCGAACATGTACGCGCCGGTGACGACGCCGCGCCGCTTCCAGTCCACGATGGATTGCGCGCCGACGAGTAGGGGCGTGCTGATCAGGCCCAATCCCGCGCCCATCACCAGACTGGCGAGCGCAGCCGTCCAGATCGGCGCGGATTGTGGCAGCACGACGAAGATCAGTCCCGCGACCACCGTGAAGACCGTGCCGATGACGGCGGTATTGCGGAAGCCGATGCGCAGGTAGAGGCGGCCGGAGAACGTCGAGGCGAGCGGCCACGAGATCGACATCGCGGCGAGTGTGAAGCCCGCGACCACCGCGCCCACTCCTAGCACGCCCTGCGCGAAGGTCGGCAGGAAGGTCGTCAGCCCGATCGTGAGCACGCCCACCACTGCGCCAGAGAGCGACACCCCGAGCAGCACCCGATTTCTGAAGACCCAGCCTGGCAGCGTCGGCTCGGCGGCACGGCGCTCCTGCTGGGTGAACGCGAAGAGCACGACGGCGGAGGCGGCAAAGACCAGCACGCTCGGCAGCGAGAGCCACGGCCACTGCACGCCGCCCTCCAGCACGCCGAAGATGAGCAGCGCGACCCCGACGGCGAGCAGCGCGGACCCCGCATAGTCGATGCGATGCTGGCGGCGGGTCACGTTCTCGCGCAGGTTGGTGACGATCATAAAGAGGGCGATGGCGCCGATGGGCAGGTTGATGTAGAAAATCCAGCGCCACGAGGCGTACTGCGCGAAGAAACCGCCAATCGCCGGACCGATCACCGCCGAAATACCCCACACGCTCGACAGCCACCCCTGGATACGGGCGCGCTCCTCCACGGTGTAGAGGTCACCGGCGACGGTCATCACCACCGGCTGAATCGCGCCCGCGCCGATGCCCTGAATGCCCCGGAAGACGATCAGCGCGACCATGTTCCACGACGCGCCCGAGAGCACCGATCCCGCCAGGAAGATCACGATGCCGGTGAGCAGGATCGGCTTGCGGCCGAAGATATCGGTGAGCTTGCCGTAGATCGGCGTGCTGACGCCCTGCGCGAGCACATACAGGGAGAAGACCCAGGCGATCATCGAAAACCCACCGAGATCGTGGACGATGGAGGGAATCGCGGTGGCGACGATGGTGGCGTCCATCGCGGCGAGGCCAAGCGCCAGCACCAGGCCAAGCAGCACGCGCTCGCGACCTGGCGCGACGGCAGGTTTCGCAACGGATGAGGAGGAAGACGAACCGCTCAAAGATACATCCATTTCTTCCGTAGCAGGCATTCCGGGAAACTGTGGCTTCATGATAGAATACCCCTTCCCGGCCAGCTCCTACCACTGTGCATTTGGAATGTACCAGCCGGGCGGCCCACATGGCCGGACAAAGATACCGCATGCGGTGACAGCGACGTATCACCTGTGCCGCCGCTGGTATACTATCGGTCTGCGAGACTTGTGCCCGAGCGAGCGGAAGAGGCGGAGATGAAGACCGAGTCGAGCGAGCCACAGCCGAGCATGCTGCCCGATGACGATCCACACGAGGCGATCTCGGAGGCGGCGTCAGTGGAGGTGGCGGGGCGGAGGCGGAGCACCTGGGCGGCGCTCAGACACCGCGACTACGCGCTGCTCTTCTGGGGCCAGCTCATCTCGGCGGCGGGCACGCAGGTGCAAGTAGTGGTGGTCGGCTGGCAGGTCTACCTGCTCACGCATTCGGCTGTCGCGCTGGGCCTTATCGGTCTATTCCAGGCGATTCCGCGGCTGCTCTTCTCGCTGGTGGGCGGTGTCTTCGCCGACGTCTTCGACCGTAGGCGTCTGCTGCTCGCCGTCAACGCCCTGCTAGCCTGCCTCTCGGCAGTCCTTGCCGTGACGACGGCGCTGAACCTCGTCAACATCGTCATCATCTACATCGTCGTCTTGTTCTCGGCGACGATTTCCTCGTTCGAGTTCCCCACCCGGCAGGCGATCATTCCGACCCTAGTGCCGCGTGATGAGATGGCCAGCGCGCTCTCGCTGAGCACCGTGGCGATGCAGCTTACCTTCATCGTCGGCTCGGCGGCGGGCGGCTTCATCCTCGCGGCTATCGGCATCGCGAACAGCTACTGGCTCGACGTGGCCTCCTACGTCGTCGTGATCGGTGCGATTGTGCTGATGGTGGTGCCGCGCGTTCCCGTGGAGAAGCGGGCACAGGCGGGCCTCGGCGCGCTGGCCGAGAGCTGGCGCTTCCTGCGGGCGCATCCGGTGATACTGGGCGTGCTCTCACTCGACTTCTGCGCCACGTTCTTCGGCTCGCCGCGTGCGCTCTTCCCGGTCTACGCCAGCGCCATTCTGCACGTCGGCCCCACGGGTCTTGGTGTGCTCGCCGCCGCGACCTCCGTCGGCGCCATCGCGTTCACGCCGTTCACCGGACGTATCTCGCGTGTCGGGCGGCAGGGGCTGGGCGTCACGCTCGCGATCGTGGTCTGGGGGGTCTGCATCGTCGCGTTCGGCTTCTCGACCGGCCCGCTCTGGCTCTCCGCGCTCTTCCTGGCGGGGGCGGGCGCGGCGGACATGGTGAGCATGATTCTGCGCGGGCTCGTGGTGCAGCTCCTGGTGCCCGACGAGCTACGCGGGCGCATCAGCGCGGTCAACGCGATGTTCGTCATCGGCGGCCCGACGCTGGGGCAGGTGGAGTCAGGCATCATCGCGGGCGTCGCCTCGCCAGTCTTCTCGGTCGTCAGCGGCGGCGTCGCATGTATCGTCGCGGCGCTGGCGGTTGCCTTCCTCGTGCCGGGCCTGCTCAGCGTGCGCGTGAAACCTCGCTAGCGGCGGAGCGCCGGTCCCCGCTGGAATCCGTCCGGACACGCGGCCCCCTCCTCGATGCGGCACGCCTTCTGCGTTCATGATTCTGTGCCGATGAGTGTGGCATGTGGCGTCTGTCGCGCCGAGCGTCGGATGCTGGAGGAAGGATGTCCAAACCGATGAGGATGATGAAACATCGCCCCTGCCGCACTGGCGGCTGCACGGAGAGCGCGGCGGAACCGTGTTTTGAATGTGGCGCCTGGCAGTGTAACGCGCATCTGCACACCCTCCACATTCCGACCTACGACGGCACCTTCCGCGAGCGCGTCTGCGCCGACTGCTATCAGGCGCACATCGGTGCCGATGGCCCCTTTGGTCCTGCGATACTCGAGCAGCTGCCGGGCGATGGACCCGTAATCGCCTTCTAAGACCATCCTCAGCGGCATCCTCACAGGCTCCTCCGCGCGCGGTTGCGCCAGGCGAGCATGCATGCCGTACAATCGATTTCGGCGACAGAAATGAGAACGGAGAGAAATCGATGCGTGCGGTGGTCATAACCCGGCCAGGTGGAGTCGAGGTGCTGGAGGTACGTGAGGTCGAGACGCCAGAGCCAGTGGGCGACCAGGTGCGCGTGCGGGTACACGCGGCGGGACTCAATCGCGCCGATCTGGCACAGCGCAGAGGCTTTTATCCCGCGCCGCCCGGCTCACCATCCGACATCCCCGGCATGGAGTTCGCGGGCACCGTGGACAAGCTCGGCCCGCTCGCGACGCAAGCGCGGGTTGGGCAGCGGGTCATGGGCCTCGCGGGCGGCGGCGCACAAGCGGAATACATCCTGGTACACGACGGCCTGCTCGTCGAGATTCCCGAACGGCTCGATTTCGTGCAGGCCGCGGGCGTGCCGGAGGTCTTCATCACCGCGCACGACGCGCTCTTCACCCAGGCACGGCTCTCGATGGGCGAGCGCGTGCTGATCCACGCGGCGGGCAGCGGGGTCGGCACGGCGGCGGTTCAGCTGGCGCACGCGACGGGCGCGGTCACCTATGGCACCTCACGCACGCCCGAGAAGCTGGAGCGCGCGAAAACCCTCGGCCTGGCCTTCGCGCTCCCTGCGGGCGACTTCGCGGCGGAGGTGCGGCGGCTGACGGAGGGCGCGGGCGTGCATGTCGTGCTCGATACCATCGGTGCGGCCTATCTCGCTCAGAACATCGACGCGCTGGGGCCGTGGGGGCGTATGGTCTGCCTGGCGACGATGGGCGGCTCGGAGGGCACTATCAGTCTCGGCCTGCTGATGGGCAAGCGCCTCACCGTCCGGGGGTCCACCATGCGTTCGCGCACGCTCGAAGAGAAGCTCACTGCGACACGCCTCTTCGCGACGCACGTCCTCCCGCTGCTAGCGGACGGCACTGTGCGCCCGATCATCGAGCGCGCCTATCCGCTCGACGAGATACGCGCCGCCCACGAAGCGCTGGAGCGCAACACCGCCTTCGGCAAGATCGTCGTGACGCTGGACTAGTCACCTCTTCCGCGCGCCAGCCTCCTCGACGAAGGCTGCGTGTGTCCATCGTGACCGCAGCGAATGAGATTATGAGTCGCATTCCGGCGCCATCACACAGGGGACATCACACAGGGGACATCAGCCTTCTGTCGGCGACATGGATGTGGTATAGCATCCACAAGGCAAGACTCGCTTGCCCGTGGTTGCGACCCTATCCAGAAGGAGGCGACGCACATGCTTGCGGATCTGCAGGTCTTTCCCACGTTGCCCGCGTCTAACCTGGATCGCGCCAGACAATTCTATACAGAGCAGTTGGGGCTTACTCCCGAGACTGATCCGAGCGGAGACCTCACGTTCCGCTGTGGTGGCGGCAGTCAATAGTTTGTGTTCGCCTCACGGGGAACCGCCAGCGGAAGCCACACCCAGGCAGGCTGGGTGACGAACGACATCGAGAGCGAGGTAGCAGACCTCAAGTCGCGCGGTGTGGTCTTCGAAGAATACGACCTCCCTGGTCTGAAGACGGTGAACAGCATCGCGACCATGGGCCCCGCGAAGTCCGCGTGGTTCAAGGACAGCGAGGGCAACCTGCTCGCCGTGACCCAGTTGAGCTAACACACACCCCCATCGTCGGCGCTTCGCGCGCCTATCCTCGCCGCACGAGCGCTACGATGGTGCCTTCTCGCACAGGCTACCCGCACCTGGCCTCCGTCGCCTATAGGGGCGAGGCATGCTTTGCCCCTATAGTACGAATGGCACCGACGAATGGCGCCAAGCGAATGGCGCCGAGCGTATCACCATTCCCCTTTGCCACCCTGCCCGCCACACGACCCCTTCCCTCTAAGGGAAGGGGGTAGGGGGTGAGGTTCTGCTCAAGGGGCACTACCCGCCAAACGACGGCGCGGGCACGTCCGCGGGCTCTCCGGCGTCGGCAGTGACGAATGGCAGCCGCGCGTCGCGGAGCAGGCCTGTCAACGCCTGCACGTCCGTCTCGGTGACTTCGCGCAGCCGCTGAAGCTGGGCATCTACCCGTGCTGAAAGCTCGGCAAAGACCTCGTGTTGCTGCCGGGTCGGCGCTACATCGGCGCTGGCGACCGAGGCGTAGAGCTCCGCCAGCTTGATGTTGAGCTTCACCGGGAAGCGCAGTGTGTCGTCGTCCTCCAGCGCGCGCGTCTGAATCAGCTCCTGCTCGATCTCGTCGAGTTGGCGCTGGATGCCGCCCGCAAGCTCGTCGATCCGCTCGTGCTCGGGCGTCTCCGCCGCGCGCCTGGCCCACTCGCTCGCCTGTCGCCGCAGCGAACGCGCCGCCCGCACCGCCTCGTGCGTCGCGCTGATCTTGTCGCGGATGGCGAGCAGCAGGTCGAACTGCGCTCGCATGTCCTCAGACGACGTCGTCACGCGCGGGTCGAGACGCGTCTCGAAGGGCTGCGTGAATGTCTCGCCGTTGACCTCCAGCCGCACGGAATAGCGTCCCGGCGGCACGACCGGCCCGGCGACGACGCCGTTGCGCGTGACATAGCCCTCCACCGGCGTGCCTGGCGGCGTGCGCATGTCCCAGTAGAACCGGTTGAGGCCGGCCTCTTTGGCGACGACCGGATCGGGCTGCTCGCGGGTGAACTCGCCGGTGCTCGTGCGGGGGTCGCCCGCGAACGAGATGCGCCGCTTGTGCTCCTCGCTGCTGTAGCTGACGATCGGCGTGCCCGCCTCGTCGAGGAAGGTCAACGTGACCGGGCCTTCGGGCTTCGCTTTCAGCAGGTAGGTGACGTAGACGCCATCCTTCGGGTTCTCGCCCGCCTCGGCGTAGACCCGCACCTTCTCGCCGTCTGGCCGCGACACTTCGCGGTAGCCCGACTCCCAGGCGCCGCTCCTCAGATAGTTGACGCCAGGGAGCGTCGGTCCGCCCGGCTCGCCGTCGCCACCGAAGCGCACCGCCGGACGGGGAGCGAACAGGTGCGCAGACGCCGCGCGCACCTCGTCGGTCATCTGCCGCAGCGGCGTCACGTCGTCGAGCACCCAGAAGGACCGACCATGTGTGGCGGCGATCAGGTCACTGTCCTTCACCACCAGATCATGCACCGGCACGACCGGCAGATTCTGGCGCAACGACTCCCAGTGGGCGCCGTCGTCGAACGAGACATACACGCCCGTCTCCGTGCCTGCGTAGAGCAGCCCGCGCCGCTCCGGGTCCTCGCGAATCACGCGCGCGAAGACATCCTCGGGCAGGCCGGAGGTGATGAGCGTCCAGTGCTCGCCGTAGTCGTCCGTGCGGAAGAAATACGGGCGGAAGTCGTCCAGCTTGTAGCGATTGGCCGCGATGTAGGCCACCCCCGGATCGTGCGGCGACGCCTCGATGATCGAGACCAGCGACCACTCAGGCAGGCCCACCGGAGTCACGTTCTGCCAGGTCGCGCCTCCGTCGCGGGAGAGATGCACCAGCCCGTCATCCGAGCCAGCCCAGAAGACGCCCCGTTGCACCGGCGACTCCGCGAAGGCGAAGATCGTCGCGTAATACTCGGTGCCACAGTTGTCGAGCGTGATTGGCCCGCCGGAATCTCCCAAGCGGCTCTCGTCCGCACGGGTCAGGTCCGGGCTGATGGCCTCCCAGTTCGAACCCTCGTCGGTCGAGCGGAAGAGCCGGTTGCCCGCCGTGAAGAGCACGTTCGGATCGTGCGGCGAGAGATGAATGGGAAAGGTCCACTGGAAGCGGTAGCGCGCGTCTCGCGCGGGCCAGCCCATGTCGGCCTCGGGCCAGACGCTGATGTCGCGCAGTTGCGCCGTGCGCCGGTCGAAGCGGCTGAGATAGCCCTGGTAGCTGCCCGCATACGTGACATAGGGGTCGTCCGGGTGGACGGCGATGTAGCCGCTCTCGCCGCCGCCGATCTCCTCGTAGGTGGCGGGCAGAATGTCGCCGAAGGGCGCGCGGCTGGGCACGCTGATGGTGGTGTTATCCTGCTGAGCGCCATAGATGCGATAGGGCGTCGCAGTGTCGGCGATGACGTGATAAAACTCGGCGGTCGGCTGGTTATAGACGCTCGACCACGCGTCGCCGCCGGTGAAGGTGACGCACGCCCCGCCGTCGTTGCCCTCGATCATGCGCTGCGGATTGCGCGGGTCGATCCACAGGTCGTGGTTGTCGCCGTGGGGGATGGAGCGCCGCTCGAAGGTGCGCCCGCCGTCGGTCGAGCGCCATAGCCGCACGTTCAGCACCCACAGAATCTCAGGGTTCTGCGGATCGGCGACGAGATGCTGATAATACCAGGGGCGCTGGCGGATCCCCCGATCGTCGCAGGTGCGCGCCCAGGTGGCGCCGCCGTCGTCCGAGCGGAAGACGCCGCCATCCCCGGCCTCCACGATGGCCCAAACACGCCCAGCGCGGGCAGGCGAGACGGCCACGCCGATCTTGCCGACCGTGCCCGTTGGAAGGCCTTTGTTACGGGTCACCTCCGTCCAGGTGTCGCCGCCGTCGGTCGAGCGGAAGAGCCCGCAACCCTCGCCGCCGCTGATGAGCGCATGCGGCAGCCGGCGTGCCCGCCACATCGCCGCGAAGAGGATGCGCGGGTTGTTGGGGTCCATCGAGAGCTCGTTCGCGCCGACGTCCTCGCCGCGCGAGAGCACATGGTCCCATGTGCGCCCGCCGTCGGTCGAGCGATAGATGCCGCGCTCGGGATTCGGTCCGTGGGCGTGACCGAACGCGGCGACGTAGACGACGTCCGGATTCTGTGGATGAACGCGAATCTTGGCGATGTTGCGCGTCTCCTCCAGTCCGAGGTGTGTCCAGGTGGCGCCGCCGTCGGTCGACTTGTACACGCCGTCGC
>CAYRVF010000094.1:0-20649 GCA_964427535.1 uncultured Ktedonobacterales bacterium
CATGAGCCCGAACATCCTGAATCGCTACGCGCACGAGTTCAGCGGCGGCCAGCGGCAACGCATCGGCATCGCACGTGCGCTGGCGCTCAACCCGAAGTTCATCGTGGCCGATGAGCCGATCTCGGCCCTCGACGTCTCGATTCAGGCGCAGGTGCTGAACCTGCTGGTTGACCTGCAGGATGAGTTCCATCTCACCTACATCTTCATCTCGCACAGTCTGACGGCGATCAAGCACATCAGTAATCGGGTCGCGGTGATGTATCTGGGGCACATCGTGGAGCTTGGCCCCGCCGAGGAAGTCTACCAGAACCCGCAGCACCCCTATAGCATCGCGCTGCTCTCGGCCAGCCCGATCGCCGACCCCGAGCGCGAGCTGACCCGCAAGCGCATCATTCTGACCGGCGACGTGCCCAGCCCGGTGAATCCGCCCTCGGGGTGCCCGTTCCATCCGCGCTGCTGGAAGGCCCAAGCGGTCTGCCGCGAGGTGCGTCCGCCACTGGAAGAGAAGCGGCCTGGCCAACTCGCCGCGTGCCACTTCCCTGGCATGTAACCTATAGTGCCGAATCCCCTTCCCCTGGCCGGGAAGGGGTTTTTCTTATGTGTATCTCAGCATTTTCTCAGTCGTGTCCGGTCTCACATTTGCTATAGTGTATAGTGCAAATGAGGAGCGAGGGAAGCTCCATGCGAGAGACTTGCCCTTGCACCGGCGAGCAGCGTCGCTCGCCAGACATCGCACCCTCGATGAGGAGGAACGAATGAAGCTGCGTGGTTTGCGCCAGGCGCGTCAGCGCAACGGGCTGAGCATCAGCCAACTTGCCGAGATGACGAGCCTTCGCCGGGACACCATTACCCGTCTCGAACACCTCAAGGAAGAGCCCCAGCCCTACATGCTCCACCGGCTGGCCGAGGCCCTCGATACCGCCCCCACGATGCTGATGCATGTGCCTGAGGTCGAGATGTCGGCCTGATCTTCTCCGCTCTCCCTCCGCTATCATCTTCACATTGGGGGGAGAGCGTTTGCCCGGTCCGGCGATACGTCCGCTTGCCCTGAGGCAAGGTTATCACTTCCCCGCGTGACTCCCCCTTAGGGTGAGGTCCTTCCGTCTGCCTTCGGCTATCCTGCCTTAGAGAAGGTGCTGTCATTTTCCACCAGACGGCGCATGAGACGGAACGCACACACGCCATACTCGAATGAGTGCGGCACACCGACACCTACCATGCGAATCACGGCTCATGTCGGCGACTCGTGTACTGTGAGGATGCCGAGGTGTCAGTGTCGTGCGCGCTTCGCACGAAAGGAAGTGGCTCCATGGCACAGGCAGACCGAGGTGGGGTGGCGCGGTTTACGTTTCGTACGGCCGCACTGGTCGTGGGTCTCGTCGGGACGGTGCTCGCTCTGATCGTGGTCTTACTCTACACGATATTCCATGTGTTCGGGCAGGTAGCAGGGATTTCAAACGATACGACGCATTTCTGGTGGGGCCTCGTCGTCGTGCTGCTGGCCCTGTCGGGCTCGCTGCTGGCGCCAATCCTCCCAATCGTCGCGGCGGCGATGTTGGCGGTCGCGGGCATCGCGCTCTTCTTCATTGTGGGGTGGTGGGCGTTGATCGTCTCGCCGTTCTTGCTGGTCGCCGCGCTCATGACGTTCAGCAACCGCAGAGTGAACATCCCCGGCGTGGCCTGAGGCGGCCGTCGCGTCACTCGCCCTCCGGCTGCAGCCGCGGCACGCTCAACGGCCGAGTCGCGGGGGCTTGCGGCCGCGGCCGGGGCGCCTGCTCGGCGAGCGATGATGACGGCCCCGCCGGGCCAAAGAGCGCCTCCAGCGACGGAAGCTCCGCCGTGACATTGCCCGTCATCGGGCGCAGACGCGACGAGTTCACCGCGGGCATCGGCTGCGTCGCCAGATCTTCGGTCCACTGCGGCGGTGAGAGCAGCGGCTGGCTCGCGGGCGCGGGCTCGAACTCTGCGCCAAGATGGAACACGCGAATCTGCTCCGCGAGGGCCGCCGCCACGTCGACGAGCTCGTCCATCGCGGTGCGCGTCTGCTCCATGCGCTCGTGTGTCTGGCGGCTGATGGCGGCGATTTCGTCCATCGCCTTCGAAACGAGGATCGCGGCGAAGGCTTGCTGTGTCGCGGTGTCGTTCATGGTAGTGATGGACTGTGCGATCTGTCGCATCGACTGATCCGCCGCCTCGAATGAGACCCCTGCCTGGGTCGCGAGCTCGGACTCCAACACGACCTGCTCCGTCGTCTGGTCGATCGTACGGGCGACCTGACCGGTCTCCGTCTGGATATTGCGGATACGCGCCGATATCTGCTTTGTCGCTTCAGCGCTGCTGTTGGCGAGCGTGCGAATCTCGGTCGCCACCATCGCGAACCCGCGGCCATGCTCTCCCGCGCGCGCGGCCTCGATGGCGGCATTGAGCGCGAGCATGTTGGTCTGGTTGGTGAAGTCGGTGACGAGGTCGACGATCTCGCCGATTTCCTGCGAGCTTTCGCCGAGCCGCTTGATCTTTTTGCCAGACTGCATCACAACCTCGCGGATCTGGCCCATGCCGTCGGCGGCGTTGGCCGCCGAGGTGTGCCCCTCCCGCAGGACATCCGTCGCCTCAGTCGAGACGGTCTGTGTAAGGGTGGCGGTATCGGCGATGCGCTGGGCGCTCTGTGCCATGCCTTCGATCGCCCGCGCCACCTCGAGAACGCGGCTCGACTGTGTCTGGGCCGAGAGTGCAAGCTCCTGCGCGGCCGCACGCATCTCCGACGCCCGCTGCGTGACGACCTCGCTCGCGGTGCGTGTCTCCGCCAGAATGCGGCGGAGCGTCCGCAGCACCCGATCGAGCGCGTCGCCGACTGGCGCGAGGGCAGTGCGCTGCAACCGTACGGGCACGTCGAGGTTACCCTGCTCGACCTGTTCGAGGTAGTAGAGTAGCTCGAAGAGATTGCCGTCGAGGTCCTGTCGCTCGTGCTCGCGCTCGGCGAAGACGCGCGCGGTGTCGATGGCGATAGCCGCCTGGCTGGCGAACAGCTCTAGCACCTCGATGGTCTCATAGGTGGGGATTCTGCCGTCGTGCGGGCGGTCGAGCGAGAGGATGCCCATGAGCCGCTCGGCGCGCGGGCTGATGAGCGGCACGAGCAACATGTCGTCGGGGTGCCAGGTGTCGGGCGTGTGCAGCTCGCCGGAGCCGGGCGTCTGGGCGACCGTCACACCAGGCACGCTCTCGATCACCTGCTTGTTGTGGTGGCTGATGAAATACGAGCGGCTGATGCAGAAGCGCGGCAGCATCACGGAAAGCAGGCTCTCGAGCGTGGGCGTGTTGCGCAGCACCTGCGCGTGCTCGTCGGGCGAGAGGCCCGCGGCGGCGGCGATGCGCACCTGCTCGCTGCCCTGCCCGTCGTCCTCGATGAGGTTAAGCACGGCGACCTCGAAGCCGGTCGTGCTGGCGACGGACTCGACCAGTTGCGCGAGCAGCGCATCGATGCCCGCATCGACGCGGAGCATTGTGCCGAGCTGCACGATCGCCTTGATCTGCTGGCTGCGCCGTTCGATATCGCGGTCCGGCCCCCGCCTCACAAGCTTGCCCGTCATCCTCCGCGACCTCCTCCGCACGCGCCGGGTGAGCCAGTGGTGCGCTAGCGCCTCCCCTTTCCGCGTGCTTCCCACCATAGCATACTGCCAGGGAGGGGACAATGGGGCAGTGCCATCTGCACGGACCTCTCCCCCTACCTTCTCCCCTGCGAGGGAGGGGCACTGCGGCGGGCGAGACAGGCCAAGCGGCGAAGGTGCTGGCACCGCCGCGCTGTAGGGGCGAGGCATGCCTCGCTCGCTCTCGCGTCCCTTGAGAGCGGGTGGGGGATGAGGCCCTGATTTTGCGGCTGCGGGGTCATCTGGCGTACGATACACAGCGACAGCGCGCGGCGGCGTGGTGATGGTGTAGCTCGCCGCGCTGCTTTGGAAAGGATTGCGACACATGGCTGAGATTCCAGGTGGTCCGCCTCAGGTGAGTGGGCAGCCAATGCCGACGCCGAGCGGATTGGAGTTTATCGACGTCGTGCCGGGCACGGGTGACGAGGCGCGCGCAGGCCAGCAGGTGACCGTCCACTACACGGGCTGGCTCACCGATGGCACCAAGTTCGACAGCTCACGCGATCGGGGCGACCCCTTCCAGTTCGGGCTTGGTCGCGGACAGGTCATCGCCGGGTGGGATCAGGGTGTCGCCGGCATGCGCGTCGGCGGGCAGCGGCGGCTCATCATTCCGCCCGATCTGGGCTATGGCGCGCGTGGCGCGGCTGGCGTCATCCCGCCGAATGCCACGCTGATCTTCGACGTCGAGCTGCTGGGCGTACGCTAACGACACGCACCAGATCACCTGACCTGATGCTCCCAACCACGAAGGAGGTACGGCTTGGCCGCACAATATCGTAGCGCCCCGGCGATGCAGATTGATCCGAGCAAGCGATACACCGCGACGTTCCATACCGACAGGGGCGACTTTACCGTCGAGCTCTTCGCGCAGCAGGCGCCGCAAACCGTCAACAATTTCGTCTTCCTCGCGCGCGAAGGCTTTTACAATGGCACCACCTTCCATCGCGTGATTCGCGGCTTCATGGCGCAGGGCGGCGACCCCACCGGCACTGGCACTGGCGGCCCAGGCTACAAGTTCAACGACGAGCCGGGCGCGCTGGCCCTCAAGCACGACAGCGCGGGCACCCTCAGCATGGCGAACGCGGGTCCGAACACCAACGGCTCACAGTTCTTCATCACCTTCGGCCCCACACCGCACCTCAACGGCAAGCATGGCGTCTTCGGCAGAGTGACGAGCGGCATGGATGTCGTCAATAGCATCCGCGAGCGCGATCCTGGTCGCGATCGCCAGCCCGGCGATGCCATTCGCAGCATCGACATCAGCGAGCAGTAGTCCGTGCCCACCTTCGCCGTTCTCGCGGATCTGCACGGGAACCTCCCCGCGCTCGAGGCCGTGCTCGCCGATATCGAGCGAGTGCGGCCCGACCGCGTGTACTTCGCGGGCGACTTCGTGAATCGCGGTCCGCAGAGCGGCGCGGTGCTCGACCGCGTGATGTCACTCGACATTCCTGCGATCAGCGGCAATCACGATACGTGGCTGCTCTCGCTGGCACGCGGCGAGCACCTGCCCGACGGCTGGAACGGCCCCTGGTGGACGCCTGTACGCCTCGCCACCGCCGACCTGACGCCCGAGCGTGCGCGCTGGCTGGCGGCGCTACCGGCGTCGGTGCGTATCGAGCTGCCAGGGACCGGGCCGGTACGGCTGGTGCATGGCAGCCCGCGCCACAATCGCGAGGGCATGGGACGGCGTGTCGGCGACGACCAGCTCGCCGAGGCACTCGCGGGCGTGGAGGAGCGAACCGTCGTCGGGGCGCACATCCACTATCCCCATGAGCGCTGGCTGGGCGAGACGCATATCGTCGTCACTGGCGCCGTGGGCTGCCCGTTCAACAGCGATGTTCGCGCGCAGTACGGGCTGTTCACGTGGAACCGCGACGGGCGGCGTTGGGACTTCGAGCACCGCGCGGTCGCGTATGATCACGAGCCGGTCTACGCCGCGTGGCGCGACAACGGCTATCTCGCCGACGGCAGCCTGGCCTCGGAGCTGATGCTGCTGGAGCACCAAACCGCCCGCACCCACTATGTGCCGTTCTGGGAGTGGGCGCTCGCCCACAACCTCCCGCTGGAACGAGCCTCCTACGAACGGTTCGCCGCCGAGCGCGGATGAGCGGCAGGTGCGAGGGAGAGGCGAGCGGCGCGACGGCATCGCCCCGTGTATGTGCGGCCAAGCGAAGGACGAGGCATGCCCGAATGGCAAGCACTGCCTCACCCCGCGTCGACGATGTTGGCGTCCAAACGCGTGAGCCGGTCGATACGGTCGTCCACTTCACGCAAGCCGATCGCGCAGAGCTTCACCGCCGCCGCTGCCGATTGCTTCGCGACACGCGGGTCGATGCCGCCACCCGGCCGCGTGGCCTTCTTCAGATCGAGCAGCAGGCGCTCGGCCATGCCGATAATGCGCTTGGCGAGATCGATCAGGCGGTTATACATCCGCTGCATATCATATATGGGTGCACTCAGCGGGGGCTGTCGCTCAGGCTGCCTGTGCAGCTCGGATGTTTCGGATGTCTCGGATGGAGATGAAGAGTCCTCGATGTGAGACGTGATGGCGGCACCTGTTTGTGGCGTTGACAGCAGCAGCAAGAGGTACTTCAAGGGATGATGTGGCTGGCCGAACTGTGCGAGCGCGCGATTGGTATCGTCGAGCGCGTCCATCAGTGACTGTCGCAAGGTGGCCAACCGAACGGTCACCTCCGCGGGACCCACGTGCAAGTATGGTCGGTGGAGAAGCTTGTTCATGGTTGAGCGATGGAAGCGCTCGTCGGCCCATCGCACGAGCTCTTCCGCCGTCATGCGGACGTTGTTGAGCGCATCGTAGATCAACCCACCCGGCACCGCAGCCTCAGCGGGAGTTAGCGTGCGTCCGCTCAGATAGTCATCGGTGCTGTCTTTGACAAACTGCACGATGGCGTCCATGAGGCGCTGGGTCGGCACGGCGAAGGTTCCGGCTGTCACCTGAGTTGAGCACTTGAGCAAGGTCATGATCTCGGCATGCGTGTCCCGAAGTGACTTGTCGAGCTTCTCATACATATTCACTTGGGCGGCCCTAAAGCCGGATATCTCCGCCCGTTTACGGCTGGCTTCGTTGGCGTCGATGAGCATCTGCAAGAGTTGAATGAGTGTGTTGGGAGTGCCGTCAGACATGGCCACATTCCTCCCTCACGGATATACCTGGGAGTGGATGCCTAGATACGCGAAGAAAATGGGGAAAGAGGCGAAAACCATACAGACGATTTGACGTAAGCGTATGACAACGCTTGATGCTTGTCAAGAGTAGCACAAGATCGAGGCTGGAATGCTGCGGTGGGACAAGCAAGGCAACACGCGGAGGCGCTGTAGACGCGGGGAAGCAGGGGAGGAGATCGGCGCTAGGGCGCGTACGTAGGAACAGCGAGGAGGCGGCACAGGTGCGGAAGAAGCACCTGGTAGAGGCACCCAAGACGCAACTCGTCTGTGCCGGGACGGCTGACGCCACGTTTCATTGCGTCGAGAAACGCGTTGATCTCATCGATAGTGTCGCCCCGGGTCCAGAGATCGCGCTCGAGATGGGCGAGAAACGTCGCGATGTCTGGCACCGTGCCGGTAAATCCCACCGACTTCAGTCGAAATGCCCAGTCGGTGATCTCGCAGTACTGATCGAGTCGCCATTCCTTGAGGGTGCTGCCCAGCTGGGTGATCGTGACAGGCATAAATCCCCCCGGCACGTCGGACGACACGTTGGGCGTAAGAGCTACCCGCTAGCATACCAGTCAGGCAGGCAGGCGTCAAGCCGACGGTTTGAGCGTTCTACTCGCACTCGATAAATGGATGCTCGACCGGGTAGACGGATACCTCTGGAGAGCAGAAAACAAGGAGCGCGCGTGACGCCAGCGGCGGTCAAGTGTGAGAGTAGATGCAGAGAACTGCTGAGCTAGAGCTTATGTTCGCGGAGGAGAGTGAGGACGTGCGACCCCCGAGGCACGTGCTGTTCCGTGAACTCTCTATCCATGTAGCGGCGGGCGTGATCGAAGAGGTATTGGTAACGGAGCAGCGGCCAATACTTGCTCGTCGGCTCGACCGCGAGACCCTTGCTGATTATCTCGAAGAACAGCTCGGGATTCTTCGGCAAGGTCTTGCCTTGTTCGAGCAGGCTGTAGGAGCCGCTCGTCATCGAGTAGTCGTGCTCTCTCAGGTAATCCGCTACCGCCTGCGCCGATAGGGTGATCCGCGGGCCGCCTGGCCGTACATGTTGCAGCCTGTCCCCGTAGGTCAGCCGCAGATAGACCAGCAGTTCGCCTAGATTCTCGAAGTCTTCTCGCCCCTCATCGGAGTATGGTGTCACGGTTCCTGGGTCCTTCCTGCCCTCGGATCGCTTCTCGTCCTTGAGGTCCGTGTAGTCATGCAGGACTGTATTGCCGGCGCTCGTTTCTCCCGTCACGAGGGGGTTCGACGGTGCGGGTGTACTCTGCGGCACGTTACGCCTCTCCTCTTGCGAGAATACGCGCGCCATCAGGAAACGATGCGCATGCCAGCGTTCCAGGATGGCTCTTGACGGACATCAAAATATGCTGGTAACGATAGCGAACAGCACATGCTTTGTCAATACGCAATCTATCGGGCGGGCGCCTCCACACGTTGCAGTCGAACAGGCGCTGGCCATGCCAGTATTCGGTGTCTACCAGCTGCGGAATGTGTGTGTGAGGGCACAGTGGCGAGCGCACTGTGTTGCGTCGTTCTTCCTCGTCGTTCGTAAAGATGATGAGGGTCGATGGTATGCCCTCCGGCGCCCGGATACGCTGCTGTGGACGGGCCGCCGTAGCGACGATGTACACAGAGGGGAGCGCGCATGATGAACCTGCAGTTCGCCGCGGCGTTTGCGATTGGGCTGGCGGGGTTAGGCGGAGGAGTTGGCATCGGGCTGGCATCGCTCATGTCGACGTCCGCTGTCGCACGGAATCCTGAGATGGCGAGCGTGATTCGCGCGAATACGGTGCTGGCGATGGTATTTGCCGAGTCTGTCGCCATCTACGGATTGGTCGTCGCGCTCATGATTCTGTTTGGGGTGCGTTAGCAACAAGAGCCTTGTAGCCCGTCGGGATGCGTACATGGAGCAGTGGGGTGCGGAGGGTGAGCGATTCTCGCTCGCCCCCGCACCTCTGGCGTATGTGCCGTCCTGTCTGTTCTGAACGCGTTTCGCCAGGTCGCGGTAGGTCGCTGTGGTACGATGCGAGAACTGTACAGCCGTCTGCCTCTCTGAAAGAGCGATGCGCAGCAGCCAGGTGGGCGCTGACGCGTGGAAAGTATCCACCCTTGTGCGACGGTCCCATGCTCCTGTGATGGGGGGCGTCGATATTGGAGGTTTGTGATGCGTCTGGCCGCTGGATTCGACATGCTGACCATCTCGGCGACCATCATGGGGCGCCCGACGGACATTTATCCGGCGCTGCTGCACGACGAGACGGCAGTTGTGCTGATCGACACAGGGTATCCTGGGCAGCTACCGCTCCTGCTCGCGCAGATGGAGCTGGCCGGGGTGCCGCTCGACCGGCTCACCACGATCCTGCTCACGCATCAGGACCTCGACCACATCGGCAGTCTGTCCGCGCTACTCGAAGCCGCTCCACAGCGTATCGAGGTGCTCGCGAACGCGCTGGAGGTACCCTACATCCAGGGCGAGAAGCCGCTCGTCAAAGTGACGCCTGAGGCGATCGCGCGGGCGATGGCGTCGCTGCCACCAGAGATGACCGAGCAGCAGCGACAGGCGTTCCAGGCGGCGCTCCAGAATCCATCGAAGGCGCGAGTCGACCGGACGGTGGAGGACGGCGAGGAATTGCCGTACGCTGGCGGTGTGGTCGTCATCGACACACCGGGCCACACACCGGGGCACATCTGCCTCTATCATCTCCCCAGCAAGACGCTGCTCGCTGCCGACGCACTGCAAGTGCGAGATGGTCAGCTCGTGAGAACGCCGTCGGAGCACGATTACGACGCTCGCCAGGCGGCGCAGTCGCTGCGGCGGCTCGCGCGCTACGACATCGCCCGCGTGATCTGCTATCACGGCGGCCTCTACACGGCTGGCGACGTGAACGCACGTATCGCCGAGCTGGCATCAGAGGGCTGACGCGGCACGACGCCTGCCGTTAGCCGAGCGGCTTGACGAGTCGCACGTCTTCCTCAGCGTAGCCATGCCGCGCGTAGAAGGCGCGTGCCCGCGTGTTGGCCGATCCTGTGCCCAGCGCGAGATAGGGCAGCTTCCGTTCGCGCGCCCAGTCCTCCACGGCGGCGAGCAGCGCCGAGGCCACGCCGCGCCCCTCGAATGCGGCGTCGACGACCAGTTCGCCCATCTCGGCCTGCGGCGTTCCGGTGAAATGCGTGCTCTTCTCAATCGTCGCGGCGCCGACCGGTGTCCCGTCATGTGCTTCGGCGATGAAGACGGTGGAGTCCGGTCCCATCGCATCGAGATTGCTGAGCAGCCAGCCGCGCGCAGTCGCGAGCATCGCCTCCGGGTCGCGCCACGGCGGAATGCCGATGGTCAGGCGCGGCGCCAGTCGCATCAGGAACTCGCGGTCGTTCGGCGTGGCGGGCCGGATGCGCCAGGACTCCTCTGGCATAGACCGAGTGTGCATGGTGGCGTCGCTCCTTTTTGTCTGTACGCGTGTGTGGTGTGCCCACGCGTCCCTTGGCCGGTGCGGCAGTTCGGACCAGCCACGAGCGGAGTCTACAACAAGAGAGCGGATTAAAAAAAGACGCAAGACGACGGTGGTGGGTACTGCGGATGGGCGGGCGGAAGGTCGGACTCGCCACCCAGTCAGTTGTAGTGCTTGACGAGCCGCCACGCGCCGGAGAGCGAGCCGCTCGTGAGGTGGGTGCAGACAAGGATGGGGAGCTGGTTCTCGTCGCCCATGCAGTAGGCGCAGGTGTTGACCGCGGCGGGCACGACGTTGGTGTAGGCCTGCGCCATGTCGGCGGGCGTGTAGCCAACGGTGATGAGCACGGCGCCGGAACAGCGGCCCGGTCCCCAGAGGTAGTAGTTGTTGTGGCCACTGATCGTGGGCGGCAGCCCATACGCTGGACCAAGCAGGTTGAGGGCGCTGGCCTCGCCGTAGTTGACCGCGAGGATGCACGCCTGGCGTTGCTGGTCGGGCGGTAACTGTGCGTAGACGTGCGCCACGTTCTGCGTCAGCGTATCCCAGCCGAAGCGGTCGCCGAGATACTGTGGGAAGGCTCCAGCGGTGGATTGCCCCGCGCCGCCGTTGCCCACGCCAGTGAGGAAGCCGTAGTCGCGTACGAACGTCGCGGGCGGCAGCACTGGCATCGCCACCGGTGTGAGCAGCAGCCCGACGAGCACCAGCACACCGACATAGATCGGCTTCAGCCATGCGAGCCACTGTCCCTGGTGCCGCGCGAAGAACCGCTCGAACATCAGCGCGCCGGGCGCGAAGAGCATCGGATAGGCGGGCGGCAGAAAATATGGCTTGAAGCGCAGCCCGCTGAGCACCACGTACAGCACGACGAAGGTCCAGCCAAGCGCCCGGTAGGGTTTGCCAATCGGCCGGAAGTAGAAGACGAGTCCGGCGACGGCCAGGGGCAGCGCCAGCGGGTTGAGCAGCAAGATCTGATTGGCGAAGAAGTCGACCGGACCGGTCCCAATGCCGCCGTAGTGGTGCCAGAACTCCCACGTCGGGAAGCCGTTGAGCGCGTTCCAGATGATGTAGGGCAGCAGGAACGCGCCGGCAATCGCGCCGCCGAGCCAGATCCATCTGCTGCGGAAGTAGCGCCGCGCGGGCGTGAGCAGCAGTCCGATGACCAGCGCGAAGCCGAAGAACAGCATCGTGAGCTTGGCCGTCAGCCCGATGCCCGCGACTAGCCCGAACGCGAGCCACAGGCGCGGCTCGTCGCGTCGGAGCAGGCGCACGACGATGAAGATGCCGATGGCCCAGCAGAGCTCGTCAAGCACATCCATCGAGAAGATCGAGCCGGTCGCGAGAAAGACGAGCGCGAAGAGTGCCGCCGTAGCGGCCAGCCCCTCCGCGAAGCGTCCGCCGCCCAGCTCGCGGGCGATCAGCCCTGTGACGAAGACCAGCGCTCCCGCGGCCAGCGCGGGAATCACGTGAATCGCCACCAGGTTGTCGCCCGCGAGCAGATTCAGCAGGGCGGCGAGCCAGCCGATGAGGAACGGCTGATCGACGTAGCCGAACGCCAGGTGATGGCCGTCGGCGATGTAGTACAGCTCGTCGCGGAAGTAGCCGTAGTTGCCCGCGACGAGCATGTGTCCCACGAACGAGATCGCGGCGAGCGCGAGCAGCAGGCCGTTCTCGCGGAGCCACGCCGTGACTGCCGTTCCTCGCTCACCCGCCTGAGAAGGCACGCGTAGTGTCGATGGGAATCGCATGGCGAGTCGCCCTTCCCTGGCGAGCGCAGTCCCGCTTCAGACCCGTCCATCTGGCTTGGCGCAGGTGGCCGCGTATTCGCTCGCCTGCCCCACTATACGTGGGCGCGGCGGGGGACGCAAGCGCCAGGTTGGCACGACGAGGGCGGACGGAGTCGTCCGCTCAGGATACCAGCTCGGGCGAGTCGCGCAGCGAGGAGGTGACAGTCACCGGCTCCCGGCGCAGCGGCTCGACATCCTCGACGAGGATGATCATGGAAGGGCCGAACCGCACCTGTGGCGAGGCCGGAATCACGCTGGCCTGCGCGCTGGGCGGCCTCTCCTCCGCTGGTGCCGATGTCTCGCGCGCCTGCGGCTCATTGGGCTGGGACTCCTCTGGCTCAGACGGCGCGGGCAACTCGAACGGGTCTGGCGGGCGCTGCTCGATGTCGGCGAGCGGCAGCGTGTAGGCGCGCGCCGCTTTCGTAGGGTCGATCACGTAGCCGATCACCAGACTGCCACGCTCGTCGAGCAGCAGATCGCTCAGCGTGCCCAGACTGATGCCGTGGAGCGTCAGAATCGTCAGGTCGCGCACGTCGTTGAAGCGCGGCTGATACTCCATCGCCCGTGACGCGCTGGCATGCCCCGGCTCGATGCCGACCATCACCACGTCTCCGCTCAGCGCGACGATGCGGTCCAGGTCGATCAAGAGGCTGGAGCTGCGCGCACGGCTGATGCGCCGGAAAAGTCCACGGATGCCGCGAGCCGGCGGAATCGCGGACTCGGCGGCGGTGGAGTTGACGATCAGGCCCGCGAGCTGGCAGGTCTCGGGATCGAAGATCATATCGGCGATGCGTCCGAGTGGTTCGAGCGTTGGGGCATTGACGACTTGCCGGTAGAGCAGGCGGCTCGCCAGCCAGGGCTTGCCCTCACTCGGCGGCAGTACGACGTGCGTCGAGGTGTTCTCCATGCTGCGCTCCCTTCCTCCTTGGATGATGGCGAGGGACCTCCTCCGCAAAGCTCTGGCATCCGATGCATCTGTTAATGATGGCCTGGCAGAATCCTCATGCGAGAGACGCTCTAGTGGTTCACAAGCCGTGTGCATCGCTCGCGGCAACTGCTCAGCTTTGCTGGGCGCGCAAATCGATTGCGACTACAGCGCTGTGGCTGCTCGCATATGGCAAGTGTCCGGTTTTTGGCTCTTCCTCGCCTTCATCTCCCTGTGGTAGTATCTGGTAGCTCATCCATCAGGATGTCTGGGAATACCGGGCGATGGAGCCGCCTGGTTGTGTGGGGAGATGTCCTTCGCAACGAGCATAACATACCAAGGAGGTGTTGGCGCACACAGTTTTTTCGAGTTGGCATTGCCACTGGAACGTGCTCGCTCTCTTGATGTGCGACCGTGCCGAAGATGGCTCTGTTTGCGTTGTGCGCCCTTTGTATTCTTGGCAAAGGAGTGTGCTTCATGCTCGTGCGCCAGAAGCCCCGTCCTCCCCGCTTTGAAGTTGACGCGCCGCCGTACACGTCAGTTCCATCGCGTGCGCGTCGCTCCGCGTCTGTCGCGCCGCCACCGCGCGTGTCGCCTCGCCGCCCTCCACGCTTCCGGGTGGAGGCCACACCATCGCCTCCGCGCCGCGTATTGCGGTCGAGCGCGCTCTGGATGCGGCGCAGGCGCCTGTGGCGGCCGCGCCGGTTCTCACTTATGCTGCCGCTGCGTGCCCTGTGGCGGCGGCGCATCGCGGTCGCGGCGCTGCTGGCGGTTGTGCTCGTGCTCGCCGGAGTTGCGCGCGTGTTCCTCATCCATCCGACACCGAGCACGGCCAGACATGCCGCGGCACCACTGGCCTCGGTGCAGGTCTCTGGCCCACAGGGGCCCGAGTTACGCTCTGAGTTGGGCGCGCTCGTCCGGCCGCAGCCACCGTTCCCCGCGCTGCATGTCAACGTCCCCAATGCCGCCACGCCCGCGCCCGGCGTTCAGGCACAGGCCGCGTTCCTCTTCGACCCCGACACCAGCTCAATCCTCTTCCAGAAGAACGCGAACGACCAGCATCCCGTCGCCAGCCTGGCGAAGATCATGACGCTGCTGGCAGCGGTCTACAACGGCAACCTCGACCAGACCGTCACCGTCGGGCCGGATGCCGCCGCGCTCGTCAACAGCAATAACAGCTATATGGGTGTCAGCGCGGGCGAGCGGTTGACGGTGCGGCAGTTGCTCTACGGCCTGATCGTCGCGTCGGGCAACGACGCAGCCGTCGCGCTCGCCGACCAGGTCAGCGGATCGACCCCGGCGTTCGTGACGCTGATGAATCATCGCGCGCGCCTGCTCGGGCTGGACCAAACGGTATTCGTCTCGCCCGATGGCGCCGATGACGGCAACCTGAGCAGCGCGCGCGACATCGCCGTGCTCTCCGCCGTCGCGCTGCAACAGCCGGGCGTCGAGCAGATCACCGCGACGCTGCACTACTCGCTGCCGCAGTCGTCCGACCACAAGGCGTACGACATGACCAGCACGAACAGCCTGCTGCCTGGTGGAAGCGCCGCCTACCCAGGCGCGATTGGCGTCAAGACCGGCTACACGCCCGCCTCTGGCTACAGCCTGGCGTTCGCCGCGCGTATTCAGGGACATCTTCTGGTCGGGGCTGTGCTCGACGAGCCGAGCGATGCTACCCGCCTCGCGGATGCCCGTGCGCTGCTGACCTGGGCCGCCACCCAAGAGGGCGCGTCAGCGCCATAACAGACGCGACGCACCCGCCGCACCTCCATCCACAGTCGTCCCCATCCCGCGGCCGTTGCCTGCCTCTCGGTCAGACGGCCGCGGGAGTTTGCGTCATGCTCTCCATGCTCGGCGCCTCCGCGACGATCTTCCCTACGCGTCGAATCATGAAGGCTCTGATGATGTCGCCAATGCCGTGCAACAGCGCCCAGACGCCAGCGAAGATGAGCAGCGTGTAGGCCTGCGTCGCGAGGAATTGACCGCCCGCCCAGAAGCCCAACCCGATCAGGATGAAGCCGGAGATCAGTCCAAGCCACCAGAGGGGATTGATTGCGGCGGTGGCGAACGCCTCGACGACCCAGAAGATCCCGATCAGCGCGAACAGGAACCCGAGCGTGGAGGCCACCGCGAGAAAGGTGTTCACGGGATGGATCAGTGAGTAGATGCCTCCCGCGATCAGGATTACCCCGAAGACGGCCCAGAGCCATCGCCAGCCGCCCGCGACAGAGGCGACGGCGAACTCCTGGATCCCCGCCACAAGGAGCAGAATGCCGATGATGACGCCCACGACGGTGATGGAGCTTTGCCTGAATTGCAGGATGACGACCGCGGCGAGAATCCAGAGGATGCCCATGACGAGCCATGCCCACCACCAGCGCCCAATCTCTCTTGCCGTCTCACGCTGTACCGACGTCTGCACTGTTGTCGAACTTGTTGTCGAGCTTTCCATGTGTCTCCTCGATTCAGAACTGTGCTGGCAGCGTGCGGGAACTGCCAGCAGCCGGTGTGTGTCGCACGCTGCTCCCGCATGTGGCGGGCGCGCGACGATGTTCGCGAGAGATGCCGTGCCCGCCGGTCAGGCCACCAGCGAACACGTCGCGGCTGGCGCGGCTACGTCTGCGACTGGGCGGACGCCCGCACGGCACCCACTTGCTGTGCAGACACAGCATCGAAGGACAACACGTTCTTGATGCCGCCTACGTCGCCGAGCAACAGATCACGATAGGCGTCCAGCGGATAGCGCCCGCTGATCAGCCCATGCATGGCGTGGGGCCAGCGCTTGCTCATCCGTTCGGATGCGGCGATGGAGGCCTCATAGGCGTCCTTCCCGGCGTTGACTGTGCCGAAGATGACTTGATTGTGCAGCACGGCGTTCCGCATGATCGCGTCGATGTCGACCTGCTTGGCGTCTTTGAGCGCGGGCACCCCGGTGAAGATGAAGATGCTGTTCGGCCCCAGCAGGCGCATCGCGTCGAAGGCGAGCTGTGATGCGCCGGTCGCCTCGTAGACCACCGCGACACGCCCGATGAGGTGGGTGAATTGCGATCTGTCCTGCTCGGCGATGTAGTGCGCCCCGATCGACTCGACCAGCCGCGACTTGGGATTCGGCGCGGGCGCGCGATCGTAGACGTAGGTGGCGAACCCGACGTTTTCGAGCGCGAAGGCCCCCAGCAGCCCGACGGCTCCCCCCCCGAGCACGAGCGCGGTATAGCTCTTCTCGCGGCGCAGGTGCGACTGTGTGGCATCGACCCACGGCAGACGTCGCAGAATCTTCTGCGTCTCGAAGAGCGCTTTTGCCGCGATGGTAGACGGCTCGACCAGCACCGCGATATCGCGGAGGTGAGGCGGCACGACATTCATGTAGCTGGCGTCGTCCACGACGTATTCGGCCAGATAGCCGTGCAGCCCCTTGATGCCGCGCTCGGTAAAATCGTCGGTGGTGCAGAAGTCCTGGTGACCCGACCGGCAGGGCAGACACTCGGGATGCGCGCATGGACGGCGCACAGTCGTCACGACGAGATCGCCGACGTGTACGGTGTCCACGGCCGAGCCGACCTCAACCACCTCGCCTAGCGACTCGTGTCCAATGATCAGGTAGTCGGAGCCTTCTGGCGGCGTGCCATACTCGAAGCGGCAGATTTCTTTGTCAGTGCCGCAGATACCGACCTCGAGCATGCGCAGCTTCGCCTCGGTTGGCTGCGTAATGTGCGGCTCCGCGACATCGATGACCCGGACCTCGCGTGCCGCCGGAAAGACTGCGATGGCCTTCATGTCCGCGTCCCCTCTCGTCTAGCCCTCGATCGGACGCACGACCGCACGCGCGGGCGCGCCATCGCCGCCCATGATCTTCAGGGGCAGGCAGACCAGTAGGTAGATTCCCGGCTCTACCGCGTCGAGGTTTAATCCTTCGATGACCCACACACCCGCCGAGAGCAGCGCCTGATGCGTCTCAGGCCCATCAACCTTGAAGCCACCGACCGAGAGGTAGTCTACGCCGACAGTGCGTACCTGTCTGGCGGCCAGATAGCGCGCGGCATCCTGGGAGAGGTAGACGAAGTCCTCGACGAACGTGTCGCTGTTCCATGCGTACGGCGAGTTGCGCGTCTTGAAGAGCACGCGCTCACCCCGGCGTATCTGATGCGGCTCCAGTTCCTCTACCGTGATGCGCTCGGGGTTGTGAATCTGGAGCACGCGGGCGCGCCCGATGCTCGCTTTCAGCGGGAGGGCCTCGATGCCCTCACCCTCGCGGATGAAGTGGAAGGGCGCATCCATATGTGTGCCTGTATGGACGCCGAGCGAGAGGTTGGAGACGTGGCAGACGTCGCCTTTATCCATGTCGAGCACGCGCTCAAGCCGCACCGGTGGATTATCTGGCCAATGGACCATTCCGCTATAGAGCGGAACCGAGATGTCAATCCAGCGTGCCGCCATGCGATCACCTTCCTCCATCGGTTCTCCACATCGAGCAGTCGGAGTTTCCGACTTCGCGCAACACGCCGCGCCTTCCTCCTCGTGGCGAGCGTCTACATCGAGCATATGCGCCCACACGTCGTGGGGCGTCCCATGAAAGGCGGGACTGAAGATGCAGTCTTGTCCTCGCCCAAAGGTGAGTATTAGCCCTATCCCTGGTCGAGTGGGCGAAGGCTGCGGGGCCATCAAGCGTTACGCGCCAGATTACCGTGACGGCTTGGCATGCTCGCCTCGTGCATACCCAAGCACCCGGTTCCAGTAGGGCACGGTGCTTGCCAGCTCTGCCACGATGCCAACCAGTGCGACGAGCGGGACGATGAGTGGCGCCTGGCCAAGCCGGAGCACGTCGTACAACGCCCCAGCGACAAAGCAGAACACGGTGAGAGCCGCGACGAGCACGAACCGTATCCGGAAGATCGGCGCCACCGCACTGAGGACGCCTGCGTTCTCCTCGCCAATGCCACGCGCCTTGGCGACTGTCGTCTGTGCCGCGACGATGCCCACCGCGAAGCCAACGCCCATGGTGAACAGCCATGCACGCTGATTCCCATAGATGAAATGCACCGCGAATAGTTCAGCGGCCAGGAAGGCGAAAGGGACGAGCGAATCGACGAGTGTCGGCAGCCAAACGTATGCCAGCGACTGCATCAGGTATTCGTGCCAGATGAGGACGAAGGACAAGAACGTGGCCGCGACCAGCAGCCAGCCAGCGGTATCGAGCCTGTCCGAGACACTCTCGACGCGCGCGGCCAGCGCCGCGACAGCGGCCCCCTGGATGATGCTCGTGACCGTCAGGTAGGCGGGAGCAAACTGGCTCTTGAGACGTTCGGCTACCGCTTCGTGCCTCGGACGCGACTCCATGATCTGCCCCTTTCGCCCTGGTCAGACGACGCGGCAGCCTTTGCTGTCGCCTCAGCATGAGAATACTCTCATGACTTTTTCATTCACCTCCAAATACAGCCCGATATGCTAGCCGAGAAACGGTGTCGCCCGCCACGTTGCGGACAGATGCGACGTCGTATGCGGGGCGATCGGTCTCTCGGTAGGTGCCCCGAGAACTCGACTCAGGTGCGGCACGCGGGGAATGGGGGAGAGTGAGGCATGATGGAGCCGACGCAGTTCACGAATACGCCCTTGCATGGAGGGGGCACGGAGTTCGCGGCACCAGAGCACGCGCCGCCAGCCGAGGCTCTGCGCTTGCCCGAGCATGAGTCGGGGGAGCAGGGCTTTCTGGCGTTTGACGACGATGAGACGCTCTACGACTACCCGCAGGCGCGGCCGTGGTGGCGGCGGCGCTGGGTGCCGGTGGTGGCCGCGCTCGTCGTGCTCGCCGTGTTGGCGGGTCTGGTCGGCACGAGGCTCGCCAACATGCCCAAGCCGGTCACGTATCAGTACACCACGACTCGGCAGGGGAACCTGACACTCACGGTGAGCGGCACCGGACCGGTGCAGGCAGCTACGTACGGCCAGTCGTTCGCGACCAGTGGGCGCATCGCCGAGATCGACGTGCAGGTCGGCCAGCAGGTGACGGTCGGCCAGACGCTGGCGAAGCTCGACACGACCGCGCTGCAGGACGCGGTGAACCAGGCGCAGTTGCAGTCCTACACGGCGTACGACCAGGAGCAACAGGCCATCAACACCTGCGACACCGAGAAGAATCCGCCGGTGAACTGCGTGCAGCTTGCCGAGAACCAGTACGCATCGTCGCTGCAGCAGCTCAAGACCGCGCAGGATAACCTCGCCAACGCGACGCTGACGGCCTCCCACGCGGGCGTCATCACCGCCATCAACGGCACCGTCGGCGGCACGCCTGGCACCGGCTCCAGCGGCTCATCCAGCAGCGCGAGCGGCTCCAGCGCATCGGCCAGTGGATTCATCATCATTACCGATTCGTCGTCGCTGCAGATCGTGGCCAGCGTGAATGAGGCCGACATCGGCAACGTCGCCAATGGGCAGCCGGTCATCTTCACCGTGACGGCGTATCCGGGCCGCATCCTGCGCGGGACGGTCGCCTCAGTCGCGCAGGTTGGCCAGTCGTCGTCAGGGGTCGTCACGTATCCAGTGACCATCCAGGTCGATCAGCCGCTGCCACAGGGCGTACACCTGCTGACGGGCATGACGGCGACCGTCACCATCACCCGCGCACAGCGCACCGGCGTGGTGCTGCTGCCCGCGACCGCGATCACCTTCGCGCGCGCCGCCGCGAACGCCAACGCGGGCGGCTTCCTCACACGCACGCAGCTCACGAGCGCGCTCACACAGGGGCGCCAGATGCTGACGACACTGGAGAGTCAGAACAGCCAGATCACGCAGGACTCCCCAACCGTCGCATGGGTGGTCGAGCGCACAGGCGGCACAAACGGGAAGGCCGCGCAGTGGATGGTCAAGCCCGTCGTGCTGGGTCTCTCGAACGGGTCCACCTATGAGGTGCTCGCGGGCGTGAATGCCGGTGAGTCGGTGGTCATCGGCGAGCAAAACGGGACCATCACGACCAGCAGCAGCAGTACGACCACCGGCACCGGACGCGGCGGCTTCGGCGGTAGCGCGGGCGGCTTCGGAGGCGGGTTTGGTGGCGGCGGAGGTGGCTTCGGCGGTGGCCGGGGCGGCACGGGTGGCGCGGGCACCGGCGGCACGGGAAGCCAGGGTGGATGAGCCATGGATCAGCGAGACGATATCCCCCAGGCAACTGAGTCGCGCCCGCGCAGGGGCGACTACTCCGGCATGCTGTCTCAGACAGACAGCCCACTGATCGCCGTACACCAGCTCACCCGAGTCTACATGCTCGGCCAGACACGTGTGCAAGCGCTGCGCGGTGTCTCGCTGGAGATTCGGCAAGGCGAGTTCATTGCGATTACGGGACCATCCGGTTCGGGCAAGTCCACACTGATGAGCATCCTGGGCCTGCTCGACACGCCCACCAGCGGACAGTACTGGCTGGATGGGCGCGAGGTCAGCCGGTTGCCCGCCGACGCCGTCGCCGATCTGCGGAACAGCACCATCGGCTTCGTGTTCCAGGGCTTCAACCTGCTGCCCCGCGCGACGGCGCTCACCAACGTCGCGCTGCCGTTGCTCTACGCGAACGTCTCCAAGGCGGAGCGCCTACGCCGCGCCCGCCGCGCGCTGAAGTTGGTGGGTCTGGGCGAGCGGCTCGACCACAAGCCGACGCAGCTCTCGGGCGGGCAGCAGCAGCGTGT
>CAYRVF010000095.1:0-10656 GCA_964427535.1 uncultured Ktedonobacterales bacterium
CGCGCGAGGGCGGCCTGCTCGACATCGGCCTGGAGATGGGCATCGTCAAGAAGGCGGGCGCGTTCTTCTCCGTCGGCGATATCCGGCTCGGCCAGGGCCGCGAGAACGCCAAGGAGTTCCTGCGCCAGAACACCGATGTCGCCGAGGCCATCGAGAACCAGATCCGCGCTGCCGCTGCCCCTGTCGCCGCCACCGACGAGGCTGACGACGACGACACCGACGGTATCCCCACCGAAGAGCTCTAGCAGCCCATCCAATCCGACCATTTACGAGACGCCACTTCCGCCTCTGTTCACCCAGCGGGGAGCGGCGTCTCGTTTCTCTTCACGACGTGCCCCTGCGTGTCGTCCTGTAGGGGCGAGGCATGCCTCGCCCGTGTCCTACTGGCAGGCGACCGGGGAATGCGCTGCGCAAACACATGCTGTGCATCCTGCACCCCAACCGCCGCTACACAGTCCGCCCGCTCGGAAACTTCGCCGTCACCGCCAGCGCGCCACGGTGCCACTGCTTCCACTGGTAGCGCTGCAACACTACCACACTTGCCGCGAAGGCGACGATACCAATAGCGGCTGCTATGCCCACTGGCAGACTGAAGAACGCGCCAAGCAGCAGGCCCACGAACGCGCCCACCAGAACGCTGGTGATCACGGCGATCATGCCCGCCATCGATAGAAAGACCTGCCACCAGCCCGACCATATAGCCATGTTGCCCGCGACCGACACGTTATCGTCATTCGCCGAGAGGATGAAGTATGGCCGCATCTCTGGCGCGTACTCCTGATACAGGTGGCGAATGCGATTGATCCCGAGCGCATAGACGATATCCTCCGACCCCGACTGCAACACCCGCTCGAACGTCACTAAGCCCAGGAAAACGAGCGACGGGAACAGCACCAGCGCGAACACGTAAAACGCCTGCCCCAGGCTCGTCCCCGTGTGCGTGATCTGCCCTACGAAGGCCAGCGCAACCAGGCTGGTTGAGACCGTCCCCAGAAAGAGGCTCGCTCGCCCGTTGGCATCAGAAATCGTCATCGCGCGCCCGGTCTGCAGGTTGTAGTGCTCTGTCGTCATCATCGAGATGACTTGCGGCGAGAGGTCGCGCGCCGCCTGCGTCACCTGCTGCCCGCCCTGTCCATCTGCTGCCTGACTGTCCATAAAAGTTGCCTCCTCAGCACGGTGCCCGGGAAGTACCCCATCGATGTGACAGAGTTAGTTATAGGAGTACCTCGCCCCTTCCGCCACCACAGTCCCTTAGCGCCGTCCCGTCCTGTACGGGTGAGGCATGCCTCGCCCGCCATCCTCGCATCCCTCCGCCTCTACCGCCCACCCATCGACCCCTTCCCTCTAAGGGGAGGGGGTAGGGGGAGAGGTTCCGCCCGCGGAGTTGGGGGAGAGGTCCGCCCTCGGGGCATGGGATAAGTTCTGAGGAAAGACGTGCGGTCCGCGTTATACTGGAACCACCGCTCAAGGAGGCTTCCACCATGCGCGCCGACCGGCTGCTCTCCATCCTGCTGCTGCTGCAGACGCACACGCGCATTCCCGCGCGCGAGCTTGCCCGGCGGCTGGAGGTCTCTGAGCGCACCATCCACCGCGACATGGAGGCCCTCAGCACAGCGGGCGTCCCGGTCGTCGCGGATCGTGGCTCCTCCGGCGGCTGGCGTCTGCTCGAAGCCTACCGGACGACTCTCAACGGACTGAACGAGGCTGAGATTCAGGCGGTCTTCCTCGCGAAGCCGCTGCGCCCGCTCGCCGATCTCGGCCTACAGGACGCCGCGCGGGCCGGCCTGCTCAAGCTGCTCGCCGGGCTCCCCACCGTCGCGCGCCAGCACGCCGAAGAGGTCGCCCAGCGCATCTATGTGGATATCGGCGGCTGGCGACAGCCCGAGGAAACGCTGCCCTGCCTGCCGCTGCTGCAGAAGGCCGTGTGGTCCGATCGCGCACTACGCCTCGCATACGGCCGCGCTGATGGCGCGAGCGTCGAGCGTGTGGTCGAGCCGCTCGGCCTCGTCGCCAAGGGCAGCGTGTGGTATCTGGTCGCGCGCGTCGAGGGCGGCTATCGCACCTATCGCGTCTCGCGCATCACCGACGCCAAGCTGACCGGCGAGAGCTTCACCCGCCCCGCCGACTTCGATCTCGCGGGCTACTGGGAACGCTCGCAGGCGGAGTTCAAGGCCAACCTGCCGCGCTACCCCGCCACCGTGCGCATCGAGCCCGCGCTGCTCGCCGGCCTGCGCGAGGCCAGCCGCTTCGCCCGCATCGAGCGCGTCGGCCCAGTCGAAGACGACGGCTGGCAGACGCTCGACATGCTCTTCGAGGAACAGCAAAGCGCCGTCGAGTACATCCTCGGCTACGGTCCACGCATCGAGGTCGTCGAGCCAGAGGCGCTGCGCGAGCAGGTTGTGCGCCAGGCAGAGGCGCTGCTCGCCCACTACGCCCAGCACGATACGTCCTCCACCGTTGCGCGGAGCTAACGCGGACCCTCCACAGCTCTCGCAATTCCCTTCACTTGTTTCAGCTAAGCCTTTCGGGTACACTGAAAGTGCGTCCACATCCTCGTGGACCCGAGAGGGGGTGTGCCATGTACCTTGGCGGCATTCTCTGGATTCTGGTCGTCGTCGCTGGCTGGGCATTCCTGTTTGGGTTGATGTTCTACTTCGTCAGCACCATCTCGCACGGGCGCGACGTCGAAGAAACGGTCTGCCCGCTCCCTGAGGAAACACCTGCCCCCACGACGCAGGAGGCGCAGGTCGCGTTCTGACGGGGCCTCCATTGTTTGGCGCGGCGGCATGCTCCCGCACGGCACCCTCCGCGCCAACCACGCCTCTCTTCGCCCTGACACCTTCTCCACTCAGCGCAAACGCCACAAAAGCGCCCCCTTCCCTCGAGGGAAGGGGGTTGGGGGTGAGGTCAGCCTACTTCACGACAGTGTAGCCGTTGTCGTCGAGCACCGCCTCAACCGTCTCCATCGAGACCTGCGACGGATCGTAGCGCAGCCGCACCGTCTTGCTGGGGATATCTGTCGCCACCGACTCGACCCCCGTCAGCCCGCCGAGCGCGCCGTTGATCGTCTTGACGCAGTGCTCGCAGCTAATATCGGGCACCGAAAGCGTTGTCTCCTGTGTCGTCGCCATTGCTCAAGGCTCCTCGTTCTCAGACTCAGATGTTTTCAGTGGAGAGTCACCCGACTCCTCCACAACGATACTATTGCGCGCGCACTGGCTCGCCCCGCCATCCAAACCGGCGCAGCGCGAGCGAGTTCGAGACCACCGTCACCGACGAGAGCGCCATCGCCGCCGCCGCGAAGATCGGCGCGTTCTGCTGTAGGAACGGGATCGCCGGACTGGCAATCGCCAGCGGAATTAGCACGATGTTGTAGGCGAACGCCCAAAACAGATTCTGCCGAATCTTCCGCATCGTCGCTCGCGAGAGTGCGATCGCCGTGCTGATGCCGCTCAGGTTGCCCTTCACCAGCGTGACGTCCGCCGCCTCCATCGCGATATCCGTGCCCGTGCCCATCGCGATGCCGATGTCGGCTTGTGCCAGCGCTGGCGCGTCGTTGATGCCGTCTCCGGCGAACGCCACGACCGGCACCCGCCCGTCGCTCGTCCGCTGTTGCAGCGCGTAGACCTGCTCGGCCTTCTCGCCTGGCAGCACTTCCGCCAGCACGCGCTCCGCCGGAATGCCCACCTGCGCCGCGACGTACTCCGCCGTTCGCCGGTTATCGCCGGTGAGCATCCACACGTCCACGCCCTCGCTCCGCAGTTGCGCGAGCGCCTCTGCCGAGCCTGGCTTCACCGAGTCGGCCACCGCGAGCGCAGCCTCAGCCACACCATCCACCGCGACGAGCATCGCCGTCTTCCCGGCGCCCCGCAGCGCCTCGGCGTCCGCGTCGAGTGTCGCCAGTCCGGCCGCGCCGACGCCCTCGGCCGCCAGCAGCGCGCGTGTGCCCAGCAGCACATCGCGCCCCGCTACCCGCGCCCGCACGCCGCCACCTGGCACCGCCTCGAACCGCTCTACCTGCCCAACAGGCACGATGCCTCGCTCGCGGATGCCCGCGACGATCGCCCGCGCGAGTGGATGCTCCGACGCGCTCTCGGTCGCCGCGCTGAGCGCCAGCAGGTCATCTTCGCTCAGCGTCGCGCCGCGCGCCAGCACCACGTCCGTTAGCTCCGGCGTGCCACGCGTGATGGTGCCCGTCTTGTCGAGCACGACCGCGCGTACAGTCTCCAGACGCTCCAGGCTCTCGCCGTTCTTCAGCAGCACGCCGCGCTCGGCTCCCTGCCCCGTGCCGACCATGATGGCCGTCGGCGTCGCGAGCCCCAGCGCGCACGGACACGCCACCACCAGCACCGCGATGGCCGCGACGAGCGCCCCCACCCACGGGCTCGTCGCCGTGCCCATCTCCGCCACCGTCAGCCGCACGCCGAAGACGTACCCCGCGATCGTCCAGCCGACGAACGTCAGCGCGGAGAGCACCAGCACTGTCGGGACGAACACGCCCGCGACCGTATCCGCGAGCCGCTGTATCGGCGCCTTCGATCCTTGCGCCTGCTCCACCATGCGGATGATGCTCGCCAGCAGCGTCTCGCCGCCCACCTTCGTGGCCTGCATCCGCAACATACCCGTCGTATTGATCGTCGCGCCGATCACCGCGTCGCCCGCGCGCTTCTCCACCGGCAGGCTCTCGCCCGTCAGCATCGACTCATCCACGGCGGATGCGCCGGCCAGCACAGCGCCGTCGGTCGGCACTTTCTCGCCCGGCCGCACCACCAGCTCGTCGCCAACGCGCACCTGCTCCAGCGGGATATCGCGCTCGACGCCCGCGCGCACTACATGCGCCGTGTTCGCGCGCAGCCCCGCCAACCGCCGGATCGCCTCGCTCGTCTGCCCCTTGGCGCGTGCCTCCAAATACTTGCCCAGGTAGATGAGCGTCACGATCAGCGTGGTCGTGTCGTAGAACGTCGCGCCCCCGACGACGCTCGGAAAGAACGTGGCGACGACACTCATGGCGAACGCTGCCGTCGAGCCGAGGCTGACCAGCACGTCCATGTTCGCGCCGAAGTGTCGCGCCACCCGGATCGCCGTCCGGTGGAAGTCCCAGCCGACATATGCCCAGACCGGCAGCGTCAGCGCGAGCAGCAGCAGATTCTCACCGGGGAAGGCACCCATGAAGAACATCGAGAGCACGACCACCGGCAGCGAGAGCGCGATGCCCAGGATGAGCGTGTTGCGCCGACGCACCAGCTCGCGTGCGCGCCGTTCGGCCTGCGTGTCCGTTACGGGCATCGTCTCGGCGGGCGTGTCGTCAGCCGCCACAACCAGCGCTGGCGGCACGACCTCCGCCGCCCCGTAGCCTGCCTTTTCGACCGCGCCTAGCAGTGCGGCCAGCTCGACGCTCGCCGGATCGAACGCGACGGTCGCGCGCTCGGTCGCCAGATTCACGCTCGCCTCGCTCACACCCGGCGTCCGGCTGAGGGCACGCTCGACCCGCCGCACGCACGAGGCGCACGTCATGCCGCTGATCGCCAGCGTCACCGATGACTCCGCCACGGGAGCGAACCCGCGCCCCGCCTCCGGATCAGTCGTCGGAGCCGGTGCGCGATCTTCTACTTCCGCCATGTGCCCACACCTCCGCCATTCGAGCGCTCGTCAGGCGTATCTATTAGCGGTTGCCCGCCAGGTTATAGAGTTGCACCAGCTCCTCGATGATCTCGTCGCCCTTGCCCGTCTTGATGCCTTCAGGCACGCATCCGTGCAGGTGATTTTCGAGGATCAGCCCTTCCAGCTTCTCAATCGCCTTCCGCACGGCGTACGTCTGCCGCAGAATATCCACGCAATACTCGTCGGCCTCGACCATCTTGCGAATGCCGCCGAGGTGTCCCTCGATATAGTTCAGGCGCTTGAGCACGTCTTGCTTTTCCGCTCGCATGCCGTCCCTCCTTCAATCCCATACCCCCCGGGAGGGGGTCTATAGATACCCTACCACATCGTGACAAGCACAGCGGTCCTGCCCGACACCGCGTCTCTCGTCTCGTAGGGGCGAGGCATGCCTCGCCCGCACCATCTCCGCAAGAGCAATGGTCGCCCGCAGGCTTATTCCTCCGACTCGCGGCCCCTTCCCTTCAAGGGAAGGGGGCAGGGGGTTAGGTTCTGGGGGTTGCCTGGAGAGGTTCTGCCATCGGGTAGGGGGTGAGGTCCGTATCAGAAATCTGATACCCACATCGCGCCTTCGCATGCTACAATAGCGAACGTGTGGCGCGTGCTTCGACGAGTGTGTCTCAGCCGCGCCCTAGATACGTCTGTATTCCTCGCTCTGCTTTGAGCTCCGAGGAGAGTGCCTCAAATGTTGACCTTTCTGGAAGTTCCGACAGGAATAGCGGCCTGACGCGGACGATTAACGTCCGCGCAACGGTCGAAGCTGGCCCGCGTTCCACGGGCTCCGCCTTCGCATTCGGAGCAATCGCTCTATGCCGAAGGTGGAAGCGACATGGAACTGGGACGTTTCCTCGTGCGGTTCCTTTCCAGGAGGTCCCCTCATGGCTGCCGATGGCACGCCGGAGCTCGCCGCCATTCGCTGTGGTGAAGCCATTGCCCGCATTCGCACATCTCGTGGGTGGTCGCGCGCGCAATTGCTGCTCCGGCTCTTCAACGAGCTTCCTACATCCGATCCAACCTATCTGAGCCTCAGCGAAACCTGGCTTGCGCGCCTCGAAAACGGCCGCATGGTCAAGATTCCGCGCCAGACCGTCGAAGCCCTTTGCCGCGCGCTGCACTGCTCGCCCGCCGAGCGGGCGCATGTGCTGCTCTGGGCGGACCGCAACGTGCTCGCACACTGTGCCGACGACGAGCCCGACCTCGCCGCCGAGGTGCTCACTTCCGTGATGGACCAGATCTATCGCGAGGCACGCGACGTGCTCGGCTCGCTCGTGCGGCAACGCGCGTTTCAGTCTGAGAACGGCATGCTTGACGAGATCGACGAGTGCGGTGTCGTCGCCGCCGTGCTCGACTCGCTGATTGCCCGCAAGGCTGGCTCGGACGCGCTCGCCACGGGCACCACACACGCCGCCCAGGAGCGGCGCCAGCTTCCGCAGCCCGTTCACTAGCGCACAAGCGCATCCGTTCACACAGGTCCGCCGTGCCGCGTCACTTCCATCACGCTCTGGCGAGACAGCCCATATACAGGAGAGACCGATGACCTCGCGACTACCCTCCGGCTACACGCCGCGCCCGGCGACGTTGGCAGATCTCGACGCGGTCGCGCGCCTGATCGAGTTGCACGAGATCGCCGAGTTTGGCGCGCCGGAGTGGACCAGAGACGACATCGCCAAGGACTGGCAGTTCCCCGGCTTCTCGCTGGAGACCGATTCACTGGTGGTCAGCGCGGCCGATGGCACGCTCGCCGCCTACGCTTCCGTCTTCGACACGCAGCATATCCATATCTACGGCGAGATGTGTCTGCATCCCGCGCACGACCCCGAGACGCTTCGCGCGTACGTCGTCCAGTGGATCGAACGCCGCGCCCGCGAGATCGAGCCTCTTGCCGAGCCCGGTGTCCGCGTCTCGCTGATCATATTGTCCGTGAACAGCGAGAATGCCGCCGCGGGACAGACGCTGCGCGATCAGGGATTTGCTCGTATCCGCACGTTCTGGCGCATGCGCATCGACATGACCACGCCCCCACCCGCGCCCGAGTGGCCCGAGGGCATCACCGTGCGCACGCGCGCCCGCGAAACTGACGACTACGCCACCTACGAGGTCGACGAGGAGGCCTTCTCAGACCACTTCGGCCATCTGCCCACGCCTTTCGAGGAATGGCAACGGCTCGTCGCGCTCGACGGGGACGACCCCACCCTCTGGTTCCTGGCCGGCGAGAACGATCAGGTCGGTGGCATCGCGCTCTGCTCGGTTCGGGGCGAGACTGGCTGGGTCGACACCCTCGCGGTGCGGCGCGCGTTCCGGCGGCGTGGTCTCGGCCTTGCGCTGCTCCGCCATGCGTTCGGCGAGTTCTATCGCCGGTCTATCCGCAGTGTCGTACTCGGCGTAGATGCCAGCAACTTGACCGGTGCTACTCGCCTCTACGAGCGTGCGGGCATGCACGTAAGCCGCCGCTTCGATCGCTATGAGAAAGAGCTGCGTGCCGGTCACGAGCGCGGCACCCTCTCCCTCGCCAGCGCCACTCAGTCAGCATAGAGCTGAGATCGACCAGCAGTGACTGGCGTAGACCATCAGCCGCTGTGCCGCATCCGTCTGTCGGCGACCGAGAAGGAAGATACATGCGTCTCACACACCACGACACCGTGATCGTGCCGGGAGCACAGCTCACCTATGAGCGACGTGGCTCCGGCCCCGTGCTGCTCCTGATCGCCGGGGGCAGTGGCAATGGCAGCGCGTTTGCCGGTATCGCCAGCCTCCTCGCCGATCGGTACACCGTCGTCACTTACGATCGCCGTGGGGCCGGGAAGAGTCCGCTCGACGACCCGCGTGCCGACAGAAGCATAGAGCGGCATGGTGACGATGCCCACGCGCTGCTACGCACACTCACGACGGAACCTGCGTACGTCTTTGGCAGCAGCGCGGGTGGTCTCGTCGGGCTGGATCTGGTCGCTCGCTTCCCGGAACAGGTGCGCCTCCTGGTCGCGCATGAGCCGACAGTCCCGGGCGTGTTCCCCGCGTTCGACCAGTCACAGGAGCACCATCTGGAGACCTTTCGCCAGGAAGGTGCGCTGGCCGCGATCATGGAGATGACGGCAGCGAATGGCGGGGCCGATGACGAGTGGGAAGCGGATGTCGAGCTTCCGCCACCCGACCCCCAAGCGGCTGCCGCCAGCGCCGTGATGCTCTTCACGTACACCGTACCAGCCATCCTCCGCTATCGCCTCGACCTGCCTACCCTCACAGACGCATCCAGCAAGATTGCGCTGGCTAGCGGACATGTAGGACGCGAGCGACACACCCTAGTATACGGGTGTACCGCCGCCCTAGCGGAGCGCCTGGGCACTGACCTCATCACGTTTCCCGGCAACCACACGGGCTGCATCAGTCGTCCCCGCGCATTCGCCCGTCGCCTCGATGAGGTACTCGGTGCAGAGCCTGTCTCGTAGCGCGCTGGCTTCGGCGAGGTGACGACGCATCACACCTCGATCCTGGCCACGCACGCCCGACCTGCGGCCCCTTCCCTCAAGAGACGGGGGGAGGGGGTGAGGTTCTGCCCGCCTCCACCACCTGCGCAATTGTCTCCAGCTCGCGGCGCACCTGTGTGAAGACGAGCGCATGCTCGGTGACGCGATCCTGCGCGTTGCGTCCCCATATGTCCCATGCATGCTCGTCCACGAGCATCTCGCCGAGCGTCGTGGCAATCTCTTCGGTATCTTGCGGGTTCCGCACGAGTCGCCCATCCTCACCATCGCGCACCTGCGCCCGGATGCCGCCGACTGCCGAGCCGAGTATCGGGCATACCTTCCACATCGCCTCCGTAACCGTCAGCCCGAAGCCCTCTTGCAATGAGTTCTGCGCGACGATCGTGGCACATCGCTGCAGCGCGTTCACCATCAGCGCGTTCTCGCGCGGATTCGTCGTCGGCAGCGTCACGAGGGCAACGTCGCGCCGCACATCCTCTTCCAGGCCGAGCCAGAGACGCCCGATCTCCTCCATCACCAGATGCGCCTCGGGGTCATCCTTCACACCCGCGGGGTCTGGTCCGGCGAGCACCAGCCGCACGAGGTCGAGCACCTCGCCATGTCGAGCGGACTGCTGCCGCTGGCGCCGCTCGCGTTTGAGACGGGCGAAGCCTTCCAGCAGTGGCGCGAAACCTTTCAGGCGATCCCAGCGCGAGACTTGCAGCACAATCGGATGGTAGAGGAGTTCCAGATCATCGGGCTGTGTCGCGGGCGCGAGCGAGCCACCCGGCTGGAGGCGCGACGCGGGTGCCACGAACGATCCATTGATCGTCGAGCCTGGCGCGCCGGCCAGCTTCGCGCTCACCAGCGTGCCTGTCAGAGTGTGCGTCGAGAGCTCGCGGTTTTTCTCCGTCAGCGGATTGATGCCCGGATATATCACCGTCGCACGGTTGCTCAGAAACGAGGGGATGTACTCTGGCAGCGAGAAAATCGCACGATCATAGACCTCCGCCCACGGTCTGAGGAAAGTCCACGCCGCGCGTGTGGCTGGGGTATGCTCCGCCAATCCGATGTGACAGCGCCAGATCGACTGGCAATGCTGGTCCCGCGCGAGCACCGCCCCAACTCCGAGCGGTTGTGGGTCATGTGCATACACCACGTCCTCAGGTCGCACAAACCCGCGGAGCTCATCCGCAAGGTGCCGGCTGACTGATTCGTACAGCGCCACATCATCGACGGAAAGGTCGGGTGTGCCAGCGCCATGCAGCAGATTGTGGATGCGCTTGGTCAGCTCGAAGAAGCGCGCGTCCTCGGGCACGATCACGGCCCACTGCACGCGTACGCCCACCTGCCGCAGAAATGATACTCCCGACTGCAGCAACTCAGCCACGCCGCCGCCCTCGGCCGTCGAGCTGAGCATCCAGACCGTGCGGTTGCCGATCGCCGGAACCGCCCTTGTCGCCGCCGCGCGCAGCTCTCGCACCGACGACTTGAGGTAGATGTACTTTTCGCTCTCGTCCAGCGTGTGCCCAACCGGAAC
>CAYRVF010000095.1:10756-20512 GCA_964427535.1 uncultured Ktedonobacterales bacterium
CTGAGTGCGTCGACGCCAGACACGAGACCACCCACGCACATCGCCAGGTTGTCATCCCCTCTGGACGCCCGAGGCACGGCGGTGTAGCATGAGTGCCGAATGACGTGTGAGATGCGACGACTCAGCGTAACGGACGCCGGGAGGACCCGATGACCATAGGTGACGAGACGGCTCCCATTGAGACCTTCCTCATGGACATGGATGGCGTGCTGGTGCGTGGGTCTCAGGTGGTCCCCGGCGCCGATGAGTTCATCGCGCGTCTGCGTGAGGCCGGTCGTCCATTTCTGATTCTCACCAACAACTCGCTCTACACGCCGCGCGATCTCCAGAGCCGCCTGCGCCACAATGGGCTGCACGTCGAGACTGACGAACTGTGGACCTCTGCGCTGGCCACCGCGCAATTTCTGCACTCACAGAAGCCTGGCGGCTCTGCCTTCGTCATCGGCGAGGCGGGCCTCACCACCGCGCTGCATGGCGCGGGCTACACGCTCACCGACGTCCAGCCCGATTACGTCGTGGTCGGCGAAACCACTACCTACAGCTTCCAGCGGCTCACGCAGGCCACCCGTCTCATTCTCGGCGGTGCGCGCTTCATCGCTACAAACCCCGACGTCAACGGCCCTGGCGATGGAGGTCTGCTCCCCGCGACGGGCGCGCTGGCCGCGCTGCTCTCAGCGGCAACCGGAGTCAAGCCCTACTTCATTGGCAAGCCGAATCCGCTCATGATGCGCGCCGCCCTGCGCCAGCTCAACGGTCACTCTGAGACCTCCGTCATGATCGGTGACCGCATGGATACCGATATCGTCGCCGGCACTGAGGCCGGCATGCGAACCATCCTCGTGCTGACTGGCGTCACGCGCCGCGACCAGGTCGACCGTTTCCCCTACCGCCCCTGGCGCATCGTCGAGTCGGTCGCCGACATCGTCCCGTAGCATCGGCAGATGCCCCATACTATGCGGTACGAGCGGTCACGCCAGCGTGCCCCTCGCGGACGATGGCATATCTTCTGCAAGCTCTCCGGGCGTTTCATCCAGGGAAGCGTCCCACTCGACCAGAGCCGGACGGACAACACAAGCGCACCCGTGATCCGGGCGGCGCTCTCACCCTGATGTTTTTCGCAGGCGAATAGCGGCGGCGAACGAGGCGCAGTAGCATGTTTCCTTTGCGGTTTCTGGCCCTCGCCACGGATTACGATGGCACGCTCGCAACGGACGGCGTGGTGAGCGGCGAGGTCGTCGACGCGCTCGAACGCCTCGTGGCGTCGGGCCGCAAGCTGATTCTGGTGACCGGCCGCGAGCTAGAAGACCTCGAGCGCGCCTTTCCGCGAGTTGACCTCTTCCACCGTGTGGTCGCCGAGAATGGCGCGCTGCTGTATCACCCTGCTACGCGCGACGAGCGCCCGCTGGCTGAGCCGCCTCCGAAGGCGTTCGTCCAGGAGCTGCGTGCGCGCGGCGTGCACCCCCTCTCTGTGGGGCGCTCCATAGTGGCCACCTGGGAACCCAACGAGACGATCGTGCTGGAGGTGATCCGCGCGCTGGGGCTGGAGATGGAGGTCGTCTTCAACAAGGGCGCCGTCATGGTGCTGCCGGCGGGCGTCAACAAAGGGACGGGGCTTGCCGCCGCGCTCGACGACTTGGACCTCTCGCCGCACAACACCATGGGAGTGGGCGACGCCGAGAACGACCATGCCTTTCTCGCCCGCTGCGAGTGCGCGGTGGCCGTGGCCAACGCCTTGCCCGTGGTGAAAGAGCGTGCCGACATCACGACGCGTGGTGCCCGGGGCGCGGGCGTGGCCGAGATCATCGACCGCCTGATCGCCGACGACCTGCGCGACGAGACCGCGCACCTGCGGCGTCGTGATCTCCCCATCGGCACCCGGAGCAGCGACGGGAGCACCGTGATTCTCCCTCCCTTCGGCGTGAAGGTGCTGATCGCTGGCCCCTCGGGTAGTGGCAAGTCCACACTCGCCACTGGTTTCCTTGAGGAGGTGGCCGAGCGAGGATACCAGCAGTGCATCATCGATCCTGAAGGGGATTATGCCCAGCTCACCGACGCAATCTCGCTCGGTACCCCTGAGCGCGTGCCCACCCTGGACGAGGCGCTGCAGGTGCTGGAGCACCCTGACGTACAGGTCGCCCTGAATCTGCTGGGGATCTCGATCGAGGACCGTCCCGCCTACTTTGCCAAAACGCTCGCGGGCCTGCTGCCGCTTGCGTCGCGGAGCGGCCGGCCACACTGGCTGGTGGTGGACGAGGCCCACCACGTGCTGCCCGCCGGAACGGAGCCCGAGTCTGTGGACCTCCTGCAAGAGGTGCCTGCGCTCCTCCTCATCACCATACATCCCGAGCGTCTCGCTGCCGCGGTCCTTGACCAGGTGGACGTGCTCATTGCGGTCGGCGATGCGCCCTTCGAGACGTTGCGCGCGTTCGGCGAGGTCGTCGGCCAGGCGGTCCCACCGTTGACCGACCGCCCGGTCGCGAAGAAGCCGGGAAGCGGCGGCGCGGAGGGAACTGCTGACGCGCCGATGCGGCCAGGGGAGGCGCTCGTCTGGTTCCGTCGCACCGACGCGGTGCCAGTCCGCATACAGGGGGTTGCGTCACACGTGGAACGCTCGCGCCACAAGCGCAAGTACGCGCAGGGCGATCTGGGCGAAGACAAGAGTTTCTATTTCCGGGGGCCTGACGATCGGCTCCACTTGCGTGCCCAGAACCTCACGCTCTTCGCCCAGTTGGCAGACGGCGTGGACGACGACACCTGGCTGTATCACTTACATCGTGGCGACTACGCGCGCTGGTTTGCCGAGGCGATCAAGGATGACGACCTGGCGGCGGTCGCGCGCCAGATCGAGCGGCAAACGGGACTGAGCGCGGCCGAAGGTCGTGCGCGCGTGCGCAAGGCCATCGAGCGAACCTACACCTCATCTGCCTAAAGCGGTAACGCCTCTCCGACGACTGCGCGCATGTGCTGGTAAACACTCCCCTATGGCAGAGGTGGCCTGGCCTCGGCTTTGCTATATGCTGCTGGCGAGTGCGACGATCACAGGAAAAGGCCGGGTTTCGGGACCTCGCCATCAGACGCCAGCGCCGTCTGCACGCTCCGCCTCCGCGCGGCGTCGCACCATTCTCTGGCGCTGACGAAAGGACAACAGCGCGATGGAGGTATTCCCTGGGCCGCTCCCACCCGACGAGGACGACGCGGCCTGGGCAGAGCTCCCAACAGACCCTGAGCTGCCCGTCGTCTGGCCAGTGCAGCCGGGAATCGATGAACCGCTCGCGCGTCCCTACGTGCCGGTGTACCGTCCCGTGCGCCCGCGGACCCCGCATGTCGCGGAAGCGTCAATCATCTCGCGGCTGAACGGAAGCTTCGCCGTGCTCGCCTTCGCGGTCGTGCTGCTGGCGATCGCGCTTGGCGTCCTGAGCAACGTGCTCATCAACTCGAACGGTCAGATACAGAGCCCCAACGACACGCCTATCCAGGGCGCTCCTGCACCCATTTCCTCCGCGTCGGCCTCACCGTCCGCGCCATCCGCTTCGCCCAGCGCCTCGCCCAGCGCCACGACCGTGCCGACAGCCACCGCGACCCCGGCGCCACTGAAAACCGCCACGCCGGCGCCCACGCCAACGCGCACCCCGCTGCCGCCGATCGAGCCGACGTTTTTTCCGACGCCCACACCGTCGCCGGTTCCAACTGACAGTCCCACGCCGCCGAGCAACTGGTTCCCGCCCCAGCCTCCACCGGATGGTCCGCCGCCCAGCGCGACTCCCGGCGCATCATTCTATCCGTAATGCGTGACGTGGCGCTCCAACCCGCATGCCGCCTTGCTGCTCACATTCGGGCGGGGTCGCGCGCTGTGGCATGTAATCGAGCTTGCTTCCAAATGCCCAGAGGTGGTCCCTGTCACATTCTGTGGAGTGGTGGTTCTGGTATAGTGGGAGTGGCGCGTCGTTCGCCGGCCGAGCACTGTGCCGCCTGACATATGTCTTATACGTCCCGCGTTTGCGTCGTCGTTCCCTGACCGTTCTGTATGTGATGTGCCGAGAGGTGTGCGCTGCCGTGCCACAAACTAGACCATCAGACGCGCCCGACGCGCATACCCAGACGCCTATCGCCGCGACAGCACCCGAGAGACCATCCACGCCCCGAGGCAGGCTGGCACGCGCGCTCTCGAAGCCAATGTGGGTCTTCTGGCTCATGTTTGGCATCAGCGTGGTGAACTATCTCGACCGTCTGTTGACTGTCGCGGTTGGTCCGACCCTCAAGACACAATTCGCGCTGAACGACCGCGACATCGGCCTCTTGAGCAGCGCGTTTCTCGCCGTCTACACGCTGGCGACACTGCCGTTGGGCGTGCTCGCCGACCGCGCCAATCGCTCGCGCATCGTCGCGCTTGGCGTCGGCCTGTGGAGCCTGATGAGCGGCGCGACCGCTTTCGTGCGCAGCTTCGGCGGGCTGTTTGTCAGTCGCACGCTCGTCGGCGTCGGCGAGGCAAGCTATTATCCCGCGGGCACGGCGCTGCTCAGCGCGTATTTTCCGCTCAATCGACGGGCGCGGATCATGAGCCGCTGGGCCACCGGGCAACTCGTGGGCACGGCACTCGCCTTCGCGGTCAGCGCGGCATTCTTCGCCTGGCTCGGTCCTAGCGCGGGGTGGCGCGTCGCCTTCGTCGTAGCGGCGATTCCCGGCTTCATCTTCGCCGCACTGATGTGGTTCGTCCACGATCTCCGCCAGACGCCACAAAGCGCGGAGCCCGTACACGCGGAGTCGTCCGCGGATCAGCGGCGAACGACGGCGACGCGGCAAGCGCTGGCCGACGCGGCGGCGCGCACACGAGCGGTGCTCGCCATTCCGACGGTGCGGCTGGGTATCGGCCTACAGGCGCTCACGTTCATCGTCGTGACCCCCACGGTGACGTTTCTGCCGATCTATCTGCGGTCGCCGCAATGTCCCTTCCGGCTCACGGCCACCGAGGTCTCGCTCCTCAGCGGCGGCATTCTGATTGTGGGAGGCATCTGCGGCGCACTGCTCGGCGGCGAGCTCGCGGGCTGGCTGAGCAGGCGCTCCCCCGGCGGACGTATTCTCGCGACGGGCGTGGGCTTCGGCGTCGCGCTCGTCTTCTACGTGCTGATGCTCACGACGCGCTCGCTGCCGGTCTTCGTCGTGGCGGGCACGCTCACCGTGCTGGCGATCTACGTGCCAAACGGCCCGCTGAACGCGGCGACACAGGATGCCACCCCACCGCATCTGCGCGCGAGCTCCGTGGCGGTCGTGCTGCTCATCTCGCATCTGTTGGGCGATGCGTGGGCGCCGGGCGCCATCGGCTCGCTCTCCACCGCTCTCGGCGAGCAAACCGGACTCGCGCTGCTGCTCGTCGGCGCGCCCGCGTTGCTAATCGCCGCCGTGCTCGGCATCTTCGGCCGCAACATCTACGCCCGCGACGTCGCCGCGCGCGCGAAGGAGCAACCCTCGGGCGTCGACTGACACAAACGAGCCACGACGAGCGCGCTCACTCACAGTCGTCGTGGCTCCTGGCGCTTCCCCCGCACGTGCGCCGGGCTACTTCAGATACTTGCCCAGCAGCAGCGCGTACCGTTGCTTGACCTCCGGCGGGATGTATCGCGGGTCAGTCAACACCGCTGAGGCCAGCGCCGTGTCGCAGCCGCAGGTCGTCGGGCGCTCCAGCGCTGACGCGCGCCGGGCAATCTCGCGGATCGTGCGCTGCGCGTTGGCGACGTTCTCCCGCAGGTTCGCGACAACCATCTCGACGGTGACCGGCTCCTTCGACTCGTGCCAGCTATCGTAGTCGGTGATGCAAGCGAGCGTCGCGTAGTGCATCTCAGCCTCGCGCGCCAGCTTCGCCTCGGGCAGCGCCGTCATGCCGATGATGTCCGCGCCCCATTGCCGGTACGTCCGCGACTCGGCCTTCGTCGAGAAGAGCGGCCCCTCCATGCAGATAAACGTGCCGCCGCGATGGACCTTCGCGGTTCCGAGCGAGCCCGCCGCCTCCACCAGGATGCCGCTCAGCGTGGAACAGAACGGCTCGGCGAACGCAACATGCACCACCACACCGCCCTCGAAGAACGAGTTGACACGGCTCTTGGTGCGGTCGAAAAGCTGATCGGGCACGAGCAGATCGCGAGGCGCGACGTCTTCGCGCAGGCTGCCGACCGCGCTCACCGAGAGCACCCAGCGCACGCCCAGGCTCTTGAGCGCCCAGATGTTCGCCCGCACCGGCACCTCAGTCGGGCTGTAGCGGTGTCCACGTCCATGCCGTGGCAGGAAGGCGATGCGCGTGCCTTCGAGCGTCCCAACCGTGATGCTGTCGCTGGGCGCTCCAAATGGCGTCTCGGGCGTCACCTCTTCGACGTCGCTCAATCCATTCATCGCGTACAGACCGCTGCCGCCGATCACGCCTATCGTCGCCTGTGCCATGTAGATGCCTCTCTTCTCGGGCTGCCGACGCCCGCGAATCACCGCGCTCGCGTAGTGGCTGATTCGCGCCTTCTCCGCACCGATAGTATCACGGCGCCGCCCTCGGGCCGCCAGTCTCGACTACATGGTCTTGCATGCATCCTGTATTCTAGTCACGATAGTCTGCCCGCTCGTCTGGGCGAGAACTGAGGGAGAAAAACGTGAATATCACTCGATCTCATCGTGGTCAGGGACTGGTAGAGTACGGGCTGATCATCGCGCTCGTCGCGGTCGTTGTCATCGCCGCATTGATCCTGCTTGGCCCGCAGATCTCATCCATCTTCAGCAACATCAGCAGCGCGCTCTAGCGCCTCACGCGCCGCCGCATTCTCCGGCCTGTCCGGCTGGCGAGGCGGCGGGTCGCGTTGCCGGGCGTCCTGCGTATACCATCCACGATGCTACCTCGCCGCCAGTGCGCCCGCGTGGCCCGCTGGTTCTGCTCCTGTCCCAATGGCCGGTTTGCGGCGTCCGCTCACGTGAACGTATACTTCCTGCAGGAAAGTATCAGCATGGAGGGCACATGAGGACGCCTTCCCGTGTACATGAGACATCAGCATGAGCTTTAGTTCCCGTGAGTTTCGCGCTGTGATGGGCCGCTTCGCGACGGGTGTTACCGTCGTCACCACCTGCGTCGGAGAGCAGCGCGCGGGCATCACCGTCAACGCTTTCGCCTCGCTCTCACTCGATCCGCCGCTTGTCCTCATCGCCCTCGACCGGTCGAGCGCCCTGTATGAGCTGGTGCGTACCTCAGGCATCTTCGCGGTGAACATCCTCGGCGCCTCACAGGACGACATCTCCGCCTGCTTCGCCCGTCACTCAGAGTATCGCCTCAGGGAGTTCTGCGGCGTGCTAACGCATCGCGAGAGTACCGGCGCGCCCGTCTTCAACCATTGCCTGGGCTGGGTCGATTGCCGCCTCGTCGACGTCTATCCCGGCGGCGACCACGGCATCTTCGTCGGCCATGTCGAGGCGCTGGGCGTCGGCGACGAGCCGGAGCCATTGCTCTACTATCGCGGCCAGTATCCCAGCATGGAGCCCCACATCCAGTGACCACGCCCCCATCTCTCGCGCGCCAGACCGCCCTGGCAAGCCCGATCACCATCCTCCCGCCGCTCCCGGCTGACGAGCGCACCGCCGAGCGCGCTGCCGCCCTGAGCGCCCTGCACGAGCAGATGGCCACCTGCCAGCTCTGTGTCGTCGCGGGCTACCTGGCAAAAGCCAACTCCGTCGCAGGCACACGCGGACGCATCGGCGACCGGGTGATGCTCGTCGGTCAGGCGCCGGGCCACCTCTCCGTCGAGCGCGGCGTGCCCTTCAGCGGCCCAGGCGGGCGTATTCTGGATGGCTGGCTCCAGCGGGCAGGCTTCGTGCCGGGCGCGCTGCACCGCGAAGTCTACATCTCCGCGCTTACGCGCTGCGATCCTGGCAAGGCGCCGCGTGGGGGTGGCGACCGCAAGCCCTCGCCCGCCGAGCTCGCCCTCTGCCGCCCCTACCTGCTGCGCGAGCTGGAGCTTGTGCGTCCGGATGTCATTCTTCCGGCGGGTGGCATGGCCATCAATGCCTTCCTCGGTCCGAGCAAGCTGGAGGACGTCATCGGCCGCGCGTTCGAGCGTAACGGCGTCACCATTATCCCGCTGCCACACCCCTCCGGCGTCAGTCGCTGGCTGAACGATCCCGCACATCAGGCGCTACTCACCGAGGGGCTGGCCCTCCTCGCGGCTAGGCGCGAGCGGTGGGAAGAAACTACGGCAGGATAAGACGCCGATTTTGTATGACCGGGCATCGCAAGGCATAATAGAGAAAGTGGCTTCGAGCGAGCGAGCCGAAGCGTAGAATCGTCAGCAGAATATTGGAGAGGTTTGGAATGGCGGAGACGGATATCGCTACGCCGCAGCCGAAGCGCGTGCTCATCGTCATGGCCCACCCCGACGACGGCGAGTTCTCGGCGGGCGGCACTCTCGCGCGCTGGGCGAGCGAGGGATACGACATCAACTACTGCATCATCACCGATGGGTCGGCTGGCGACCAGGGCGACACCGAAATGACCCTCGAACGCCTCAAGGCCACCCGCCGCCAGGAGGCGCAGGCCGCCGCCGACGCCCTCGGCATCCAGAATAAGGTGTACTTCCTCGACTACCCCGATTCGCGGCTCGAACCAACGCTAGATGCCCGACGTGACGTCGCCCGCGTCATCCGCCAGACCAAGCCCGACATCGTCATCTGCCAGGACCCGCTGCGCTACTACTCCACCGGCTACGTCAACCATCCCGACCACCGCATCGCCGGAGAGGTTACCCTCGCCGCGATCATCCCAGTCGCGGGCACACGTCTGGCCTTCCCCGAGCTGGCCGCCGAGGGCCTGCCGACACACGAAGTCACCGAGGTGTACATCGCCGGCGCCGCCGAGCCAGATCGCTGGGTCGACGTCGGCGGCTTCCTCGACAAGAAGATCGCCGCCCTGCGCGCCCACAAGAGTCAGCTCCACGACTGGGACCCCACCGAGCGGGTCACCGAAGGCGCGCGCGAGACCGCCCTCGCCGCCCGCAAATACGGCCACGAGATGGAATACGCCGAAGCCTTCAAGTACATTAAGCGCAAGTAATCACAATGCGTCGTGGGACACCGGCCCACAAGCCGAGCATCCCACGACGCGTCCCTACCGATCCCCAACGCCAACCCCACCAGCCGCACGCACTGCCCCCGCCCACGTGAACGCTCATACAGCGCCCCCTTCTCTCAAGGGAAGGGGGCAGGGGGTTAGGTTCTGTATGGCGAATAGAGCGGGGAGGTCCCGCCCTACTTCTTCCCCGCCAGCTCGTTCATGCGGTACTCGTGGACGCCCTTTTTGAGTGTGCCCAGCGCGAGCGTCGCACAGGTGGGGCGCGCCATCACCACCTCGCGGCCGAGGTCGTCGATCAGCGTCTCGAAGTTCAGGTCCTCGACCTCTTCGGCCGTCATGCCCTGCACCATCTCCGTCACGTATGACGCCGCCGCCATGCTGATCGTGCAGCCCGATCCCTCGAACGAGACCGACTCGACGCGCCCATCCGGGCCCATCTTCGCGAACATCTCGATCGTGTCGGCGCACCCTGGATTGCCGCCGTTCAGGTGAATATCCGCGTCTTCGAGCGGTCCCCGGTTGCGCGGGTTCTGGTAATGATCTACCAAAAATTCAATAGCTTCTTGTCGATCCATACTCATTCGAAGTCTCTCTTATCTCACAGGTACTCGCGTATGTTCCGGCTACGTCTGTTCGGGTCGTGTCTCAGGATCACTCCTGGCGTTTGG
>CAYRVF010000096.1:0-19696 GCA_964427535.1 uncultured Ktedonobacterales bacterium
GCGCCTGCCGGGCGGGCAACGACATGCACTGCATCAACGCCTTCTTCCCCGGCCTCGACGGGACGAACGGCGGCTATGCCGAGTATCTGCGCACCAACATCCGCGCGGTGGTGCCGCTGGCGGCGGGCACGGACCCGGTGCCGCTGGCGCCCTTCGCCGACGCGGGCATCACGGCGTATCACGCCGTCAAGAAGATCGCGCCCGACACCTACCCGGGTAGCACCGTGGTCGTGATGGGCGTGGGCGGCCTGGGCCACTTCGGCGTGCAACTGCTGCGCGTGCTGACCACCGCCAAGGTCATCGCCGTCGATACCCAGCGCGAGCGCCTCGACTTCGCCCGCCAGCTCGGCGCGCACTCCGGCGTGCATACGGGCAGCGACGGCGGGGTGCGCGAGGTGCTCGACCTGACCGACGGCCAGGGCGCGGACGTCGTCATCGACTTTGTTGGCGAGAAGGGCACGCCCGAGACGGCGCTCAAGATGCTGCGCAAGGGTGGTACCTACTCGATCATCGGCTACGGCGGCGAAGTGCCTCTGTCTACCCTCTCGATGGTCAATCGCGAGTGGAAGATCGTTGGCAACCTGGTCGGCACGTATAACGACCTGGCCGAGCTGATGGAGCTGCACCACCAGGGACGTGTCCACATCACCAGCAGCACCTATCCACTGGCTGAGGCGCAGACGGTGCTGCACGACCTCGATCAAGGCAAGATCGTCGGCCGCGCGGTGCTCGTCCCATAGCGGCTACGAACGACTTACCCCCGACCGCCTGAGGCGGGCTGTACTGAGGGCGCGCGGCCGTCAGAGACGATCTGGCGGTCGTGTGCCCTCTCGCCGTGCGTCTGCTATGTTGCGCGTGGCAATGCATCTCTCTACAGCCCACGTAGCCCACTCGGGGCATCCCTCCACCAAAATCTTGTGCCTGCTTCCCGCTCTACGGTACAATGCGAAGCATCTTTCAAGCTCAGGCGTGCTCTGCGTCGCATGTGCTGGCCCACCAGGACGGAGGCTGGCTCTCACACGCGCTGGCAGCCGGAGCCTGTGAAAGCGTTGCCAGGAACCAAGTCAGCGCTGATGTTTGAGATAGATGCACGACGCGCGATGTCGCCGCAGCGAAAGAAGGGGGCGGGTGCCGGTGCCAGATACACGGGTGTTCGCGATTGCCAACCAAAAGGGAGGCGTCGGCAAGACGACGACCTCGATCAACCTCGCCGCGTTCCTGGCGAATGCGGGCCGCAAGACGCTGGTGATCGACCTCGATCCCCAGTCGAATGCGACGACGGGCCTAGGAGTCGACGCGCGCCGCGTGGGCAACTCCATCTATGAGTTGCTCGTCGCCGATACGGTGGGCGTGGACGAGGTGATTCAGCGCAACATCAACCCCAACAACCCGAACCTCGCGCTGCTGCCGGCCAAAGTGGACCTCTACGCCGCCGACATCGAGCTCGTCTACCTCGACCAGCGCGAGTTTCGCATGACGCGTATCCTCGACGCGGTCAAGGGCCAGTTCGATTTTGTGCTCATCGACTGCCCGCCCTCGCTCGGCCTGCTGACGGTGAACGCCTTGACCGCCGCCGACGGCGTGATTCTGCCGCTGCAGTGCGAGTACTTCGCCCTCGAAGGCATGCAGCAGCTGCTCAACACGGTCAAGCTGGTGCATGACCGGCTGAACCCACGCATCGGCCTCTTCGGCGTGGTGCTGACGATGTACGACCCGCGCACGCGCCTGGCGGCGGAGGTCGTCGACGAGATCAGCCAGCACTTCCCGCGCGAGAAGTTCAACACCCTCATTCCGCGCAACGTGCGCCTGGCCGAGGCGCCAAGCTACGGCGTGAGCATCCTCGATCACGACGCGCGCTCACCGGGTGCGCTGGCCTACAAAGCGCTGGCCGAAGAGGTAATCGCGCGCGCCGCCGCGATGGAGGTCATCCGTGCCTAAGCAGCGATTTGGCCTGGGCCGTGGCCTCAACGCCCTGATCCCCGATTTACCCGAGGACGCGCCCATCATGTCCGTCTCCGACGATACGCCGCTGGATACCAGCCTGGAAGCTTCCGCGCTGTTCGAGGTGCCCGTCGACGCGATCTCGCCGAATCCGCTGCAGCCGCGCGCCCCGATGGGCGACGATGAACAGCTCCGCGAGATGGCCGCCTCCATCGAGCAGTACGGGCTGCTGCAGCCGCTGCTCGTGACGCTGGCCGGCTCGGACGACAACGGGCCGCGCTACACGCTCATCGCCGGTGAGCGGCGCCTGCGCGCGGCGAAGCTCGTCGGGCTGGAGCACGTGCCGGTCGTCATCCGCGACGCCACGCCGCAACTGATGCTGGAGATGGCGCTCGTCGAGAACCTGCAGCGCACCGACCTCAACCCCATCGAAGAAGCCCAGGGCTACTTCATGCTGGTGGAGGAGTACGGCCTGACGCAGGAGCAGATCGCCGAGCGTGTGGGCCGCAAGCGCTCCACCGTCGCCAACACGCTGCGCCTGCTGCAACTGCCCGAGAAGGTCCGCGAGGCGCTGATCACGATGCCCAGGGTCTTCACCGAGGGCCATGCGCGCGCGGTGCTGCAGATCAACGGCGAGGCCGAGCGCATCAGCGCGATGGCGCAGATCATCGCGCAGAAGATGAGCGTGCGCGGCGCCGAAGACCTCGCGCGGCGCTACAATGAGGCCGCGCTGCGCCATACAGCAGACCGCCGGGGCGGGGGGGTGCGGCCGCAGAGTGTCGAGACACGGGCGCTCGAAGAGGAGTTCATGCGCGCGGTCGAGATGAAGGTGCGCCTGCACCGGACGACCAAGGGCAAGGGCTACCTCACGCTCTACTTCACCAACGAAGACCAGCTGCAGATCCTCTACGAGCGCCTGGTCGCCGCAGGGCACAGTGCCAGCAGCGCCCGCCAGATGCTCGGCATGGACGGCATCGACGGCATGAGCAGCCTGCTCGACGACGCCTTCGACGCGCACTTTGGCTCCGGCAGCCTGCCCTCGGAGGATCTCTCGCCGACGATGCCCGCGATGCCCGCCGTCTCCATCGAGCGCGACGAGTAGCGGGCTGGCCCCTTCCCCCTGACCCCCTCCCCCGGCTGACGCCGAGAGAGGGGGAATGAGATGCGAGCGCCTGCGCACCGCGGAAGTGTCTGGCTCCTCTCTCCCGCCGTGAGGCGGGGGAGAGGCTGGGAGAGGGGGCCACGCGGTGGCACGCGCGATGCTCGCCGCCGTGGAGTACGCCGTGGCGACGGTAGACCGGCCACCGTGAGGAAAAGGAAACCGCGATGGCGCAGCGTGCTCGCGCGACGGCGCGTATCCCCCGCCTGCTGGGTTATGCTGGCGGGCTGATCGCGCTGCTCCAGATTATCGTCTCGACGGGCGCGGCGCAGGCGAACAGTGCGCCCATCCTCTCACTGCAGCAAGATGTCGCCAGCCTCTTCGGCGGCACGGGCGCGGACCCGACGCCGGAGTTGCTGGCGCTGTTGCCCGCGCTCGTGAGCACCTACTTGATGATCGCGCTCTGCGGGCTGGCCACACTCGCTCTCTGCTGGTATGCCGGACGCCGCGTCGCGCTCGCGTCCGCTGGGGCCAACGTACCGGCCAGCCGTGTGGGGATGCGTGTCGCGCGGACGAGCGCGCTGATATGGATCGTCTGCTCACTCGTCGCCGTGCTGCTCACACACGCCGATGCCACGCTGACGGGCGTGCTCACGTCCTTCGACGCCGCGAAGCTGCCGCTCCAGATCGTCGGGCTGCTCGCGCAGGAGGCGTTCTTCGCGCTGATCGGCCTCGGCCTGGGCGCATACGCTGCCATCGCCGGAAGCCAGTCGGTCAGGTCACACGAGCCGCCGTATCGCCCGCAGGCATCCACGTGGCCCTCGCCGCCTCCGCCGCCTTTGCCGTCGAGCGCGCCGCCCACCTGGACGACTCCCCCTCCCGGCCCGCGCCCGAGTGCCTGATGCTCCCCCCACTCCGCGCGTCCGCCCATTCGCCGCGCGCTTGCACCTTCCCGTGCAAGCAGGTAGAATGCCGCTGAGAGCGAAGCGAGCGTCCAGCTCTGAGGCCAATGCGGAATGCGACGCTCATGTGTGATGGAGTGAGGGCGGGAAATGTCACGTCCGTTCACGCGTTCTCCGGCGCTTCGGGCCGGAGTCAGGTATGGCTTGCTGCTCGGCGGCGTCGCGCTGCTTGGCGCCATACTGCAAAGCCCCGCGGCCGACATTTCCGGCCCGCCGGTGTGCATGTTGCTGCTCGTCGAGTATACCGTTGCGCTGGTGCTCTATTTTCGGGCAGGCAAGTGCGCCGCCGCCATCACCGGCGAGGTTAGCAGCGGCATTGTCGCTGGTCTCATCACGGGCGCGCTCGCGTCCGCAATTGGCAGCATGTGTAACATCCTATTGACCCTCCGCTTTCTCGACGACCTCACGCTGCGGAGCCAACTCGCGATGGAAACGGCCACGAAGGTGTTCGGCATTCAGTCGGTGACGATGACCTCGTCGTATGTCATCGCCGGAACGCTCGTGGATGCGGTCTTCGCCATCGTCATCTCTCTGCTCGCCGGGCTTGCGCTCGGCGCCTGGGGCGGATCGATCGGAAGGCGTGACGCGCCACCGCGACCACAACCATATGCGCCGCCTGTTCCGTCTGGCTGGCCGTCCGCCGCGTACCCGTGGACACCGCCCCCACCCGCCGGACCACCGCCCGCGCCGTGAGCTGGCGCGCGGAAACGCTGCCCGCTTCTGAGCTTGCCCGGCTGCTGACGGGGGTGTAGAATGCCCGCGTGGACACAGCGAGCGTCCGCGGCCATGCCTGAGCACAGGCACGGTTCTATGGCATCCCAAAAGGGGGCGCACAATGTCGTACCAGACGGGGGGCAATCCCGCTCTGCGTCAGGGGCTCGTGTTTGGACTCATTCTGGGCATCGTTGGCATCATCAGCACGATTGTGAGTACGGCAATCGGCGTGCCGAATGGCGTGAGCCTCGTTCTCGGCATCATCGTCTACGTGCTCGCCATTGTGCTGTACATCGTGGCCGGCATGCGCGCCTCTGCCGTCACGGGCAAGGTCAGCACGGGCCTGCTTGCGGGTCTCTACACTGGCCTGGTGGCATCAATTCTGGGCGGCATTGTCTCCATCATCGTGACGCAGATTTTTATCGACAAGGTAACGACGGCGGCGCAGCGGGCCGCCGATCAGCTCGCTAAGCAGCTTGGCGCGCCGCATACCACGGTGACGCATGCGGCGGTCACCCAACAATCATTCGTTGGGGCGATCATCTCCATCATCGCCTCAGTGGTGATCGGGCTGGCGCTCGGCGCGCTGGGCGGAGCAATCGGCAAAGGACGCGCGCCGGCGCCAACCGCGCCGTACCAGGAGTCGATGTACCAGGGTGCGCCCGGCTACCCGCCGCAGCAGCCCGGCTACCCACCGCAGGGGCCAGCGGGCTACCCGCCGCAACAGCCTGATGCGCCGCAGTATCCGCCGCAGCAAGGCGCTTCGCAGTATCCTCCGCAGTATCCGCCACAGCAGCCGCCCTACTCAGGCCAGCAGTAGCGGCGCGGCGCCGTCGCGCTATCTACGTGGAACTGCCGGGCGGTGCGTAGGGCAGCCCGGCAGTTCCCATGTGATCGCTGGTGTCCGCCGCTTCCCGGTGTCGTACGTCACCCCTCTGGCCAGAGCCGTTGGACTGCTTCTTGCATGCTCACGTGCGCGGATCGGCGTACGGAGTCCGCATGCCGCGCGCGAATGGAAGGATGCGCCCGCATGGTGCCGCGCTGGAAGTCGGTTCTGCTGGTCGTGCTGCTGGTGACGCTGTGCGCAGCGTGCGCGCCCGATCCCCGGCCGGCATCTCGTGCCGCGCGACATGGGGCTCCTTCACCGACCGCTCCGGCCACATCCTCAGCTAGCGCGCTCGACCGGCCGGCAGTGCCACATCATGGGCCAGTCCCGAACCCACTGCTGCCCGGCGACGTGCTGATCGCCGATTCGCACAACGGACGGCTGCTGTTGGTGGCACCGGACCAGCACATGGTCTGGCAGTTCCCGCCGCCGGGGGTGTCCTCGCCACTGCGCGATGACGACGACGCCTTCTTCAGCCCCGACTTCAGCGAGATCATCACCAACGAGGAAGCCAATCATAGGATTTCCATCATCGACGTGAAGAGCGAGCGGATCGTCTGGACCTACGGCCACGCGGGACAGGCGGGGTCGGCGCCCGGCTACCTCAACACCCCCGACGACGCGTTCCTCTCCGCCACGAACGGCGGTACCATCACCGTCGCCGACATCCATAACCAGCGCATCCTGTTCATCTCGCGCGCCACGGGGCAGGTCGTCAAGCAGTACGGGCAGACAGGCGTGCGGGCGGTGAATCCTCCCGTGACGTGGGGCGCGCCCAATGGCGCCTTCCCCGCACCCGATGGCGGCACGCTTGTCACCCAGATCAACGGCCGCGATGCGGTGCTGCTCGATAGAGCCGGGCATGTCGTGTGGACGTTGCGCTTTCCGTCAAGCGTGACCTACCCCTCGGATGCCAATTTCACGCCGGACGGCAACGTGATCTGCGCGTTCTACACGACGCCCGGTGCGGTGGTCAAGATGACGCCAGGCGGCCAGGTGCTCTGGATGTACCATCCCACCTCGGGCCCAGGCATGCTGCGCAATCCCTCGCTGGCCGTGCAACTGCCGAACGGCAATGTGCTGCTCAACGACGACTTCAACCACCGCGTCGTGCTGATCGACCCGCATACGAACCAGATCGTCTGGCAGTATGGGCATACCGGCGTCGCGGGCAGCGCGCCCGGTTACCTCGACGTGCCCGACGGCGTCGACTTTTTGCCCGCGGGCATCGTGCCCGGCGCCGCGAACGGTATCGGCGGCCACCTGTGGAGCTATCCCGGCAACGGCTATTGACGGCGGAACCTCTCCCCCTACCCTCTCCCCTCAAGGGGAGGGGCCCTGGCCGCACCAGTTGCGCCGAGGGCATACGGCGCGACCGATGCGGCTGGAATTTGCTGTGGCCAACCAATCCGTGCTGTAGGGGCGAGGCATGCCTCGCCCGCGCTCGCCCAGCGGCACCGGCGCCCGGCAGACATCCCACCAAACTCCCACTTCCCCTCTCGATAGCAGAGTGCCTGGAAGGATGACGCTCCATGCGCACGTCGCCGCGTATACTGGGGGCAAGGTAGCTCTGGCCATACTCGGGCTAGCGACAGGAGGCGGCGGATGGAGGAGCATGCGGCGTTGGGGAGCGCGCATGCGCTGCAGGTGCGCCCCGCCGACTCGACTGACCGCGACGCGGTGCTGGCCTTCGTCGAGCCGGGCGACTATCTCGCGGACGTGTGGGAGGCCTGGCTGCACGACGCGCGCGGGGTGCTGCTCGTCGGCGTGCTCGCGGGCCGCCCGGTCGCCGTCTTTCATGTGCGCCTGCTGACCGACGACGAAGCCTGGCTCGAAGGGCTGCGTGTTGATCCGGCGTACCGACGGCAGGGCATCGGCCGCGTGATGACCTCGCGCGCGCTAGGGTCCGCTCGCGCGCTCGGCGCCCAGGTCGCCCGGCTCTTCGCCGAGTTGCGTAATGACGCCGCGCGGGCGCTGTTCGAGCGCTTCAGCTTCAGCCACGTCGCCGATCTGCTGCGCTATGAGGCTCCCCCACTCGACGAGCCGCCAACCGGCATGCTGCCCGGTACCGCGCTCCGCCTGGCGCGTGCCGACGACTTCGAGCGCATCTGGGAGCAACTTGAGCAGTCGAACTTGCTCCCGCTCACCGGAGGGCTGGAGATCGACGACTGGTCGGCGCGGGCGCTCAGCGAGCCACTGCTGCGGGCGTATCTGGCGGCGGAGGATGTGGCGCTGCTCGAAGAGTGGGGGACCATCCAGGCGCTGGCCGTCGCCGTGCCGACTCCCGCGCGGGCGGGCGCGCCAGGTACGCTGGAGGTGCGCTATCTGGACGGACTGGCGGACGCTATCGGGCGCACGGGCGTGCTGCTGCGCCGCCAGGCGGCCGAGCGTGGGCTGGCGCGGGTCGGCCTCTGGCTGCCCGACCTGCTCATCCTGCGCGACGCGATGGATGGCGCGGGTTTCACGCGGGTGACCGAGGCGCCGATGGCCGTCTACGAGCGCGACCTGGAGCCACCAGCCTAGTCGCGGCCGGTGACTCCAGGCCACGGACACCGCGCTCGCTCAGTTATACGTCGCCGGGCGGACGTGCCCCTGACAGTTCGGTGGCGACGAAGGGACCCAGCCGACGCCGTTGGTGAGGGCGATGCAGGGCAGCGACGCGGGTCCCGCTTCGCCCACGTTGGGCGGCGGGAGCTTGCCAGCCAGGAACCAGTCGGTGGTGCAGATGCCGTTCGAGCAGTAAGGCGCCCGCTGCACACCCGCTGGCACTGGGAATTGCTGCTTCGGCAGACCGCGCTCGACCTGCAGCATGCTGTGATACCAGATCGGCGCCGAGCCGGTGATGCCGTCGATGTGATACATCGGGCTGTGGTCGCTGTTGCCCGCCCAGACGCCCATCGTGTAGTCCATCGTGTAGCCAAGCGTCCAGTCGTCCGAGAAGTCCATGCCGGTGCCCGTCTTGGCCGCGGCGGGCCAGGCGTTGGGCGAGTTGAAGTGATAGGCCTGGCAGTCGGCGGGATTCGGGTCGAGGTAGAGTGGGCTGCAGCCGCCGAAGTCGTCGGCGCGCATCGGGTTGTCGCTGAGAACGCTGGTGATCAGGAAGGCGATGCGCGGGTCGAGCACCTGGCGTGGTGGCGGCGGCGTGTACTGATAGAGCACGTCGCCCGAGGCGCTGGTGATGTGGTCGATGGCGTGAAGTGGGATGTACTGGCCGTAGTTGGCGAAGACGGTGTAGGCCTGCACCATCTCCATCGGGGTCACGTCCAGCGAGCCGAGCACCGACGAGAGGCCCCAGCGCGCGCCCTGCGCCCAGTGGGTGACGCCCATGCTCTGGGCCAGCCGCTCGACGTTGTCGACGCCGGCGAACTGCATCACCCGCACCGCCGGAATGTTCAGCGAATCCTGTAGCGCGTGGCGCAGCGTCAGCTCGCCACGGAACTCGTCCTGGGTGAAGTCCGTCGGGCGGTAGATTTTGCCCGCGCCGACATCATAGAACTCGGTCGGCATGTCGGGGATCGTCGCGGCGGGGAACCAGCCCTTCATGAACGCGGCGGCGTAGGCGATTGGCTTGAACGCCGAGCCCGGCCCCCGGTAGCCGTCGGTCGCGACGTCGAAGTTGCCATCGATGGTGGCGTTGTTGTAGTCGACACTGCCCAGCAGCACCTTGATCGCTCCGGTGTGGTGGTCGACCAGCAGTGCGGCGGCGTTCGTCAGGTGGTCATTGCGGATCAGCCCGCCGCCGTAGTCGTCGCGGTCGTTGCCGTAGAGGTGATTCTGCATGTTCTGCTGCACGTTGTTCTGCGTGGCCAGGTCGAGCGTGGTGTAGACATTGAGGCCCGAGCGCGAGAGCTGGGTCGGAATGACGCTGCCCTCCAACTGGGCGAGCGTGTTCTGGATGTACTCGACGAAGTGCGGCGCGAGATTGACCACGCCCGACGGTGGATGGAAGAAGCCTGGCGCCTTCGCCTCGGCGGTCGCCTGCGCCGCCTGAGCGCGCGTGATGTAGCCGTAGCGCACCATCGCGGCGAGCACCTGCTGCTGGCGCGTGGCGGCCTGCGCGGGATGCAGCAGCGGGTCGTTCAGGTTGGGATTCTGCGGAATCCCGGCGAGCATCGAGGCCTGCGCCAGGTCGAGATGCTGCGCCGCCGTCATGCCGGTGGGAGGGTCGTCGCTGTAGCCGAAGTAGTCGTGGGCGGCGGAATCGATGCCATACGCCAGCGGGCTATAGGGAATCGTGTTGAGGTACATCTCCAGGATTTGTCCCTTGGAGTAGGTCTGCGTGAGGGTCATGCCCAGCGCCAGAATCACCTCGCGCACCTTACGATCGATCGTGGGGCTATTGCCGAGAATCTGCTGCTTGATGAGCTGCTGGGTGATGGTGCTGGCGCCCTGCGCGGTCTTCCCGGCATGCAGATCAGCCTGCACCGCGCGCACGACAGCCGTGAAGTCCACGCCCTGGTTGACCCAGAAATCGTGGTCCTCGATGGCGACCGTCGCGTTGACGACCGTCAGCGGCACGTTGGCGAGCGAGATGCTGTGCTGCGCGCCGGCGTTGTCGGTCTGATAGAGCAGCGTGCCGGCGTCGTCGTAGATACGCAGGCTGTCTTGCGCGGCGACCGTGTGGGGCAGCGCGCGAATCTGCGCGGCCTGCGACTGGTAATAGAGCAGGGCAGCGCTCGCTACCGTGGCGAGCAGGCCGAGCACGACCACCACCACCATCGCGACGAAGGCGGCCGCCACGCCGCGCACCCGGCGACCTCGTCCGGCCGTGCGCAGCCGTGCCCGCTTGTGTCGCAACAGCAGATACTTCTGGTTACGGCGATGCAGCACGCGCAGCCGCTCCCGTGGCGTCCGCACGCGCGCTGGGGTACGCTGGGGCGGGCGCCGCCGCGAGGCTTGTCGTGGTGGTGGTGGGGTCAGGGTTCCGCCGGGTGCTCGCCCCTGTGGCGACGGGAGCGCTGGCTCGTGCCCGCCGTCCGTCTCGGGCAATGGCGCCGTCTCGGGTGAAGTAGACAGGGATGATGACCCTGACAGGTGGCGTTCCATACAACCCGTCTTCCCTTCTCTCTGCACTGCGACATGTCGGGTGAGTCTTGTAGCGAGGGTGCGGTGGTGTCATCGGTGGAGAGGACTACCGTCGATGGCCAGCCGCACGCGCGAGGAGACGTGCGTCCGAGGCAGGCGAACTCCTTTTCTGGGCGCGGCGACGCACAGTCCGGCCAGCGTCGGCGGAGGTGGCGGCGATGTCAGGAGTGCTGATGAACTGAGTGGTGATCGCGAAGATAAGACCTATGTCGGGATCGCTACGGGTGGGAGTTCATGGGGACAGAAAAACGGGACGAAGCCACAAACAAGAAGGCGTCTAATCGGCGACATCCGTGGGGTGCGCCGCACGTGCGGTGGAGTGACCGGAGAGCGTATTCGAGTAGCGGGCCGCGACCGGAATCAGAGTCACGACGGGCAGCCTCCCCGCCAACCCACGCACCACAACCTACGCGACGAGTTACAGCAGACGAGGGTTCTTGTGGAAAGTGTAGCATAAGCTCAACAATGTGGGACTACGCAATTTTACCTAGTTCCACGTGAGGGACGTACTCCACTTCTGGAGAGGGAGATGCGCGCTCGATGCCCGTACAGGGGCGGCGGGGAACCGCAGGGAGAACCGGGTGCGCATGCCTGTCCGCGAGGCCATGCGGCGGATATGCTTGCACGATGGGCACTCGACAGGTACACTTGCGGTGGGTCAGTCGGCGCGGGAGTGGCGCGCACGTGGCGGAACCCGCGCTGCACGGTGTCGTGCGTGTGGTGGGCGGGGCGAAGGGAATCAGCATGAAAGTAACTGTCGGTGCTGGTGACGACGTGCTGGGGACGATTACGAGCACGTCTCACGGCCTGATCTATAGCGGCTCGATCTACCGTCTCAAGCGCCTCGTCGGTCTGACCTATCTCCGTCTCGAACGCGCTCTCGGCCGCTTTCCCACGCAGGACGAAGTCCTCACCGCGCTCACCGAATCGGTGGGCGACGAGACCTGGGCGCGCGACAGCGTGTAGCGCGGCATGCAGTCCACTACACCTCGGTGAAGCTGACCCGGACGAGCGGCTCGACGGCTGACCGTGCGACCAGCGTGGGCCACAGCCCGAGCTGTGGGCGCGGCTCGCCGCCGACAGTGACGCCCGCGACGGACATCCCCGCCGGACCCGAGAGCCCAAGGGCGAGCGCGCGGCGCACGGCCATCTTCAGCGTCGTCGCGTCGTCCGCCAGCAAGACCACGCGCACGACCAGCTCGATGGGGTCCTCCGGCGACGGCGCGAGCGGGCCGAACAGGCTGTCGAGCCCGAGATGCGTGATGTCCACGCGCGTGATCGGCAGACCCTCCCACGCGGCTGCGAGCATACCACGGAGCTGGCGCTCCTTCGCCCAGACCTCGGGCCAGCCGAGCGTGAAGATCAGCTCGCGGCTGTACCCTTCGAGGCGGCCCAGGTTCACCTTGAGTGTCTCGGTGCGCGGGTGGCCGCGCACGTCCGTCACGCGCACGCGGTCCGGGCCGACCTCCGTGAGCCGCACCGCGCCGATGTCGGCGACCACGTCGGGCGTGATGTAGGCGCGGGGGTCGTGCATCTCGTAGAGCAACTGCTCCTTCACCGTCCCGAGCGTGACGTGGCCTGGTGTGCCTGGCACCTTGGTGACGACGAAGCTGCCGTCCGTCGCGACCTCGGCGAGGGGGTAGCCCAGGCGCGCGAGATCGGCGGGAGCGATGCCCGCCGCCGGGTCGAGACTGGTGAAGCTGTTGCCGCCGACGACCTGGCCGGTGCATTCGAGCAGGTGCCCACAGATGATGCCGCTCGCCAGCCGGTCCCAGTCGTCGAGCGGCCAGCCAAAGCGGGCGAGCATCGGCGCGAGATAGAGGCTGGGGTCGGCGACGCGGCCGGTCAGTACGAGATCAGCTCCCGCGCGCAGCGCCTCGGCGAGCGGCGCCGCGCCCAGATAGGCGTTGGCCGTCACGAGCGGGGCTGCTGCGGCGTCGAGGGCCAGCAGCTCGCCCGTTTCGAGGTTGGCGAGCGGTTCACCTGCCGCCTGCAGCTCGCCCAGGCGTGGCAGCAGGTCGTCGCCGGTAACGGTGGCGATGCGCAGCCCGCGCAGCCCCAGGCGCTCCGCGACTCCCCGCACCAGCGCGCTCGCCCCCTCCGGATTCAGCCCGCCCGCGTTGGTGACGAGCGGAATCTTGCGCGCGAACGCGGCGGGCAGGATGCGCTCGGCGATCACCTCGACATCGCGGGTGAAGCCGCGCGCCGGGTCGCGCATCTGGTCACGACGCAGAATGGCGAGGGTCAGCTCGGAGAGCGCCTCGAAGCAGACGACATCCACGTGCCCGCCCTCGATCATTGGCAGCGCGCGGGTCACGTCGTCGCCGTAGAAGCCCTCCGCCGAGCCGATGCGCAGCGCGTCCGTCGCCATAGGGAAGGTGCCTCCTCGCCGAGTCGTCAATATCGGATGTATGCCCGTGTAGGATGAGTTGGGCCGCCCGCCAGCCGTGTGGGCGGATTGTCATGCCATTGCGGTCGCGCTGATGGAGCGGGAAGCGTGCGACAGACGGAGCATAGTTGTCCCATGTAGCCGGTCGGTAGGAGCCGCTGGCACCGCGTACAGCGCGGTTGCCGGGAGGGCGGGCGCCACCGTGCGCGCCGCCGCTCAGGACGCCTGCCCGGCGTTCGCGGTGGAGTGCCCGGCACTGATGGTTGCACGGGATGTTCAAGTGGCATGGGATTCCTCGCCTTCCCGCTGGCCGCGTCTCATCCGCACGTCATAGCATCGTGTGAGTCGCCCTCTTAGGACGCCGCACCCGCCGTCACCTGCTGGGCAGGCTCTGTTGCCGAGGATTGCGCGGTCTGCGGCTGGCTCTTACTCTTTCCGGGAAGCATGCCTTCCAGCTTGGCGATGATGCCTAGCATCACCTCATCCGCGCCGCCGCCGATGGAGAGCAGCCGCGAGTCGCGGAAGACGCGCGAGATGCGGGTCTCGGCCATGTAGCCCATACCGCCGTAGAACTGCAAGCAGGTGTCGGCGACCTCGCGCGAGAGACGGCCGGCCTTGAGCTTGGCCATCGAGGCCTCGCGGGTGATGTCCTCGCCAGTGAGCATCTTGCGCACACAGTGATAGCAGAACTGGCGCAGCATCTCGATCTCGGTGAGCAGCTCCGCCAGCTTGAAGTGAATCCACTGGTTGGTGATCAGCGGCTGGCCGAAGGTGGAGCGCTGCTGCGTGTACGCGATGGTCTCGCGCACCGTCTGCTCCATGCCCGAATAGGACGTGATGGCGCCGACGAGCCGCTCGCGCTGGAACTGCTGCATCTGCAGGATGAATCCCTGCCCCTCGGGGCCAATCGTGTTCGCGCGCGGCACCCGCACGTTGTCGAGGATCAGCTCGGCCGTGTCGCTCGAATGGTTGCCCAGCTTCTTGAGCTTGCGGCTGACACTGAAGCCGGGCGTGTCGGTCGGCACGATGATCAGCGACATGCCGCGGTAGCCGCCCTCGTCGCTGGTGCGGGCGAGCAGGCAGACCCAATCGGCCTGGGTGCCGTTGGTGATGTAGAGCTTGCGTCCATTGATGACCCAGTCGTCGCCGTCAGGCACGGCGCGCGTGCGGATGCTCGCCACGTCCGAGCCGGTATCGGGCTCGGTGACGCCGATGCAGCCGACCATCTCGCCACGAATGGCGGGCGCGAGGAAGCGCTCTTTCAGCTCGTGCGAGCCGTGTTCGGCCAGCGCGGGCGTACACATATCGGTGTGGACCGTGATGCCCATCGGCACGCCGGAGCAGTTGGCGCGGCCCAGCTCTTCGCAGAAGACGACGGTGTACCAGAAGTCGAGGCCCATGCCGCCGTACTCCTCGGGATAGGTCAGCCCCAGGAAGCCCAGGTCGCCCATCTTCTTGAAGAGCTCGTGCGCGGGAAAGATCTCGGCCTCCTCCCACTCCTCGGCGTGCGGGTTGATCTCCTGCTCGACGAACCGCCGGATCGTCTGCCGGAACAGCTCATGCTCCTCGGTGAAGTACATGCCCTGCGCTCCTTTAGCTGAACACCCTGGCTGGCGGGAGGCGCGATCCGCACACCCTGACCAGCGTTCGCGTGCAGGTGATCATCGCACTCCGTTACATGCGGAAGACGCCGTAGCGCGGCGCGCCCGCCGAGACCCAGTCGCGATTGTAGGACATCGAGAGGCCGACCGTGAGGGCCATGCGCGTGTCGCGCGGGTCGAGGATGCCGTCATCCCAGAGCCGCGCCGTCGCGAAGTAGGCCGACGACTCTTCGTCGAAGCGCTGCTGCACCACCGCACGCAGCCCTTCGAGCTGGGCCGCGTCTGGCTCGCCACCACGCGCCCGTGCCCCCTCGGACTGCACGATCGCGAGCACCCCGGCCGCCTGCTCTGCGCCCATCACCGCGATGCGGCTGTTGGGCCAGGTGAAGAGCAGCGTCGGGTCGAACGCGCGCCCGGCCATGCCGTAGTTGCCCGCGCCAAAGCTGCCGCCGAGAATCACAGTGAACTGCGGCACCGACGAGTTGGCCACGGCGTTGATCATCTTCGCGCCATGCTTGATGATACCCTCTTCTTCGTAGTGGCGGCCAACCATGAAGCCAGGGATGTTCTGCAGGTAGAGCAGCGGCGTGCGCGACTGGTTGCAGAGCTGGATGAACTGCGCCGCCTTCATCGCCGAGTCGGAGAATAGCACGCCGTTGTTCGCCAGAATGCCGACTGGGAAGCCGTTCAGGTGGGCGTGGCCGCAGACGAGCGTCGTGCCGTAGTCGCGCTTGAACTCCTCGAAGCGCGAGCCGTCCACCAGCCGCGCGATCACCTCGCGCACCTCGAACGGCTGGCGCACGTCGGTCGGCACCAGCCCCAGCAGCTCGTCGGGATCGTAGAGCGGCTCCTCAGGCGGCGCGAGGCGCGCGGGGACGGATTTGCGCCAGTTGAGCCGCGCGACGATCTCGCGGCCGATGCGAATGGCGTCGGCATCGTCCTCGGCGAGGTAATCGCCCAGTCCCGAGATTGCAGTGTGCATCTCCGCGCCGCCCAGACTCTCGTCGTCGGTCACCTCGCCCGTCGCCATGCGTACGAGTGGCGGTCCGGCGAGGAAGACCTTGGCCTGCCGCCGGACGAGCACCGTGTAGTCCGAGAGGCCCGGCACATACGCGCCGCCCGCCGTGGAGGTGCCGAAGACCAGCGCGATCTGCGGGATGCCCGCCGCCGACATGCGCGTCTGGTTGGCGAAGGTGCGCCCGCCCAGGTCGGCGAAGAACTCCGCCTGATAGAGCAGGTTCGCGCCGCCCGACTCGACGAGATAGATGGTCGGCAGGCGGTTGGTCGCGGCGATCTCCTGCGCCCGTAGCGCCTTCTTGACCGAGATGGGATAGCTCGCCCCGCCCTTGACCGTCGCGTCGTTCGCGCTGATCATGCACTCGACGCCGCTCACGATGCCGATGCCGGTAATGGAAGACGCCCCCGGCGACTCGTTGTCGTACATGCCGAACGCTGCCAGCGTGCTCAACTCGAGAAACGGGGTGCCGGGATCGAGCAGCAGCTCCACGCGCTCGCGAGGTAGGATCTTGCCGCGCTCGACGTGCCGCTGCCGGGCGCGTGCGCTGCCCCCCTGCCGCGCACGCTCCTGCCGGGTGGCGAACTCGTCGAGCAGTCGCGTCCACGCCGCCATGTTCTCCTGATACGCGGCGCTGGTGCGATCGACGGCGGTCGGCAGGATGCTCATGCGGCGTGCTCCTCGGCTACACGCGGTCGCGGGCGGTCGTGCTCGGGCAGACCTCCGCACATCAGTATCAGTAGCAGCAGCTATCCTTGAAGCCGCAGACCGGGCAGATGCTCGCCTTGCCGCCCTTGAGGTCCGGCATCTCTGCGCCACAGCTCGGGCAGGGCATGGAGCGCTCTTCGGATACCGCCCGCGCGCCTGCGAGCGTCCAGTCGCTGCGCGGTGAGGCGGTGTCTTGCCGCTGCTGTGTCGTTGCTGAGTCAACAGATGGCTGCGTCTCCACTCGGTCTGCCTTTCGTGCCTGTTCGCGTGTTATCGTCTCTCGCCGTCGCGGTCAACTGGCATCTCGTTGTTCTCGTCCGACAATGAGGAGCCAGTCGGGTAGGCGGGCCACGGTGGGTGCTCGGGGAGAGTATAGCCCTGTAAGCGGTAGAGCGAACCCGCGCCGTCCACTTTCAGCGTCTGGCCGGAGATGAACGCGGCGGCGGGCGAGAGCAAGAACGCGACGGCGGCGGCCACCTCGTCTTCGGTGCCGAGACGCCCGGCGGGAATCTCGGCGGCGATCTGCCCGAGCGAGGCGCGCACCTCTGGCGGATATGTTCGCAGCCCGCTGGAGTCAATGACGCCGGGCGCAACGGCGTTCACACGGATGGCGGCAGGCGCCCACTCCACCGCGAGCGTCTGCGTCAGGTTGACGACGCCCGCACGGGCCGCCGCGCTGTGGGCCATCAGCGGAAAGCCGCGCCAGTTCTCCATGACGATATTGACGATGGCGCCGCCGTGCGCGCCCATGCTCGCGTGGTAGGCGGCGCGGCACATGTTGAAGGTGCCCGTCAGGTTCGTCTCGATCACGGCGTGCCAACCGTTGGGCGTGATCGCCTCGGCGGGCTGCAGGAACTGGCCGCCCGCGTTGTTCACCAGGCCGTCCACCTGGCCATGCCGTGACACGACCTCGGCGAACAGACGCTCGACTGCTTCGGGGTCGCGAATGTTGCAGGGCACTGCGTCGACGGTGGCGCCGGTTGACGCGCATGCGTCGGTAAGCTCAGCGCGAGTCGGCTCCAGATGGGCGGGGTCGCGTGAGCAGAGGATGACGTGCGCGCCCAGCCCCGCGAGCCCACGCGCGATGGCGCGCCCGATGCCGGTGCCGCCGCCGCTCACGACGATCACCTGGCCCGCGAACAGCCGCTCGCGGAAGATCGATGTTCGCGTCTGCGCCACGCCGCGCCGCCTCTCGCCATCACTGCCCGCCATTTGCCAGTATCACATCACTGGCGGGAACGGATGGAACGTAGTATGGCTGATGCGCGGGGGAGCGTCAAGGCGCTGGCAGGTGGGTGCTCACTCTGGCGAGGATAGAGGGGCCTCACCCTCAGCCCCTCTCCCCGCGGGGAGAGGAGAGTATCCAAAACGGCGGTGTTGCCCGGAGGCCACAAACCAAACTCCCCCTTCCCCTCGCGAGGGGAAGGGGGCTGGGGGAGGGAAGGCCCGCTAGTAGCCCGGCGTCGCCGTCGGCGGGGTATTGACTGCGAGGGCAGGGGTCGCAGCGTACCACTTGTCAAAGAGGTCCTGGCCCTTGGTGTCGCCGGAGGCCTTGTCGCCGCTGTAGGTGTAGAGCGGATGTCCGTTGTACGCGACCTGCGCGCCGTTGGCGTCGTTGAGGACGGTGAGGCTGCCAGGAAGTGACCCGCTGGAGGTGACGCTGCTCGACCCGCCCGACTGGAGCAGTGGCGGCCACGTCTGTGCGCAATTGCCCGTGCAGGCGCTCGACGTGGCGGAATCCGGCGTGAAATAGTAGAGCGTCCGTCCCTGCGCCGAGGTCAGGATCGTCTGTGACTTGCCGTCGAGCGTCACCGTCGCCGTCTTGACCGTCGCAGGTGCGCTGGGGGCAGTGGGCGCGCTCGTCGCCGAGGAGCTACTGCCGCCCCCGCCGTAGAGCCCACCTGAGCTGGACCCCGATGACCCACAGGCGGCGAGCACGAGGACTGCGGCCAATCCCATACTCGCCAAGAAACCACCGATACCGCGCCGGATAAGTGCATGTTTCATATGCGTCTACCTTCCCCGACGAATGCCGGCGCTGTATGACACCAGCGTCCAGCACATGACGACCGGGACGTTCAGATGGAGATACGCTGCACTGTTACATCGGCGGCGCGGAAGTGTGGGTAGCTAAGCGCAGGTGAGATGCACCGTGCGCTGGCGCGGGCCGTCGAGCTCTACCAGCACGATGCGCTGCCAGGTGCCGAGCAGCAGGCGCTGCCCTGTGAACGGTACGCTGACCGAGGGGCCGAGTAGAGACGCCAGAATATGGTCGGGCGCGTGCTCGGGGTCGTGTGGATGGCGGTAGCGTTGTTCGGGCAGTATCGAGCGCAGCGCCTGCAGCAAATCGAGGTCCGTACCGGGATCGAGATCGGCGGTCGTCAGCGCACAGGTGGTGTGCGCGGCGAAGGCGACGACGATGCCGTCACTCGCATCCTGTTCACGCAGAAACCGCTCGACCTCGTCGGTGAGATCGACTACCTCGTCTTTGCGTCGGGTGGTGATGGTGAGTGTCTTCATGTACCGCAATCTCCTTTCGTACCGTACCTTTGGCGCACGGATCGCCGCGGACCGCTCAGCGTGTCCGCACGTCGCGAGGGACAGCAGACACGTGGGCAAATGTCATCTAATAGAGTGAGAAGAAATCAGCGATGCCGGTTCGTGATCGAGATATTTCCAAGCCGCCCCTTTTCCGGGCGCTGTATGAGACTGGATGAGGATGCACATGGCTGTTATCAGCAAATCCCCTGATCAGATTACCCACCTGCGCGATGCCGGACGCATCGTCGCCGAGACGTATGAGGTGCTGCGGCCGTATGTCGTGCCCGGCGTCACCACCGGCGAGCTGGACCGCATCGCCGAGCAGTTTATCCGTAAGCAGGGCGCGTTCCCGACGTACAAAGGCTACGGTGCCATCCGCGACCGCCGTGGCAAGCTCACCCGGCCGCCATTCCCCGCGACGATCTGCGTAGCGATCAACGACGTCATCTGTCACGGCATTCCGAGTGCCAAGGATGTGCTGCAAGACGGCGACATCATCGGCATCGACATCGGCGCCAGCTACAAGGGCTGGATCGGCGACTCGTGTGTCACATTCCCTGTCGGCAGCATCGACGCCCAGTCGCAGCGTCTTCTCGACGTCACGCGCCGCAGCCTGGAGCTCGGGCTGGAGCAGTCCCGCCCTGGCAAGCGCCTCGGCGACATTGGCGCGGTCATCCAGCGCTATGCCGAGGGCGAGGGCTTCTCGGTCGTGCGCGAGCTTGGCGGGCACGGCGTCGGCCGCACGCTGCACGAGG
>CAYRVF010000097.1:0-19568 GCA_964427535.1 uncultured Ktedonobacterales bacterium
GACGTGCGTTCCTCGTAGTGCGTCCGTCGGATGCGCGTTTCGATGTTTGGAACGAGCAAAAGGGTCTCTGACATGCATAAGCTCGCCGGCGAGCAGGCAACGGTGCTCACGCTCGATATTCAACAATCCCCAGACATCGTTTTTTGCGTCGATCGGCATCATCGCATCACGGCCTGGAACCGAGCCGCCGAGAAGTTCCTCGGCTTACCTTCTGACCAGGTGCTCGGCCGTCCATGCACCTCAGTTCTGGCGGAGGCGCATCTTGAACCTTGCGCCAGCTGCGCCGCCCGGCTCGCCAGCCATCTCCAGGCCGTGCAGGAGCCGGGCGGCGTCTCCCAGGCGGCGCGCGCACATCCCGCGAGCCACGAAGTCGCGAGCCGGGGTGCTTCAGGCGCTGGGATGGCGGTGTTCGTCGCGCATACGGTCACTGGCGAGACGGCGCTGATGCATGTTGTGCATGACATCGCCGCTAATGAAGCGCCCCCGCTCAGTCGTCTTGACGTGCCTTGCCCTGGGGCCCAGCCCCCGAGCGTCGCCCAGACGCCTTCATCCGTGCATCTCACACCTGCCGAGCATCATGTCCTCGATCTGCTTGCGTCGGGTTTCTCCACACGTGAAATTGCGCTCGCCCTCAGCATCAGCAACGCCACCACACGCAATCATATCGCCCACATTCTGATGAAGCTCGGCGCGGGCACACGTCTCGAAGCCGTCGTGCTCGCTGCCCGCCTTGGCCTGACCAGCCACTAGGAGCGGCCCGTCCATCCAGACCAGAGTCCGCCGTGAAAGTGGTCTTCTGGCAGCCGTCGTGTGCAGAGAAGCAGGCGCGGAGCATCCAGGCAGCGAGAAAAATAATGCATTTGTATCATGTCGCGACGAACGGGGTGAGTGAGGATGATACGAGGCTAGCTGCTGGCTAGGGCGGGTACCCGTGTGCTCACTCCCGGCCAAGAGGCTGCTCGGTATCTATCCTGGAACTTGGAGGAGGCAATGAGGACCACAGCAGGCAAATGGATCACGGCACTTATCGTTCTTCTGGTCGGAGCAGGTGTGACGGTGGGAGTCGGGTTCCTGCTCAACTATCTGCAGGTCTACCAGACGCCTCTGACGGCACAGGCGGGCGGGGCCAGCACATCGCAGCAGGCCAACCTCACGCTGTACACCTTCCCGCAAGGGCCAGACAGCGTGCCGCAGTGGGAGGCTGAGCACAACTATCACACGATGGAGAACCTCAACACACCCACACTCGATCAGCACCAGGAGTGGGTGACGTATGGTCCGAGCACGAACCTCGTCGTGCCCGCGCACAGCACCGTGAACGTGACGATTTACCAGTACGATAGTGGCAAAAGTCTCCTGAACGACTTCTACTCGAACGTGCGTGGGACCGTCGGCAACACGATGACTGTCGACGGCAAGACGTATTCGAGCTGGAGCAGCGATGACATCGCGCACACGTTCACGATTCACGGTTACGCGAGTAACGACCAGCCGTGGCTCTTCGTCAATGTGCCGCTGCCGCGGCTGCCTGACGACGTGGTCTCCGCTGGCACGGACAACGGTCTGGCCCCTCACCCGCATGTCATCAAGTTCTCGTTCCAGGTCGGCGGCCCCGGCAAGTACGTCTGGCAGTGCGAGTATCCGTGCGGCGATGGCTACAACGGCTTCGGTGGCCCGATGTCGACCAACGGCTTCATGAACGGCACCTTGACCGTGCAGTAGACAGAAGCGGCCGACTGGCGAGCGCACACCGCGCTCACCGCGGCCCTTCCGTCGGATAACGTCACCAGCACTACATGTCGAAAAAGGGGAATCGTTGATGAACGACCCAGCTCAGCAAGCTCCGGGAGGAGGCATCGCGGGCGTAGAGCCGCGGCACTTCCGGACCATCATGGCGATCATCGCCGTCATGTCTGTCATCTTGATCCTGGCGACGATCTTCCTCCCGCCGCACCTTCAAGGACTCACTCAGTCGGCCGACCAGCGCACGGACGACTACAACCTGACGCTGATCGTGTTTACCGTTCTGGCGGCGCCGGTCTTCTCGCTCGTCGTCGCGTTCGTAGTCTACTCGATATTCCGCTGGCGTGTGCGCGGTCGTCCCGTGGATGATGGCCCGCCTATCCGTGCCTCGCGCGGTATCCAGGTCGTGTGGGTCGCAACCTCGGCCGTGCTGGTGGCGCTGCTCTTCGCTTGGGGCCTCGTCTTCCTGAATCGCGCTGATGCCGCGCCTGGGCCTAACGCGAACGTGCTCACTGTCTACGTGACCGGCGAGCAGTGGAACTGGAACTACACCTATCCCCAGTACAACAACGCGCAGAGCGACGTGCTGGAAGTGCCGGTTAACCGGCCGATTCTGTTCAAGATCACGTCCATCGACGTCGATCACTCATTCTCGGTGCCCGCGTTCGCCGTGAAGGAGGACGCCGTGCCCGGCCAGTTCACCTACATTCGCGCGACGCCGAACAAGATGGGCACCTACGCGGTGCGGTGTTACGAGCTGTGCGGACTCTTCCACGCGTACATGCAGTCACAGGTGCGGGTCGTTTCGGATTCAGATTTCTCGTCTTGGGTCAGCCAGCAGCCGCGTGTTACCAATCCGTGGGGCACAGCCGGAGCGGGCATACCTGGCACCAATCAGTGATGGGGCGTCACTGATGTTCACGAGCCCCGGGCTCGCTGGTCTGGCGACGTCCGCCGAACGTGTGGCGTCGCCCAGGTGACCGGGGCGCGAGAAGGACAAGGGTACACGCATGAGCACCACAATGCACCATGTCGAGGTGCGGCCGCTCACGCTCCGACAGAAGCTCATTCCGAGTCACTTCTTCGGCGTGATAACGGCAATCATCGGCTACATCGTCGGCTTCAACATCTCGGCGCACATCGCGGGCACCGACTCCGCGACCGGGTTCAACCAGGCCGTGCTATTCGGCTTCATTGGCCTGCTGATCGGCTGGCTCGCGGGCATCGGCGCGTTCAGCTATCCACTGGCTTGGGTCACGGGCCGGCGCGACCCGACCCACGAGGATGAACTGCACCTCGCCGGCGAAGGCGAGCAGGGCATCTGGCGGTACTTCCGCTTCACGACCGACCATAAGGTTGTGGGCATCCAGTACCTTGTGCTGACGCTCTTCATGCTCGCGCTCGGCGGTCTCGGCGCGATGCTCATCCGCGCCAATCTGCTGACGCCTGGCTCGCGAGTTTTCCCGACCGAGACGTACAACACTATCGTCACGATGCACGGCATGCTGATGATCGCGACGATGTTCTCCATCATCCCCGGCCCGTTCGGCAACTTCATCCTGCCGATCATGATCGGTGCGAAGGATATGGCCTTCCCGCGCCTGAATGCGCTCAGCATCTCGCTGCTGACGGCGGGCGTGGCGATCTTCCTCTGCATTCCGTTCCTCGGCGGCATGCAGACCGGCTGGACGACCTACGCTCCACTGGCCGACCAGACGGGCTCAGGCGCCATCGCCTTCGAGTTCGGCGTGTTCATTATCATGTGCTCGTCGGCGCTCGGGTCGGTGAACATCATCGCCACCATCATCACGATGCGCGCGCCTGGCATGACGTGGTCGCGCCTGCCGGTCTTCGTTTGGGGCGTGCTCGGCGCGAGCATCCTCTCGGCGACCGCGACGACCTCGATCAACGCGGACCTGCTTGAGATCATTCTCGACCGCTCGTACAACACATCGTTCTTCCTCAATACCGTTCCCGCGGGCGCGCCGACCGCGGGTGGCGGTGCGGCATGGCTCTCCGAGAACCTCTTCTGGTTCTTCGGCCATCCGGAGGTGTATCTGCTGGCGCTGCCGGCGTTCGGCGCGCTGCTCGAGATCGCGCCGGTGTTCTCGCGGAAGCCGCTCTTCACCTACCGCCTCTCGGTGATCGGCATCCTCGGCGTGACGGCGGTGAGCTTCCTGGTCTGGGGCCACCACCTCTTCGTCTCGGGCTGGGAGCCACAGCTGCGCGGCTGGTACATGCTGACGACGGAGATCATCTCGATCCCGACGGGCTTCGTGTTCCTCGCCGTGATCGGCACCATCTGGCGCGGCCGCTTGTGGATGACGCTGCCGATGGCCTGGGTCATCGCCTTCGTCTACACCTTCATGATCGGCGGTATTACCGGCATCTATCTTTCGGACGTGCCCGCCGACATTCAGCTGCACGGCAACTACTTCGTGGTCGCCCACTTCCATTTCGTGATCCTGGGCAGCGCGTTGTGGGGCTTCTTCGCGGCCATCTACTACTGGTTCCCGAAGATGACCGGCCGCTATCTGGATCCGACTCTCGGGTGGATTCACTTCTGGGTCGCCAACATTGCCTTCAACGGCACCTTCCTGACGATCTTCTACCTCGGCCTGCAGGGTCTGCCGCGCCGCGTGGCGGACTACGCGCCGAACTTCGACCTGGGCAACACCATCGCCAGCATCTTCGCCTTCATCCTGGGGGCGGGGATGATCCTCTTCTTCGCGAACGTCATCTGGTCGTGGAAGTTTGGCGAGGTGGCCGAGGCCAACGCCTGGGGTGGCAAGACGCTGGAGTGGACCGTGCCCACGCCGGTGCCGCTGGAAAACTTTGAGGAGATCCCGGTCGTCACGAGTGGGGCCTATGATTACGGCACACCGCCGCCTGCGCAGCCGTCGGGTGGACCTGCCGTCGTGCAGCCCGCGCCCAACGTGTAGACGAGATTTCGGGTGGCGCGCGAGGATGCCCACGTACACCATGTGGCACCCTCGCGCCCACTTCTCCACTCGCGGAGAGCGAGCATAAAGGAGCACTTCCGTGTCACTCGATGTTGGCTACGGCGGCACAGCAGAGCCGCACGCGACTGCCGGTCACGGTGTCGATGAGCAGCAAAAGCTTCGGCTAGGCATGCTCATGTACATCGCCAACGACGTCATTCTCGCGATTTTCTTCATCGGCACCTATATTTTCCTGCGTGGCTACAACTCGAACCAGCGCTGGTATCTTCCGAGCGGCACATCTGGGCCGTCAGGGACCACGACGACCATCATCATGGGCCTGATCGTGCTCTCTGGTCTGGCGTTCTTCGGCGCGCGTCAGGCCATCGGCAGGGGCAACCAGAGCGCCTTCCGGGCGCTGGTCGTGGTCGCGTTTGTGCTCGCGTTCGCCGATCTGGTGTACCAGATTTGGTTCATGTACCATCTGCCGTTTACGCTCGACGCGGGCGGTTTCGCCAGCAGCTTCATCCTGCTCTCGGGATACCACGTGTATCACGTCCTCGTCGGGATCTTCCTCGGTATCGGCGTGATCGTGCGCGCCTTCCAGGGGCGGTATGCGATGCCGAAGCTCGCGGGCCTTGACGTCATCAGCGTGTACTGGTACTGGATGGCTCTCTACGGCATCCTGTTCTGGTTGCTTGTCCTCATTCAGCCGCCATTCTTGCGGTAGGCTTGTCCTCGCCGGCGAGAGGAGAGGACAGGGAGCGAACCTATGGACCCGCGCTTGCTTTCTTGGGATTGGTCGTTTGAGCCAGCGGTCATGCTTGGCGTCGTCGTTGCCATCGTCCTCTACTGGCGCGGCGTGCGCTACTCGATCCGCGCCGGGCTCGCGCGACACCTCAGTGGCTGGCGGTTCGCGTCGTTCGCTGGCGCTCTCCTCTCGATCGTGCTGGCGCTGGAGTCGCCGCTCGACATCTGGTCCGATACGTATCTGTGGGCACACATGTTGCAGCACATGCTGCTGATCTTCGCTGCGCCTCCACTGCTGCTGCTCGGCTTGCCGGTGTGGCCAGTGTGGCGCGCGATTCCGCTCTCGGCGCGACGCGACAGCCTGCGCTGGGTGATGCGCCGTCCGAAGGTCCGGAGGCCGCTCTTCTGGCTGATGGGCATTCTGACGACCCCACGCGTGGTCTGGGTGTTGTTCATCGCCGACTTCCTGGCCTGGCACGTGCCCGCGCTGTACGACCTTGCGCTGCAATACCAGAGCGTTCACGACCTGGAGCATCTTCTATTCCTCGGCACCTCGATTCTGTTCTGGGCACAGATCATCCCATCCATGCCGCTGGAGCCGCGTCTCGGCTATCTCATGCGCGGACTCTATCTGTTCGCCGCCGGCATCGCGATGTCAATGGTCTCGATGATCTATGTCTATTTCCCAACCCCACTCTATGCCCACTATGCCGCTGTCGCACGACCAGTGGGAGCCATTTCGGCGATCGTCGATCAGGACGCCGCGGGAGCGATCATGGACATTGTCGGCGGATTTACCATCGCCATTGTCTTCATGGTGCTCCTGTGGCTCTGGCTCGACGAAGACGAAAAACGAACTGCCGCGCTTGGTCAGACGCCCTCGGTGAGCCAGCGGGCAATCCAATAGCAACACGTACGCGAAAGAGAGCATAGTCGCATGCACGTCGCCGAAACGGCCAAGCCGCGCGCGCGGGCGAAGGTGGGCGCGTATATCAGCCTGATGAAGCCCCATGTTACCGTCTTGCTGCTTGGCACCACCCTTGCCGCGATGGCCATCGCCGCGAATGGCTTTCCCCCGCTCGTGCTCACGCTGGCGACGCTTGTCGGTGGAGCGATGGCGGCTGGCAGTGCGAATGCCATCAACTGTTATTGGGATCGGGATATCGACGAGATCATGAGCCGCACGCACGGTCGCGCGCTTCCGGCCGGCCGCCTCGACGAGCACTCTGCACTTCTCTTCGGTCTTTCTCTCGCAGTGGGATCATTTCTCATTCTCACGATCTTCGTCAATCTGCTCAGCGCGCTCCTGGCGCTCGCGGCGATTTTGTTCTACGTCTGCATCTACACGATGTGGCTCAAGCGCCTCACCACGCAGAACATCGTCATCGGCGGCGCGGCGGGCGCGGTGCCGGTGCTCGTCGGCTGGGCCGCGGTGACGGGCAGAGTCGGGCTGGCGTCGATACTCATGTTTGCCATCATCTTCCTGTGGACGCCGCCGCACTTCTGGGCGCTCTCGCTAGTACTAAAGAAAGACTATGCGCGCGCGGGCGTACCCATGCTGCCGGTGGTCCGTGGCGATGAGGAGACGCGCAAGCAGATCGTCATCTACACGCTGCTGCTGATCGCGTCGTCGCTGGCGATGGTCGCGCTGCACCTCATGGGGATGCTGTTTCTGGTCGCGGCGCTGCTCCTCGGCGGGTCGCTGCTCTTCGCCGCGATCCGTCTGGCGCGCACGCGGACCCTTGCGAGCGCGCGCTCGATGTTCTGGCTGTCGAACAACTATCTGGCGCTGCTCTTCGCGGCTATGGTGCTCGACCACGTTCTGCGATAACATATCCGGAGGAGAGAGTCTCTGTTGCGCAAGCCTTCTGGGAGTGTTGCCACGCATATGTATCTGCGAACGCTGTCGCGTCTGATTGTCGTGAGCCTCGTCGTCGTCGTCGGTGGATTGCTCGTCCTGCGTCAGCATCTGAGCGCGTCGGGTGGCCCGGCGCGCTCATCTGTGCCCACACTCACCGCAGGCACCGTCCTCGATGGGCGAGCCGCGCCCATGTTCACCCTGCGCGACCAGACTGGCGCAACCTTCTCCCCGTCGCGGCTGGCCGGGCATCCGGTCGTCCTTACCTTCCTGGACGTCACCTCTCCGGCGGACGAGCAGGCGGCCGCGCGGGACCTCAACGGCATGCGGCAATCACTCGGCGGCAAGGCGGCTGACGTGGCGTGGGTGGCGGTGAGCGTCAATCCGAGCGCCACCGCCGCCGACGCCCAGGCGTTTCTCGCACAGAGCGGCGTGCGCGTGCCGTTGCATGTATTGCTGGGCACACAGGCGCAGCTCGCGCCCGTCTGGCAGGCGTATTCGATCTCGGTGATCGCGCCGACGGCAGCGGGCGGCGCCATCCAGCATACGAACGTCACGTACTTGCTCGACACTCACGGCCACGAGCGCGAGCTGCTGGACTCGTCGTACGATCCGGCGAAGGCGGCCCACGACGTGACGCAGTTGCTCGGAACGGGCCAGTAAGCCAGGAGGGAGCGCGACATGGACGCACAGGCGCCCCACGGGCACGAGCGCGCCGGTCGCTTGCGGCTTGCCGTGCTCGGAGTCGTGCTGGTGGCGTTGATCGTCGTGCTGATCGTGCGCCTGTGGTCGGCCCAACATGTCGTCGCCACCACGCCGCACCCCGCGGCGAACCAGACTCATCAGGTTGCGCCCAATTTCACGTTGACTTCGTGGAGCGGTCAGTCCACGAGCTCGGTGCAACTGAGCGCGTTGCGCGGCAAGCCTGTGGTGCTCAACTTCTGGGCGCCCTGGTGCGAGCCATGTCAGCAGGAGGCGCCCACCCTCACCCACGTCGTCCACGAGTATGAACCCCGTGGCGTCACCTTCCTCGGGCTGACGGAAGATGCCACCGCCGCCGACACGCAGACCTTCATGCGGCAGCACGACCTCCAGTACGTCTACGGGCCGGATACGGGCGCGAGCATCGCCGCGTCATATGGCATCACCGGCATTCCGGTCACGGTGTTTGTCAACCGCCAGGGCATCATCACAGGCAAGATTCCGGGCGCCGTGACGCAGAAGGACTTCGATACGCAGATTCAGGCGATCCTGAAGTAGACGCGATCAGCCGCGCCCCATCCAACGGGCGGCTGTTGGCGAGGGATTAGAGCTTCAGCTCCCATGTTTCGCCTACAAGATCATGCCCAAAGCTGTGGTGCGGCTCCGCCTCAACGAGGCGAAAACCCGCTTTCTGGTAGATGTGGCGGGCGGCAACCAGAACATCGTTCGTCCACAGCCTAATCGTCTTGTAACCTGCCTGCCTGGCAAAGCGGATGCACTCCTCGACAAGGCGGCCGCCGATTCCGAGTCCGCGCGCCGCCGGCTCGACGAGCAGCAGGCGGAGCTTGGCGACCTCATCGGACTGCCTGACGAGGAACACCGACCCGACGATCTCGCCATTGCGTTCGGCTATCCAGCAGCGCTCGCGCTTCGGATCGAAGTGTTGGATGAATTTCGCCGCGATCTCCGCGACCAGCGCCTCGAACTGCTCGTCCCAGCCGTACTCCTGAGCATAGAGGACTCCGTGGCGATGGATGACCCAACCCATATCGCCGGGCTGGTGTGGCCGCAACAGATAGGGCGCCGTTTTGGCAGGTTGAGCACCAAGAATCTCTTCGATGGTGCGCATCGCATCGAGCAAGCGATTCTGCTCGGCGGTCGAGAACGTGTCGAGCATCGCCGCAACCTCGTCGTGCGAGCGCTGGTTGAGCGGGGCAAAGGCCTCCTGCCCATGCTGTGTCAGCCGCAGGTGGCTCCGGCGCCCGTCAGTCGGTGAGGGCGTCTTTTCGAGAAAGCCGCAGTATTCGAAGCGTCGCAGGATGCGGCTGAGATAGCCCGCATCTAGCCCCAGCGCTCTCCCGAGCTCACTCGCCGTGATGTTCTCGTGGTGTGCGAGCTCATACAGCACGCGCGCCTCGGTCAGCGAGAACGGACTCTGTAAGAGTCCCTCCTGCAACACTCCGATCTGCTTGGTGTAGAACCGATTGAAGCGCCTGACGACCTCGGCGCGTTCTGCACTGTCGAGAGTTGCCACGTTCGTCTCCTCTCAGCGCCATCCGTTAACACTGCCAGGGAAGTAGATGTCATTGTCAACAATATAGTTGCCATTGTCAAGTATATTGGGCGCGCTGGCTCATATTCCCGCTGCGGATATCCGCGCCGCCGCTCGCTGGGCCCTAGACACAGCGGGTATCATAGTCAGGTGGAGAGAACATGTGTTCTTCGGTGCGGCCATCGAGACCGCGAGTGATGCTCGTCCCGCGGCGTGATGTGTAGCCGCCTGTGTACAGAAAGGATTGTGCCAAGTGGAGTGGCTCGCCGAGCTGCACGCGCGCCGTCTCGAGCGGTGGGCGCAGACAGCGCAACGCAAGCTGCCCGGACACGAGGCGGCTCCCGGCCTGCTCGCGAGGCTGGGGCTGGTGACGCACTTTCCCGTCTCGCCGCAGGTGCCTAACCTCTACTCGGCCTACATGGGCGACGAAAATGCCCAGATGGATATGCAGTGGGATTCACCGGCAGGTGAGGTCTTCACCTGGCGCTGGCTGATCGGGCGTCAGGCGCCGGGGCTCTACGTGATGCTCGTGCGCAAGCGTCCGACCTGGGTCACGTGGGAGCTGCTGCCAGCGGTGTTGCGGCTCTCGGCCGAGCTGCGGATGCCCGACGAGCTGGTAGACACTGGCATGCTCTCCTCGAATGCCTATCGCCTCGCGCAGGCGCTCGACGTGGCGGGCGGCACGCTCAGCACGCGCGACCTGAAAGCGGCTGCGGGCTTCCCCGGCGGACGCGACCAGCGTCTGGCCTTCCACAAGGCGATCGACGAGCTGGACGCGCGCCTGATGCTCGCCAAGGTCTTCGTGGAGGGCAGCGACGAGATGTCGCACGCGCTCGTCTACATGCGTTACCGGCGATACGTGGACGCGGCGGAGCGGCTGACGCGCGAGCAGGCCCTCGATACGCTGCTGCAGACGTATCTGCCCGGCGCGGTCTACGCCGTGCCCGATGCCCTCGCGCGGCACCTGCGACTTGAGAAAGCCGAGCTGTGCGGCGGACTCGACCGCCTGCGCGCGGCGGGGCGGGTTGAGGTGGCGACGTTCCCCGACGTAAAGGGGTCAGTGTACGTCTGGCGCGAGGAGTAGTGGCGCAGAGCACATGCGCCGCTGCGGAAAATCGTGTCTCACGGAAAAATGTGTCAGCATTGCGCCGAAATGGGTGACTGGATCGTAGACGGCACAGAACGAGGAGTGTAGAGATCTATGCCAGTGACGATCCTGACCCCGTTGCCCGGCGGCTTGCGCGGAGCTGGGCCGCGAGATATCCCGCCAGCGGGCAGTGAGCACGATGCGCTCGAAAACGCGCTTCAGGCGCGACTGGAAGCGGCGCGCCCGCGATTGGTGCGGCTCGCCAGGCTGCGGGGCGTCTCGGCGGATGTCGCCGACGACGTCGCGCAGGAGTCGCTCGTCACCGCGTGGCGCTCGCTCAACCGGCTGCGCTCCCCCGAGCGATTCGATTCATGGCTGGATGGCATCTGCCGCAACATCTCGCGTCGATATGTAAGCGAGTCACAGAATGCCGACCGCACGGTGCCGCTGTCGCTCGGATTAGACGGAGACGATGCCGCCCTCGACGACGTGTCAGCATCGGGTGGCGAAGACCTCACGGACGCCCTCACCAGGCAGGAGTTGGCGACGCTGCTTGACCGCGCGCTCGGCCATCTGACGCCGGCCGCGCGTGACGCGATCGAGCTCTGCTATCTGGCGGAGCTTCCCGAGCGCGAGGCGGCGTTGCGGCTGGGCCTCACCATCAACGCGCTCGAAGCGCGCCTCAGCCGCGCTCGCAGGCAACTGCGCGAGGTGCTGAGCGGGGCGTTGCGCGAGGATGCCCGCGCCTTCGATCTCGCCCTCGACGAGGAGACCGCGCTTGGTTGGCGGGAGTCGCGCCTATGGTGCCACTTCTGCGGCCAGCGCCGCCTGCAGGGCATCTTCGAGCGCACCGACGCCGGTACGGGCATGACCCTGCGCTGCCCGGACTGCTGGCCGGGCATTGGCATCGAGGATTCTCGAACGGACCCCATTCCGCTACTAAACGGCATGACCTCGTTTCGTCCGGCGCTGAAGCGGTTGACCAGCCACTATGGCAGCCGCTTCGTCGCGGCGCTGCGTGGAGACGAGATCTGTCCCGACTGCGGCACCGCGCTACGGGCGCGTGTCGTGCATGGGACCGATGCTGAGGGCTTCACACCTACCTCCGTGGTTGAAAGCCTCTGGTTCGTGGAATCGGGCTGCGCGCGCTGCGGCCACAGCGCTGTCAACGCCGTGACAATCGCCGGCATCACCTATCCGCGCGTGCGCGAGTTCATGTTCGCGCAGCCGCGCTGGATTCTGGAGCCAGCGATGCTCACCAGCTATCAAACGCAGCCCGCCCTGCGCTTCGGGCTGAGAGACCTGACGACAAACGCACGCCTCACCGTGTTCGCGCGCCCCGCGACGCTCGACGTGCTCGCCTGCGTCGACGAGTAACCAGCCTGTCGTCAGCCCCATATCTGCCCACGCCCCCGTTCGTTTTTGGAGGTTGGAATGTCTTCGCCCCTGAGCACTGATTCAGAAGTCGCGGCTGATCAACTTGTTCCGTCGCCCTCGCCCGAGCCTAAACAGTCGGGAGGGCTGGCCGGTCCATTTCGTTTCGGCGACTTCCGTCTGCTCTTCGCCGGGCAGCTCGTCTCTGTGTTTGGCGACATGTTCTATGCCGTCGCGATGCCGTGGTACATGCTGTCTTCGGGAGGCGGTCCGGCGAATCTGGGCATCGTCCTCACGGGGTACGGCATTCCGCGCATCGGCACCACGCTGCTCGGCGGCTGGCTCAGTGACCGGCTGCGTCCGCGCCGAGTGATGCTGCTCTCCGATATCGCGCGGGCGTGCATCCTGGGCGCGCTGGCCGCCGTGGTGCTGCTGGGGCATCCGCCGCTGACCATGCTTGTCGCGCTGGCGGTCGTCCTCGGCGCGTTCGATGGCATGTTCTTCCCGGCTACCTCAGCCATCGCGCCAGATATCTTGCCTGAGGAGACGCTGCAGGCCGGCAACGCGCTGAGCTTCGCCTGGACTCAGCTCGCCACGCTGCTCGGGCCGGGCATTGCGGGCATCATCGTCGCGCGGTTCGCGCCGGGCGTCGCCTTCGCGGTGGATGCTGGCACGTTCGTCGTCTCGACGGTCACACTGGCCCTCATGCGCGCTGGACGCGCGCGGGCCGCCGCGAGGGTTGTCGCCAAGGTCGAGACACCGGCGGGAACCACGGAGGTGGCAGACCAAGCGGTGGCTGATGCCACCCCACCGATCACGATTACGCGCTTCATCCTCGCGACGCCATACTTTCAGGCGTTGCTCGTCATTCTGGTCGCGGCCAACTTTCTGAACGGCTGCGTGGGCGAGATCGCGCTGCCGGTGCTCGCGCACGGTCCGCTGCACTCCGGCGCGACCGGCTACGGCGCGATCCTGGCGGCGTTTGGCGGCGGCGCGCTGGTTGGCGGGCTGCTCGCTGGGACGATCAGCGGGCGCGTCAACCGGGGCGTCTACGCCATCACGTTCTTCTTAGTGCAGGCGCTCGTCATTCTCGCGCTGGCCTTTGCCCCGACCACGCTCGTCGCGGCCATCTTGATGGGGCTCTTCGGCCTGCTGAATGGACTGGGCAACGTCACGTTCATCACGCTGGTGCAACGCAAGCTCCCCCGGCACCTGCTGGGGCGCATCATGGGTCTCTTCGCCTTCACCAACTTCGGCCTCTATCCGCTCTCCGTCGCGGTCGGCGGCTTCGCGGTGACGCGCTTCGGGCCAGGCGTGGTGATCCTGGGAGGCGGGCTCATCAACCTCGTCGCCATCCTCAGCGCCTATCTCGTCCGCGACCTACGCGAGCTATAGGTGGCGGAACCTCTCGCCCAACCCCCTTTCTAAGGGGAGAGGCACTGGGGAGGGGCACTGAGGCGGCGGTGCCGGACTCTGATAGTTCACTTATAGACGTGGGTCAACAGGCTCACTCTCCAGCGCCAGCACGCCAGCGACTGCCTGATGGACGCGCCAGAGCGGCTCGCGCTTGACGAATCGCTCCAACGCCTCAACGCCGAGTGCGAGCTCGCGCAGGGCCAGCGCCCGCTTCCCCGACAGCCCGCGCTTGCGGAGGCGTTCCAGGTTTTCCGGCTGGCTGTAGTCGGGGCCATAGATGATGCGCAGATACTCGCGCCCGCGACATTTCACCGCGGGCTGCATATAGCCATGGCGGCCGCGCGTGAGATAGTCGAATGGCTTGACTACCATCCCTTCGCCGCCTCGGCCTGTCAGCTCTTCCCACCAGGCCGTTGCCCCGGCGCATTGGTCAGCGTCCGTCAGATCGACTTCGCGATAGGACGTCGCGAGGAAAAGCGAGTCAGCACCAGCAAGAGACGCTAGCTCTGTCATATGCCAGCTATGGCTTCGGTCGAAGTAGGTCTGCCCTTCGGTGGCTAGCAGATGGAACGGCGCGACGCGTACGCCGTCCAGCCCCTGTACATTCCAGCAATACCGACCGTAGGCCGCCGCGTAGAGCGCGAGATCCTCGCGTCGTCTGCGCAGCCGCTCCACCACGGCGTCAAGCGGCAACCCGCGAGCGCGGCCGGCCTCCGCTACGGCCACTGCCGCATCAAGTGACGCTCTGCCAGCGGCAGCTACCGGCGCATACTGCTCGCGCAGCAACCCTTGGGCCTTGGCGTTCCATGGTAGAATCTCGGCGTCCAGGCATACCCAGTCGGTGTCGAATCGGTCCCAGAAGCCACAGGCGCTAAGGGCTGTAGAGAGGCGCGCAAGCAGTGCCTGGTTTGTCGCCTCGTCCTCGAAAAACTGGCGGCCCGTCCTCGTGTAGCATGCGCCAGGCGCAACCTCGTTGCCCACGCCGAAGCGCCGCGCGGCCGCCTCAGTATCGCGGCAGAGGACGAGCACGGCCCGGCTGCCCATGTGCTTCTCCTCGCAGACGACGCGGGTAACGCCGTCTCTGCGGTAGTAGGCAAGGGCTTCGACGGGGTATTCCAGGTAGCCATCGCGGTGCGATGTCTCGCTCGGCGACATCGTCGGTGGCAGGTAAATCAGCCAGCGCGGGTCCAGGGCGAAGCGACTCATCACTTCGAGGGCCGCTGCTGTGCGGTCCGCCTCGATCACGACGTTACCCACGAGACGCGTCTGCACGATCTGTTTGCCGAGCACATCCTCAATCCGCAGCAGCGTGTCGGGCTCGTCTCCCTGGCGCGACATGAACGGACGCAGCGGCTCGGCGTAGGTCTTGCGCGCTGGCACGCTTACCATCTCACGCTCGGGCCAGCGCAATGCGGTCAGGCTGCCGCCGAAGACACAGCCGGTGTCGATGTTGATCGTGTTGTTCGTCCACGCCGCGACGCCGACTGGAGTGTGACCGTAGACCACGGATGCTGTGCCTCGGTAGTCAGCCGCCCAGTCGCCACGCACCGGCAGCCCCTGCTCGTCGGTCTCGCCGGTGACCTCGCCGTAGAGCGCGAAGTCGCGCACCCGCCGCGAGGCGCGCCCCTGGAAGCGCTCCTTCAGACCGGCGTGTGCCACCACGAGCCTCCCGCCGTCAAGGACATAGTGCGAGACCAGCCCGTCGTAGAACGCCTGATAGTCGCGCACCCAGCGACTGCGCTCGTCGGCTGGTAGCGCCTCGATCTGCGCCAGACTGTCCTCCAGGCCGTGGGAAACCTGCGCCCGCCGGCGTTTCAGATAGCGGGCGAGCTTGTCGTCGTGGTTGCCGGGCAGCGTGAGCGCCTGGCCCGCCACTGTCATCTTGCGCGCGAGGTCTATCGTCTCGACGACGTTGGGCCCGCGATCCACCAGATCGCCCACGAAGATCACGCGCCGCCCCCCAGGGTGACGCATCCCCGCCTCAGGATCGTCCGCATAGCCGAGCATGTGGAGCAGGTCGACGAGCTCGTCGTAGCAGCCGTGAACGTCGCCGACGATGTCGAATGGACCGGAGTCCCATGTCCGATTCGTCCAGAGCGGTTCGCGGACGACCCGGACAGAGTCCACCTGCTCCGGCGAGTTCAGGACGTATACGTGGCGAAAGCCTTCGCGCTCCAGGCTGCGTAAACTCCGGCGCAGGAGGCGCACGTGGTTGCTCACGACGTGCGGACCGAACTGGCGGTCCGGACGCTCTGCGTTGCGTTGCTGGCAGAGACGTTCATCCAGATTGAGGACGATGGCGACCGCGAGCACGTCGTGGTCTCGCGCCAGCCGCAGCAGCGAGGCACGGTCTTGCGGTTTCACGCTCGTCGCGTCGATGACGGCGAGCTTGCCCAACGCCAGCCGCAGCCCAGCGACGTAGTGGAGCGCGTCAAAGGCGGCCGCTGTAGCACTCTGGTCATTGGGATCGTCGGCGACCAGCGCGCGGTAGGTATCGGAGCTGAGCACCTCCGTGGGCGCGAAATGACGCGTGGCGAACGTGCTCTTCCCCGCACCGGACGGACCGATGATGGCGACGAGGCACAGCTCAGGGATGGTCAGGACACGCTCACGTACGGATACACTCGCGGAGTGGGAGTCCTCCTGCATCTCACTCTCACTCATGCCCTTCCCTCCTCGCCAGTTGTACCGGTAGCTGTCGTGTCTGTCGCCTCGATCGTGTCCGGTCGCCCGTCTCTCTGTACTGGGCCGTTGCTGTCGGGCGTCTCAACATTTACCCGGTCGAAGATGACGATCTGCGATGGCGCGCCGACCTCGTCGTCTAGCGGGCCGAGGTCTTGCCGTGTCGCGGTGTAGCCGTATTTCGCCGCCACGCGCTCTGCCCACGCCTGGCACTCCGCGCGAGTCCACTCGAAGCGATGGTCGCGGTGTCGCATCTGTTCAGCAGCGAGTGTTTCCCAGCGCACGTTGTACTCGCGGTTCGGCGTCGTCACGACCACTCGACCTGGGCGTGCATGCTCGAAGACGACACGCTCCATCGCGCCGAGGCGGGGCATGTCCAGGTGCTCGATTACCTCCACCAGCGCCGCTGCGTCGAAGCCCTCCAATCACCGGTCGCGGTAGAGCAGCGAGCCCTGCGCCACCTCGATCCGCTTGCGCTGCGCTTCGGGGAGCGTTTCCAGCCGCAAACGGCGTCGGGCGCGAGCCAGCGCTGACGAGGAGACGTCCATACCGAAGATGCGCGAGAGCGACGGCTCTTTGAGCGCAAGCGCGAGCAGACGCCCTTCGCCGCAGCCGAGATCGGCCAGCGAGCGTGCTCCGCAGGCGCGCACAGCCTCCATCACTGCCGCGAGCCGCTGCTCGTGCAGTCCAGGGAGCGGCTCAGTCTGCGACTCAGCGGGAACGGGAATCACTTCTTCGATCGGTTGCTCGCCCTGTGGCGCCGGCTCTACGACGCTGACCGGCTCCTCCTGTTCTATGAGCCGTGCGAGGGCCGAGCTGACGAGTGGGCGTTTGTAGCGCAGGTAACGCCGCGTGATGAGCTCGCGCTCGGGATGTGTCGCCAGCCATGAACCGCTATGTGCGAGCAACTTCTCGATTTCCTCCTGGCCTACCCAGTAGTGCTTGGTGTTGTCCAGCACGGGAATGAGCACATAGAGGTGACGCAACACGTCGCGCACGGTCTGCTGGCCGTCCAGCGTGACGCCGAACAGATGTGCCTCTCCCCACGTGGGGAACCGCTCGTCGAGGGGGAGCCGCGAGAGCGTGACCGCGTAGCCCAGCGGCTCGAACACCCTGCGGATAAGCTCTTCGCCAGCATCACACGCCACGACTGGCAGTGCTACTCGCCAGCGCATGCGCTCGTCCACGCGCTCCACGTGCTTGCCGCTTCCGGCCAAGGCCGTATTCAATGCTCTACCCAGCGCCACACTCGTCAGACTCGACGCCACATACGGCCTGTCGTTGACGTATTGGTCCAGACGCGACAGCGCCGCGGAACCGCGCACCAGCCCTACCGGGTCAATCTCGGTCAGCAGCGCGACCGTCAGTTGCTCGTCACTCACCTCCGGATAGAACACCTCTACCCGTCCAGCGGAGAACTCGCGCTCGAAGACGGAGTCGGGGTGCTTCGCCAGCAGGTAACCGATCTCGGGTGCGTTCGGCGCGAAACAGGTCAGGGTGATGAGCATAGCGACAGCCTCACGATCCGATTGACACGCAGGCCATACTGTATGCCTGGCGCCGGGTAAATGCAAGTGTCCTGTGTTTCACACGGACGGGAGTGTGCTGGCAGGTTCGATTGCGGGTCCCACGGCAAGCGCGAATGTGGCGAGGCGGATGGATGGGCGCTAGTCCTGTGGTGCGGGAGCCGCGGCGGTCTCGGCGGGTGCGGCGTGAGGATGGCCGCCGAAGAGCACCAGAGGCATCTCGGGCTGCTCGCCGCGCGGGATGCTGAAGGAGAACCTCGAGCCGCGCCCGAGCTCGCTCTGCACCCACAGATGGCCGCCATGCGCTGCGACGATGGCGCGGCAGATGTAGAGGCCGAGCCCTGCCCCTTGCGTGCTGCGCGAGGAGGTGTTGTCGACCCGCTGGAAGCGCTCGAAGATGCGCTCCTGCTCGCGAAGTGGAATGCCCTGGCCGGTGTCGACGACCGAGATGATGACCTCACCGTCAGTCACCTGCCCGCGCACACGTATGCGCTTGCCGCGCGGAGAGTACTTCACGGCGTTGTCGAGCAGGTTGAAGAGCACTTCTTCGATGCGCTCGCGGTCGGCGTTGACGAGCGGGAAATTCGCGGGCATGCGCACGCTGATGTCGACGTCGGCGCTGCGGGCGGTGAAGCGGCGCACGACCGAGCGCGTGACCTCGGCAAGGTCGATCTCGGCCCGCTCCATCTTGAGGCCGCCGACCTGGATGCGTGAGGCATACAGCACGTTGCCGATGAGGTGGTTGAGACGGTCGGCCTCCTCCTCGACGGCCCGCAGGCGGGCGCGCAGGGTCTCGGTGTCCCAGTGGGCATCTTCGCGCGCGAGGGTGGAGGCGTAGCCCTTGATGATGGCGATGGGCGTCTGCAGCTCGTGCGAGGTGACGGAGATGAAGGTCGTGCGCAGCTCTTCGGCCTCGCGTGTGCGGGTGATGTCGCGCACGTTGAGCACGCCGCTGATCGGCTGGCCCTGCGGCGAGCGAACGGCGGCGGCGGTGATCGACGCGATGATGCGCTGTCCGTCACGGGTCAGCAGAATCAACTCGCGGCTGACACTCGCGCGCCCTGTCTCGATGGCTTGCACGAACGGGTCGCGGCTGTAGCCGAGGGGGTCGCCGTGGGGGTCGAGCGGACGCAGCACGTCGTAGTAGAACTTGCCGACGACTTCGTGCTGGTGCCACGCGGTCATGGCCTCCATTGCGGGATTGAAGCTGGTGATGCGCAGGTTGGCGTCCACCGTCACGATGCCGTCGCCGCTGAAGTGGAGGATGGAGTTGAGCTGGCGGTTCTCCTGTCGGAGCCGCGCGGCCTCTTTGTGCAAGCGCACCGCGGTCATCAGCGAGCCGAGCAGTGCCTGGCGGCGGCGTGGCTCAGCCAGTCCCCGGCGGGCGGCGAATCCGGTGGGGCCGAGCAGGTGCACCTCACCGGCCAGGCCAGCGGAATCGGCCAGCGGCAGTGTCGCGACCTCGCCCGCCCAGATCTCGGGGAGACTCGCGACGCGTGGACGACCGTCCAGCGGTTCGGGCGAGGGGTCCTCTGTGAGCACAGCGACGAGGCGATGCCCGGCTTCGCGCGCGATGCCCCAGCAGAAGATCGCGGGGTCGCGGGTCGCGCCCGAGAGAGTGTTGACCGAGCCGCGCGCGCCGTCGTCCTCCTCGTCGTCGGTCAGCACAAGCACACCCGCACCGCCATCGACCAGTACGACGGCATGGCCGAGCGCGCGGCGCAGCGCGTCACCAGCCTGCATCTGCTCGCTCGTGATCGTCGGCCAGAGAATCGCCATCTGTATACCCAGTCGGAAATGGTCGCACCGCCCTCGTATGGCATCTGCTCGTGGCGTGAGGGCGGCAGGATGTGGCACCATAGTAGTCGGCATGCGTGGCACGCTGGCATGCGCACGCCGTTCGCCTCAGTGTATCACACGGCCAGCGAGCAGCCCT
>CAYRVF010000098.1:0-19304 GCA_964427535.1 uncultured Ktedonobacterales bacterium
ATCGCCGCGACGCCCTCGCCGTTGCGCAGCCGCTGCCGGTTCAGCCGTCTGCGGGCGTACGCTATCAGGTTGCGCTTGAGCTCCCGGTGCGTCTCCCACAGCGCCTCGTCCGGCACGGCGAGAATGCCCTCCCAGAGGGCGGGCTCGTCGAGGTGCTGATACCAGTCGGGGGCGAGGTAACGCTGGTAGAGCGCATCCATGCCGGGCGCGAGCCATGTCGCCGTATGCACGCCGTTGGTGATCGAGGTGATCGGCACCTCCTCAGTCTCGATGTCGGGCCAGAGGAAGTGCCACATCGCACGCGAGACCTCGCCGTGCAGCCTGCTGACACCGTTGCGGTGGTCCGCCAGCCGCAGCGCAAGCACCGTCATGCTGAAGCCCTCACCCCAGTCGGTGCTCATACGACCAAGGTTGAAGAACCCATCGCGGTCGAGGCCGAGCTGCGGCCAGTACGCACCAAAGTAGCGATCGATCAGATCGAAATTGAAGACGTCGTTGCCAGCCGCGACCGGCGTGTGCGTCGTGAAGACGGCGTTGGCGGCAGCGATTTCGGCAGCCGTCGCGAAATCCACATGGAGACCGGCGACCAGCTCGCGACAACGCTCCAGCCCGAGAAACGCGGAGTGGCCCTCGTTCATGTGCCACACCATCGCGTCGAGGCCCAGCGCTCGCATCGCGCGTACGCCACCGATGCCAAGCACGATCTCCTGCGCGATGCGCATCTCGTGGTCGCCGCCATACAGGCGAGCGGAGAGCGTCCGGTCGTTGGGAGCGTTCGGCTCGACGTCGGTGTCCATCAGATAGAGCGGCACCCGCCCCACCTGAATGCGCCAGACCTTCGCATAGACCGTGCGGCCGGGCAATTCCACGCCGATCATCACCTCGTTGCCCTCGCGGTCGGTCGCGGGGACAGCGGGCACCTGGGAGAAGGTGAGCTTCTCGTATTGTGCTTCTTGCTTGCCCTCGCGGGTGATGCGCTGGCGAAAGTAGCCCTGCGGATAGAGGAAGCCGACGCCGACCAGCGGCAAGCCCAGATCGCTCGCCTCTTTGCAGTGATCCCCCGCGAGAATGCCCAGGCCGCCGGAGTAGATCGGCAGCGACTCATGTAAGCCGAATTCGGCGGAGAAGTACGCGATGGTGCGTGTCGCCTCATCGGGGTGGGCACGGGTCATCCACGTGCTCTGTGGATGCATATACGCGTCGAACTGGGCGAGCACCGCGTCGTAGCGGGCGACGAACTGGGGGTCACCGGCGAGGGCCGCGAGACGCGCATTGTCGGTCTCCAGCAGCACCTTGACGGGATTGTGCTCGACACGCTCCCACAGCTCCGGATCGATCTCGGCGTAGAGTGCCTGGGCTTCGGGCGTCCATGTCCACCACAGGTTGTATGCCAGCTCATGCAGTCGCGCGATGCGCTGCGGAATACTCGGGAAAACGGCCACGCGGCCGAGAATCTTCACAACGTGCTCCTCATCTGGCGGCAACGAGCACAGTCCGCGCTTTAGCATGCATCTCTGTGATGCACAGATGTGCCCCATTTTCCGTTGCCACGCCCACCATTGTACTCGACTTTCAGGCGATGGCAAATCCGCGGCCAGTCGACACACAAACGTCGTCGATTCCGGTCGAGGTACGCAAATTGCCGGGTTGGTGTGCCGAAACAGCGCTAGCTCGCGCAGTTTGGCCCGCGAGATGCGTACAGGCGGTGAGATGGCGCAGTCCGCTCGCCGGGGCACTGCGCTGGGTAGACAGGCGCACATCTCATGCCGAGGAGAGATGGGAGGACCACATGGCCGGTGCGGCACACAAATCAGCGTCGCCAGCGCGCGCGACACGACGCGGCAAGCAGCTTCCACCAGCCGACCCGACGGCAGCGCTCGCGCGTGACGCGGCTCCCGCACGACGGCGGAAGGCGGCGCGCAAGCGTCGCTCCACGCTAGACAGCCAGGTGCTGGACTGGTGGCGTGAGCTCTCGCCGCGCGCGCGGGCTGGCTATCGTGGCCTGCTCTACGCAACCATTGGTGGCCTGGTCTTCGCCGGACTGCTGGGACGCACTACCTCCTCGGCGTTCAACGTGCTTGGCGTCGTCGCGTACGCGCTGTTTGGATGGAGCGCCTACCCGCTCGCGGTGCTGGTCTTTGCGCTTGGCGCGATCCGCATGCTCGAAAGCTCGCTCGACGTCAGCTATGTGCGGCGCGCGATGGTGGTCGAGAGCTTCTCGCTGTGGGCGGTGGTGCTCGCGGCCTCGCATCTGCTCGCGCGACACGATGTCGGTGGGATTGGGGGCGCGGTGCTCGCTGGTCCACTGGAAGCCCTGCCCGCGTCGGCGGGCGTCGCTCTCGTCTTCGGCGCGGCGCTCGTGCTCGTGCTGATGCTCGCCTCGGTGGCACCGCGCGATGTCGCGATGGGAGTCCACTTCGCCGCCAGACAGGCGGGCGAGGGCGTGCGCGCGGGCCAGAGCTTGATGACCCGCACCGGCTCGACCCGCACGCGGACGACGGATCATGCGCTGGACGGCGACGAAGACGATGCGGACGGCATCGTGCCGCTCGAGCGCACACCCGCACCCCGTGTGAAACTGGCCGACGCGCGGAGGGAGATTGGCCTCGACGACGAGGAGGATGACGACGACCTGCCCGACGCCGGCTTCTCCTCCCGAGCATTAGACGACGACAACGAGGATGACGATGAGGATGACGATGAGGACGAAGACGAGGCGTTAGGCTTCCCGGACGCCGGTGGCGGCAACGTCCCGTGGCAGCTTCCGTCGCTCGACCTGCTCGATCCGCCCGCGCCGCCCCAGCCCGCCGGCACCGAGCGCGTCGAGGAGCTGGCGCAGCGCCTCGAACAGGCGCTGCGCGCGTTCCGCGTGGACGCCGAGGTGCGGCGCGAAGACATCAGCGTCGGCCCGACGATCATCCGCTTCGGCGTCCGGCCTATCGAGCGGCCACGCCGCGACGACCGCGGCCGTATGCTGCTCGGCGAGGACGGCCAGCCGATCATGGTGCGGACGCGCGTGAGCCGCATCCTGAACCTGCGCAACGATCTCGCCCTCGCGCTGGAGGCCCATAGCCTGCGGATGGAGGCGCCGGTGCCGGGTCAGCCCTATGTCGGCATCGAGATTCCGCGCCCCAACAGCAACTCTGTGCTGCTGCGCGAGATTCTGCTCAGCGACTCGTTCACGCGCATCAGCGAGAAGTCGCGTGTCGCCGTGGCGCTCGGGCGCGACGTCTCGGGCAAGCCGCGCGCCGCCGACATCGCGAAGTTCCCGCACGTGCTCGTCGCAGGCGCGACAGGCGCGGGCAAGAGCGTCTGCCTCAACGCGTTTCTCGTCTCGATTCTCACCACCGCTACACCGGATGAAGTCCGGCTGGTGCTGGTCGACCCGAAGAAGGTCGAGCTGACGGTCTATAACGGCGTGCCGCACTTGCTGACGCCCGTCATCACCGACACCAAGGAAGTCGCCGGTGTGCTCAAGCAGGCGCTGGACGAGATGGAACGCCGGTACCAACTTTTCGCGCAGTTGGGCGTACGTAATCTTGAAGGGTACAGACACCTTGCTAAGCAAGAGCCCGAGCTGGAGACGTTGCCCAACATCGTGATCGTGATCGACGAGCTCGCCGACCTGATGATGGCCGCGCCGGACGAAGTGGAGTACATGATCTGCCGGCTGGCCCAGCTTGCCCGCGCGACTGGCCTCCACCTCGTCGTCGCGACACAGCGGCCGTCGGTGGACGTCATCACCGGTCTCATCAAGGCGAACATTCCGACGCGCATCGCCTTCATGGTGAGCTCGTCGGTGGACTCGCGCACGATTCTCGACATGGGCGGCGCGGAACACCTGCTCGGGCGTGGCGACATGCTCTTCATGGCGGCGGACGCGAGCAAGCCCGAGCGCATACAGGGTTCGTTCGTGAGCGACGACGAGGTGAGCCGGTTGGTCCGCTTCTGGCGGCAACAGGCGCGCCGCGCTGGCCTTCGCGTCGTGGAGCGCAAGCCGACCGCGGTGACGCCTGCGGGCACCGGACGGTCGAAGAAGGCGATCGTCCGGCACGCGGCAAAGCTCCAGTCGGCGCTCGCGGGTGTGGTCGACACATTCGACGAGCTGGAGCCAGTCGCGGTCGATCCGGCGCGCTTGCCATTGCCGCCGCTGCCGCTGCGAGGCGAGCTGCCGCCGGACCTCGGGCCGACGACGCCAGACGCGCCGACGCTGGCCGATCCGACGCTCGACGCGGAGATGCAGCCTGCCGATCTGTCGACGCTTGGGTGGCCGGGTGTTGGGGTGGATGGCCCGCGCGGCGTGCGTGTGCCCTTCGAGTATGTGCGGCCCTCAGAGACGGGGCCGTCGGTGCCACCGGATCTCTGGCTCGAACACTAGACGGTCCGGCGGCACAGGCGTAGAATGGGAACCATCTCGGCGCGGGTGCCCACCTGCTGTGCCGGACCGGAGGAAGATGCTATGTCACAGAGTGCGGCGGGCGCGGCGTCGAGTCAGCGCACGATCAATCAACTCTCACTGTTGTTGCATATTCGCAAGACGGTCGCCCTGGCCGGAGCGCTGCTCTCGGACCGGCGCATCCACTGGCTGCCGAAAGTGATGTTTGTCAGCACCATCGGCTTCCTGCTGATGGCGCTGCTGGGCAGCGACCTCGTCGGCGATTTCCTTAGCAACTTCATCGTGCCGTTCCTGGGGCCGGTCGTGCTGGGCATTCCCGCCGACGCCACCTTCGACTGGGTCGCGCTCGCGGTCGCCGCGTTCAACCTGCTCAAGCTGTTCCCCTCGGATATCGTCGGCGAGCACTACGACCGCCTCTTCCGCGCCGGGCGGCACATCTAGCGCCATGCGCGAGTCTACAGCGCGCCGGAGAAGTCGGTCGTCCACATAGCCTGTCCGATACGCTATCATCCGTCTCATGAGCGGAAGGCCAGGTGGTCGTGGTACTCACCTCGCTCAACGGACTCAGCCCCGCCCGGCTGCGCACGGCGGCCCGAGAGCACGCGGCGTCGCTAGAGGCTAGCGACGCCCTGTCCGAGGCGCTGGAACACCTTGACGCGCCTGACCCAACATGGCGGCGATTCGCGACGTACATGCTCGGCGCGCTCGACGACGGCTCGCCCGGCGTTCTCGACATCCTCTCGCGGTGCGTCGTGCCCGACTTGGATTGGCGCGTGCAGGAGGCGCTGGCACAGGCGCTCGACGGGCTGTTCGCGGCGCGCGGGTACGCGGTGGCGCTCCCGGTGATCGACGCCTGGCTCACTGACGAGCGGCCGAACGCCAGGCGAGCCATCAGCGAGGGCCTGCGCCCGTGGACGAGCCGCCGTCGTGCTTACTTCGCCAGCCATCCGGATGAGGCCATACGCCGGTTGGCGGCGCTCCGGCGCGACCCCAGCGAGTACGTGCGGCATTCGGCGGGCAACGCGCTGCGCGATATCCGCCGCACGCACGCTGCCCTCGTCGATGCCGAGACCGCCACCTGGGAGATGGATGACCCGCACGTGCGCTTCACCTACGCGCGTGTGCTCAAAGCGCACTGAGCGGGAATGCGCGAGCGGTTAGTCGTGGTGCTCCTCGTCCTCGACCAGATCGAGCGCGAGCACGGTCGCCAGAATAAGCGGGTCGTCCTGCCCGGGCGTGATGTCGACGGCATACGTGGCGGTGAGGGTAAGCCAGCCCTTCGAGACCCGGGCGACAATCTCACTGCCGCGACTGATGGTGTACTCGTGCTCGAAGATGCTGCCAGTCACGGTGAGGTCGTCGGGGCCGGGGATGTCGATGGTGTAGCGGTCCACGAAAGGACTCAGCAGCTTCTTCCGCACCTCGGCGATTTCCTGACCGTGGCGGGTGACCTCGAACGTGGGTCGCAGCGAGACGATATGCTGGCGGACCGTCGCCACTTCGTCGCCCGCCAAATCACGCATGACGAGCGTATGGTGCAGGCTGAAGATCTTCCCGTCCACGCTGTACACGGGGCGGTTATTCTCGTCGAGAATGTCAGAGTCCTCACCCAGCCGGAACATCTTCTCGCGGATGATGTAACGCATTCCGGTCACTCCTCTCGCCCGCATGCCTGACCTCTCTGCGGTCACAGCATCCGAGCACGTCTACGTCGCTCCACACAGATGTACGACCGAGCCGCCCGAAAGGTCGTAGTGTATCCGCCGGCATTACCGGTTCCCGACCAGGCAAAAAGAACGCCCCATGCGACGACGCGAAAGTCAGCCGGGCCGCCGACCTTCAGGCTAGCCCGCACGTCAGGCGAACGTGACCCAGGGGGCAGGCTGCGTTATCCTTGCAAGGTGAGAGACATTCCGGTGTTCAGCGGAAGGCGAGGACAGCATGGGCAAGACGAGGAGCGCACCCCGCGCCACGGTGCATGTGCCACCGGCGCTCCGCTACCGGACGGAGCAGGCGGCAACCGTCGACGTGAGCGGTGGCACTGTGCGCGAGGTGATCGAAGCGCTAGACGCGGCGTATCCCGGTTTCAAGTTTAACCTCTGCGACGAGACGGGGGCGCTGCGACGCTACGTCAACCTCTTTCTCGACGGCCGCAACGTGCGCTATCTCGACGACCTGGAGACCGCCATACCGGCGGGGGCGACTCTGCGCATCCTACAGTCGGTCGCGGGCGGCTGACCTGACACACGTCGGCACAGGCACCGTACACCTAGATACGTACGTACGAACGATCGAATGGAGAACCGAGAATGGCAAAACACCGCGCCTATCGACCCGGAACGACCCTGCTCTTCGTCGGCACCAAGCGCGGCCTGTTCGTGCTCTCCTCGCGCGACCGTAAGAGGTGGGACTGCGAGCCGACGACCCTCGCCGACTCACGGGTGTTCTACGCCCACCTCGACCAGCGGGGCGCGCCGCGCCTCTTCGCCGCCGATAACGGCGATTTCTTCGGGAACTTCGTCCGTTACAGCGATGACTTCGGCCAGTCCTGGCACGAGCCAGAGCGCGGCATTCAGTTTCCCGAGAACGGTGAGCGCACGCTGAACAACATCTGGATCGTCCAGCCGGGGCGGCCGAGCGAGCCAGAGGTCGTCTATGCCGGTGCCGACCCCGCAAGCCTGTGGATGAGCGCCGACCGCGGCGCCACCTGGGAGCTCAATCAGGCGCTCGAACACCATCCGACGCGCGAGCAGTGGCAGCCGGGCGCCGGTGGACTCTGCCTGCACACGATTCTGCCGGACTACTCCAATAGCGAGCGCATGTGGGTGGGCATCTCCGCCGTCGGCTGCGTGCGCACCGAGGATGGCGGCAAGAGTTGGACCTTCGCGAACAAGAACGTCCGGTGCGACTTCCAGCCTGAGAAATATCCTGAGTTCGGCCAGTGCGTCCACCGCATCGTGCAGCATCCCACACAGCCGGACGTGCTCTATCAGCAGAACCATTGCGGTGTCTATAAGTCGCTGGATGCTGGCCGCGAATGGATCGACATCGGCGCCGGACTGCCGTCGGACTTTGGCTTCCCCATCGCGCTCGACCCACACCACCCCGACACCTTCTACACCATCGTCGAAGGGATGGGACGCCACAACATCACCGATCACTTCACCGTCTATCGCACGCAGGATGGCGGTGCCTCGTGGCAGCCGATGACGTCCGGCCTGCCCGCTGGCCCGCAGGTGCGCCTTGGCGTGTTGCGCCACGGTATGTGCTCAGATGGCGCCGACCCGTGCGGTATCTACGTCGGCACGAATACCGGCCAGCTCTTCGCCAGCACCGACCACGGCGAGAGCTGGTCCCTCGCCGCGGACTTCCTGCCGTCGATCTACTCCGTGACGGCGGCTGTCGTCGAATAATCCGAGCGGTCGATCCGCTCCCAGCCGTGAGAGCGCGGCGACACGTCTGGTGTGTCGCCGCGCTCTCGTCGTTTGCGCCCTTGGGCATCGCCGTCGCTCTGCCGGCCGGCCCATCACATGTGGCATACTCCGTTCAGTTGACAGGAAGAGCCGTACCCACACGACAACGCGACGTTACGTGTCAGAGAGGGGCGCTCGCGACTGCTCCGGCGGGCGCAAGGAAGAGAGCCGCCATGAAGAGGCCATTCGGCGTCACTATCATCGCGGTCTTGCTGCTCATCCAAGGCGTGGTGCTCGCAGCCGTGGCCGCGATCGTCCTCATCCTCAAGGCATCGCCGGGCGCGGCGTATGCCCGGCTGCCGCTCGTGTTCACCATCGGCGGCCTGACCGTAACCGACTGGCTCGCGGCGGTGCTGGCGGGCGCCCTCGGCATCTTCATCGTGGTCAGCGCGATAGCGGTTCTGCGCTTGCGTCCGTGGGCGTGGTTCGTGGCGATGGTGGTGCAGGGCTGGACGCTGGCGACGCTGCTGTTCAACTACTTCACACACGGGCAAACCAGCTATTCCACGCTGATTCTCGGCGTGGTCATCGTTTTCTACCTCAACAGCCGCAGCGTGCGCCGTACCTTCGATCTCGCACGCACGCGCGAGGCTGGTGCGCTCACTGAACCTCCGGCGACGACCGCGGCCCTCCCGGCGGCAGATGCGGGAACTTCGGTGGAGGGGCAGACCGTGTTGACCGAGATCACGAACCCTATCGGGGGTGAGCACCGACGAAGGAGTAGCGATGATGGATAGCTTCGCCGACGACGACGTGCTGAGCGCCGACGATCTCGCGCTGCTGCGCCGGTTCGAGCCTGTGTTACGCTTCAACCTGGGCGAGCAGTTCTTCCCGATGGACGTCGATCGCTACCTCGCGGAGGGGCGTCTCTTCATCCAGCGGCCAGATAAAGAGCCGGAAGAGGTGATACCGTACCGGCGCCTCAACGCGACGTCGCTCACCCAGGCGTCTCAGTTGGATGTGCCTGGCGCGGTCGCCTTTCTGACCGTCGCGGAGCCGCTTTCGGCGTCGCAGGTGCGGGCCTTCCGCAAGCATTCCACCCTCAAAGACTTCCGGGTGGGACCGGGGCGGCTCGTGCGTGTTGGCCTACCCGCGCGCATCGTCGACCTGCTCTTCAGCCTCTCGCTGCTGCTGCGTGGCAGGGCACCCGGCGGATTCGCGGCTGGCTCAGCCGTGCGCTACCAGGCGATGCAGCGGCAGGACGAGCGCTACAGCTACCACGGCCGGGTCACACGCGAGCATGGCTACATCGCGCTGCAGTACTGGTTTTTCTATGCCTTCAACGACTGGCGCTCCTCGTTCCACGGCGTCAACGACCATGAGGGCGACTGGGAGCTGGCCATCATCTACGCCGCGCCGAACGCGCACGGAGCCATAGAACCCTGCTGGATCGCCCTGTCGGCGCACGACAGCGACGGCGATGATCTGCGCTGGCGCTGGGACGACCCCGGCCTCGAACGGCTAGGTGATCACCCGGTCATCTACGTCGGCGCGGGCTCACACGCGAACTACGCCTTCCCCGGCGAGTACATGCCCGCCGTCGTCGTGCCCTACACCCAGCGGGTCGCGCGCTTCGGCATGGTCCTGCGCCACCTCTGGGCACGTCTCGGTCAGGGCGACGAGCCGAGTGAGCGCGAGGCAGAGGGCTTCCGCATTCCGTTCGTCGACTATGCTCGCGGCGACGGCATGTCGCTGGGCCCGTCGCAAGACCATGAATGGGAGCTGTGCCCCCTCCAGGCAACCATGCAGTCTCCCTCACCGACCTGGGTCGATGGCTATCCCGGCCTGTGGGGACTCTACAGCGGCGATCCGCTTGGAGAAAACGCACCGCCCGGCCCGCGCTACGAGCGCAACGGCCTGCAACGGCGGCGTTGGTACGATCCCATGGGCTGGTGTGGGCTGGACAAAGTACCGCCGCCCGCACGCACGCTATCAGCTCTCACCACGCGACAGCAGAGTTTGCGTGCGGAACAGGCCGAGCTGACGGCGCGGATCGCCGAGCAATCCGCCCTCCTGGCCGGGCTGGAGCTCGAAGCTGAGGCGATGCTCGGCGTGCCAGCCGAACAGGCGCGCGACGTGGCCCTACAACAGCAATTGAGCGCCGTCAGCCACGATCTTGAGCGTAGCAAAGCCGCCCGCGCGACGAACGAGCTGACACTGGAACGCTGCGAGCGCCTCGCCACGCAGGTTGCCGCCGGCGACTTTGGAAGCCCACGGGCTCACCTGCGTCATCCGTCATTCCCGACCAGCCCGGCCGATGTGCGTCTGGGAAGGGTGGCGGGCATCTGGAGCGCCATCAGCGTTGGGGTGCTCTTGCTCGGGCTGGCCGCGCTCTTCCGCTTCTCTATCTCTCCCCTGCCCGGAATCGTGGTCCTGCTCGGGGTCTACGGCATATTCGAGGCGCTCTTTCACCGCAATGTCCAGGAGTGGACCGCTCGGCTGGTCGTGGCGCTGGCACTGCTGGCGACGCTGGTGCTGCTGGTCCATTTCTTCGCGCTCGTCGCGCTCATCGGAGTTGTGCTGCTCGGACTCTTCATCATCGTCGACAACGTGCGTGAGGTGCTGACCTAACGTCCTCGCGGGCTGGCCCCCTCTCCCACCATTAGGTGGGAGAGGGGGGTCAGAGCAACGCGCCGCTCGTAAGCGTGCGCGGCATTCCCCCTCTCCCGGCGTCAGCGAGGAGAGGGGGTCAGGGGGTGCGGGCCGGCTGCCCCGCATATGGCCGTGGCGCCGGTATCGCGCGTTGTGCGCGCAGGGTGCGAATCGCGCTGGCGATGCGTGCCGCCGTCCATGCCGAGAAGACGAGCCAGAGGATCGCCAGGCAGGTGTTCGCGGCGGAGTAATTGGGCAGGCCACAGGCGCCCGCCGCCACCTGGGCTGCTGAGCATGCGGCCGAGAGCTGCGTCACCGCGGTGCGCACCGCCGCGTCATAGATGCCGATGCTGATGAACGTGGCGAATACCGTCGCGACGAACGCGAAGAATCCCTTCCAGACCTTGCCGACATACATGAGGCCCGCCCCAGGGATAAAGAACTCCAGCAAGGCTGCGCGCAGCTCGGACTTCGGACCCGCTGACGCGCCGCTCAGCCCCGCCGCGCGAACGCTGATCCAGCCTTGCACGCTGCGCCTGATCTGCGCGAGGCCCGGACGTGGCAGAGGCGGCGGCGAGGGCGGGTACGGGGTCAACTGATCGGTCGGCGCCAGCGGATCGATCGCACCCTGCAGGCGTGTCGGGTCGTTGAGGGCGGCTACCTGCGGGCGCCCGCACTGGCTGCAGAACTTGGCGCCGGGATGAAGCGGCTTACCACACGCCGCACAGTACATGCCGATCTCCTTTCGTCGCCTTCGGGTCTGGTCACGCGCATGCCGGGCGTCGTCTCGCGCCCACCAATGTCTACGGAAGGATGCGCCCAAAGGTACAACAATGGTGCCAATGGGGGGAAACTCGATGCGGCGTCGGAGAGAGCGAGCAAGGGGAGCATACTATCGAGGCGACTGTCGTCTGAGGGCGTTTTGTGTACCCTCGTTCTCCGGTGCGGCGTCTTCCTCAGCAACTACAGCATCCGCAGGCACTGACGACGGAATCTCCGGCGGATTCGCGGCGACATCGGCCCAAAACGCGACGGACTCTTGCTCGTAGCGCAGGCCCATCTGCAGTGTGGCACGCCCGAACGCGGCGTCTGGATGTTGCGCGAGCATGTCCTCGATGCGCTCGTACTCCGCCAGCTGCGCCCGGTGCATTGCTTCCTGGGCATGCGCCAGGGCGACCACCTGTTCACGCGAGAGGCGCGGCCCAAAGTAGAGCTTGAGCAGCCCAGCATCGCGCAGCTCCACCGGCGCCCCCAGGTCGCTTACCAGCCACTCATGCAGCGCTGTCTGTCCCGCTTCGGTGATCTGATAGGTGCGGCGGCGGCGGCCCTCCGGCTCGCGCTCCTCGGTGAGGAGCCCCAGCGTCTTGAGTCGCTCCGGCTCGACGTAGAGCTGCGCGCGAGGGAACGACCAGAAGTAGCCGATAGAGCCGTCGACGGCCTTCTTCAGTTGGTAGGGCGTCATTGGGCCGTACGTCGCCAGGAGGCCCAGAACGAGATAGGAAGAGGTCAGGAGGCTTGCATTTTTCATGAACACATTCTACCATATCATTTGTACCGTCTATATTAGACGATCGAATCCAGATGAAAGAGGTTACCGACGTGACGGAGATCGTACCTGGGCGCTTTACCGCCCAAACCGAGCAATCCTTCGTGGTGTTTCTGATCGGCGCACGCATCAACAAACTGCGTGCGGTGCGCAAATGGATGCCGACTCTGATGGAGATGGGGCCGATGCTGCGCGAGCTGTTTACCCACCCGGAGAAAGGGATGCTCGGCGCGCGAACCTATGTCGGCTGGCGTGAGATAATGGTCGTCCAGTACTGGCGCTCCTTCGAGGACCTGGAGCGCTTCGCGCGCAGCGCCGACGATCCGCACTTCCCCGCCTGGAAGCGCTTCAACGCGCGCGTCGGCTACAAAGACGGTGCGGTGGGCATCTGGCATGAGAGCTATCTGGTGCAGGCTGGACAGTACGAGTGCCTCTACGGCAACATGCCGGTCTTCGGCCTCGCCGCCGCCACGCGCCACGTCCCGGCGCGTGGTGCGCTGGAAACCGCGCGCAAGCGACTCGGCAGCCAGGCCGAACCGGCCGTGGCAACACCAGTGAACTCATGACGATTCGCAGCGCCGCCACCCATCTGGAGGACGGCGGCACGCGGACCTATTTGCTGGGGGTGGGTTGGCTCGTCGCGCTGGACGTCCCGCTCGACTGCCTGGCATGCGCCTCAAACAGCGGATAGTGGTTCTGTGCGACCGCCGCCTGGATGCGCGCGAAAATCGAATCGGACTGACTCTGCGTGATCGCGCCGTTCTTCACTGCCTGTGCGAGTTGCGTCTGCACCGCGTTCTCATAGGCAGTGTTGAGGTCGGTGATCGAGACGCCCTGCTGCTGGGCGATCGCCTGCAGAGACTGGCCCGCGATCACGTCTGCGTGGAGCGTCTTTACCGGAAGCTTGAGCGTGCTGGCCACCTGCGTCGCGACCGCCTGCCGGGCGCCTTTGATCATTGCGAGCCCAGCCGTGCCCGCTCCGTTGACGGTCTTGCCTATGGCCGCACAGAACTGTCCGCTGGCATCGGCCGACTTGGCGCGCTTCTCGAGCTGTGCCTTCTGTCGCGCGGTGATCGTGCCGTCCTTCGCTGCCTGATCGATGACGGTCTGCAGGGCGACGGAGTTGGCGCGCTCGAGGCTAGCCGTGCTGATGCCGAGTTGATCGGCGAGTGTCTGCTCATAGAGCGAGCAGTAATCACCCTGCTGCGTGACGACGTGCGACGTCTTGGCCGCCGCGAAGGCCTTCAGGCTGTCGCCGAAGAGTATGCCGCCGAGCGCGCCCACCAATAACAGTCCGGCAGCGATGAGCACATATGCAAGCTGCTTGCCATTCAATATCTTCCGAAGCATGGTCACATTCTCCTCGATCGGATGTCCTAAGTAGCACATACCGTCACACATGGTAAGCCACTTCAATTAGAAGGCGCTTAAGATCGCCATATCGACAGCGTGGGAGACTGCTGGCACTCCTATCGTCTGCAACGTGTCGGCAGCGGCGATGGAACATCTACGGCGCACGGGCCTCTAGCACAAACGGCGCCAGCCCGCTGAATGAGCGGAGCGAGCGCCGCTACTCTCGTCAGTGTGAGGCATGTCGTCTCTGCGCGCGCCACGACTGGCCCTCTCTGGCTCCCACCGTGGCCGGAGGGCGTCTCACAGTATGCTCCATGTCTATACCACCGCTATGCGGATTCTCCGCGTGCACGAGTGTCGGCGGGCAGTGAATCCGCTGGCTGAATGAGACGTGCGCCGCGCTGATACGTCAGAAACGCCCACGCCCACTGGATGATGACCAGTACGCGGTTGCGGAAGCCGATGAGATAGAAGATATGGACGAAGGCCCAGATGAGCCAGCCCGCGAAGCCGCTGAGCCGCACGCCTCTGATATACCCCACGGCATTAAAGCGGCCAACCGTCGCGAGATAGCCCCGGTCGGAGTAGCGAAATGCGTGTACCTCGTCGCCGGTGATACGCCCCTGAAGAACCCGCGCGACATACCGGCCCTCCTGCATGGCGACAGGCGCCACACCGGGTAGCGGTTTGTCCTTTACGCTGTAGCTGGCAGCATCGCCGACGACGAAGATCTCCGGATGCCCTGGCACGCTCATGTCTCGATTGACGGCAACGCGGCCCCCCTTGTCAGTCTTCACTCCCAGCCATTTCCCCACCGGCGTCGCCTTCACGCCCGCCGCCCAGATCACCGTGCTCGCGCGCAGCAGCCGCCCCCCAATCACGACCCCTTCGGCGCGGACATCTTGCACCGGCGTGTCGGGAAGCACCTCGACCCCAAGCTGCCGCAGCTTGCGTGTCGCGTGACGCGCGAGGGAGGCGGGGAAGCTCGGCAGAATGCGCGGCGTCGCTTCGAGCAGCACGATACGGGCGGAAGCGGCATTGATATGTCGAAAATCCCCGAGAATCGCCTTGTGTGCCAGCTCGGCGATCGCGCCAGCCATCTCGACGCCAGTTGGGCCACCACCGACGATGACGAACGTCAGCAGGTCGCGCACGCGCTCGGGGTCGTGCTCCATCTCGGCCATCTCGAACGCCAGCAGCACCCTGCGACGTAGGCCCGTCGCCTCGGCGATGTTCTTCAAGCCAGGCGCATAGCGTTCCCACTCGGCGTGGCCGAAGTAACTCGTCTCGGAGCCAGTGGCAAGCACGAGATAGTCATAGGGGAGCGCGCGCTGTTCGCCACCCGATTCCTCCTCGAACAGAACACGCTGGCCGTCCACGTCGATGCTCACAACGGTGCCTAACGCGACCTCAGTATTCGACTGGTCGCGCAGCACGGAGCGAATGGGCGTGCTGATATCGGCTGGCGAGAGATACGCCGTCGCCACTTGATAGAGCAGCGGCTGGAAGAGGTGATGGTTATAGCGGTCGATGACGGTCACATACGCGGGCGCGTCCGCGAGCCCCTGCGCGACCTCCAGCCCGGCGAAACCGGCACCGACGATGACGATGCGCGGCTGATATATGGGCGGGAACGGCTGTGGCTCATGGCTGCGTTCCGGTGTACGCGTAAGATCTTGAGTCTCGGCCATGTGGTTCCTCCTTGTGAGCGCCACGCGCAACGTCCATCCGGTGTCCCGCCTGCGGCAAGAGCGGTGCCACTTGCGGCGGCCAGGCGTGATGGCCTTATCCCCCGACATGCCTCGCCGTGAATCCGCGCACATGTGACACACTGGAAGCCGCACGTCGAGTGGACCAGACTGAGTTGCATGGCCCATAAGACCACTCGCGCGGAGGAACGCATGGAAGAAGGCTGGGAGCGGAGAACGCTTCCCCTGCGACTCGATCAGGCCGAACTGGAGGAGCTGCTCGCGCCGGTCTTTCCAGGGCGTCACCTATCGGCGTTCGAGCGGCTGACGTCTGGCCTCGCCAACACGAACTACCGCGTGACGCTGGAGGGCACGGCTGGCTCCGACGGCGAGGTGTTCGTCGTGCGTCTCTACCAGCGCGAGCCAGCCGCCTGCGCGCGTGAGGTGGAGCTCGCGCGGCTCGTCCGCGAACGGGTACCCGTGCCGGAGATCGTCTACGCCGACATCGACGGCGCACGCGGCGGCACCCCCTACAGCGTGGCGCGCTGGGACGAGGGTATTCCGCTCCAGCGCGTGCTCGTCACAATGCGTCACGATGATCGTCTGTCGCTGGCCGGAAGCCTAGGTGCGACGCTCGCCGCGATCCACAGCTTCGGCTTCCCCGAGGCGGGCTTCTTCGGCGCGGGACTCGACATCGCGGTTCCACTGGGGCCAGCGTCGCAGGGTTTCCGCGAGTACATCCGATCGCAGCTCGATGCCAACGGTGGGGCCGAGCGCCTGGGCGCGCACCTGGCGACCCGTACGATGGCGTTGGTCGAGCGCAATGCCTGGCGCTTCGGCGAGTCCGCTGGCCCCGCGGTGTTGGTGCATGGCGACTACAAGGCGTCGAACCTGCTCGTGCGGCGCGACCCGGCCGGGTGGTCGGTCGCCGCGGTGCTCGACTGGGAGTTCGCGAGCGCCAACGAGGGCATCTACGACATGGGCATCCTGCTGCGGGACGAGCGAGCCTTCCCGCGCGAAATCGCGCCGGCCTTCGCGCGCGGTTATACAGACGCGGGCGGCACTCTACCTCCCGATTGGTATCGGCTGGCGAAGCTGTCGGATCTGGTGAATCTGACGACGTTTCTCACCAGCGCCAGGGACGCGAGTGTGCTGGGGCGCGATGTGAAGGCGCTGCTCGCCGCCAGCATGACCGATCTCGAAGCCGCGGGCTGGTGACGAACAAGTAAACGGAAGTAAATGCTGAGAGACGCGACTATTGGCAGATGTGCCTTGCGGACACCGTGTACTTGGTGCTACCATGCTGAGAACACTTCCGCGGCAGCCTGTTGATGCGTATGCATACGGGTTTCCCCCTGCCGCATGGGCCACGCTCGGATCGCCTACACGACACGTATACCTCCGCGATCGCACATCGAGCGACATTCAGAGAATGCCGTCGAGGAGGCTTTGTGCGCCTTTCGGACCTTGGTGAGTTCGGACTGATTGACCGGCTGACGGATGGGCTGGCCGCTCGCCCCGACGTCGTGCTCGGCGCCGGCGACGATGCCGCGCTGCTCGATCTCGGTACGGGGATGCTGCTCGTCGCGACCTGCGATAGTCAGGTGCAAGGGCGTCACTTCCTGCTGGACGTCGCATCGCCCGAGGAGATCGGCTCCAAGGCGCTGGCGGTCAATCTCAGTGATATCGCCGCGATGGGGGCCGAGCCGCTCTGGGCGCTCGTCTCGCTGCTCACGCCTCCCGACCTCGACGTCGCCGTGCTCGACGGCGTCTATGCGGGCATGCGGCGGATGGCGGCGCGCTACGATGTGGCAATCGTCGGCGGGAACGTCTCTGCGACGGATGGACCGTTGACGATTGACGTGACGCTGCTGGGCCGAATGACCCGCGAGCGGGCGCTCCGACGCTCCGGCGCGAACTCCGGCGACGCGCTGCTTGTTTCTGGCACGATTGGTGCTGCTGCAGCTGGGGTAATTCTCGCAACGGATGCTCGCTTTAAGCCCACCCAGATCGCACCCGAGATGCGCGAAGCGGCACGGCGGGCGATGGTCTCGCCCGAGCCACAGGTCGCGCTCGGCACACGGCTGGCGGCCAGCGGAGAGGTAACGGCGATGCTCGACGTCAGCGACGGCCTGGCCCAGGACCTCGGGCACCTCTGCGAGCGCAGTGGTGTCGGCGCGCTGCTCCATGCGGACGCCATTCCCATCGCGCCCGCGGTCGTCGCGGTTGCCAGCGCGTACGAGCGCGATCCACTGCGGCTCGCGCTCACGGGAGGCGAAGACTATCAGTTGCTCTTCGCGGCCAGACCGGACGCGGTGGAGGCCCTGCGAGCGGCGGCACGCGAGGTGGGAACAGAGGTGACGCTCATCGGCAGCCTGACCGGAAAAGGAGACGGGATTCGCCTGCGACTGGCGGACGGCACGACGCAACCGGTCGCGCCATCGGGGTGGGATCACCTGCGACGCGCTCCAGAAGAGCGATGAAGATAAGATGCCGAGTCCAGGTGAAGATAGACCACGTTTGAGCGACGATCGACGTCCGTGAGAGCAAAGCGCGCGACGAGGCCGCGGAGACGTCCACGAATGACTAGCAACGACAGGAGGATGGCCCACGTGACAGCGCACACAGAACATCTCGGAGGCAGGGCGGGCACGTGGACCGTTGAGGGTGAGATAGGGCGGTGGAGTATCGTGGAAGAACAGGTGCGGATTCTCCAGGAGGAGACGACAGAACTCGGACTCACTGCCCAGGATATCTTCCAAAACGCCGTCTCAGCCTTGTTTGGGCAGGCGGTGCAAGCAGGATTGAGCGCGATGGAGGCACAGCGCCAATGCGCTCAGGCATACTCCCAGATTCATCAGCGCGCGCTCAACGTGCTCATGCACTTCGCGCCCACTCCCGAGGACATGCGACGCGTCGTCAGCTTGCAGAACACGGCGCTCGAATTCACCCGTATCGCCGAGCTGGCACGCGGCATCGCCGAGCACGCCATCTCACTGGCGGGCGCGGCGGACTCCGAGCTCAACGCCGTCAGCGAGGATGCCTCCGATCAGTTGTGGTGCATCGTACGGCAGGCCTACATCGAGGTTCGTGGCGCGATCATCGTCTGCAACACGCAGAACACTGTGCAGGCGCGCCGCCTTGCCGCCGAGGATAGCGAGCTCGACCGTCTCTACCTGACCCTCAAGTCCCTGCTGGAGCGCGCGATTGCCGCCGCTCCCCAGGCCGCATATCCGCTGCATCAGGTGCTCCTCATCGGTTCTCGCCTCGAAGAGATCGGCAACCGCGCCGCCGTCATCTGCCGCGCCGTGCTCTAGCGACAGCGCAGAACCGCTCCCCTAACCGCCTCCCCTTAGAGGGGAGGGGCCGAGCCGCGGACATATACCCGGAACGGCAGGGTAGAGCCCGACACCAGCCGTCTTGTAGGGGCGAGGCGTGCCTCGTCCGCTTCCGCGCCGGTACGCAGACCCTCTCCCCCCACCCTCTGCCCAGAGATGAGAGAGGCATTGTTGCGGGCTTCGCGGCCGACTGGCCTCCGGTCGCGGACAAAGCCGCCCCCCATTCCCTCGCCCCGCATGTGTGACCGGACCGCCCACCCTGATGACGTTGACGTGAACGGAAGGCTATGTTATAGCTAGAAGGTGGTGGCGTTCATTTTTCGTATGCGCGGATACATCCGCGAGGAGGTTGCACTGGCATGGCCTTGGTGGAGAACGCCAGGACGCGGGGGGGGACATCGGCGCAGGGTGCCGGAAGAGCGGGAGCCGAGAATCCACACTACAAGTGGATCGCGCTTTCCAACACGACGCTCGGCGCGCTCATGGCGACAATCAATTCGAGCATTATTCTGATTGCGCTACCCGCTATTTTTAACGGAATCGGCATCAATCCTCTCACTCCGGGCGAGAGCAACTATTTCTTGTGGCTTCTGCTGGGCTACATGGTGGTAACCGCTACTCTGCTGGTCACCTTCGGACGCATTTCCGATATCTTTGGTCGCGTCAGGCTCTATAATCTTGGTTTCGCGGTCTTTACCATCGGAAGTATTCTCGCGTTCTTCACGCCGGGCACAGGCAATAACGCGGCCCTGCTGCTGATCATCTTCCGGCTGATTCAGGGTGTCGGCGGCGGTTTCCTCTTCGCCAACAGCACGGCCATCCTCACCGACGCGTTCCCGTCGCACCAGCGCGGCATGGCGGTCGGCATCAACCAGATCGCGGCCATCGCGGGCTCGTTCATCGGGCTGATTCTCGGCG
>CAYRVF010000099.1:0-19277 GCA_964427535.1 uncultured Ktedonobacterales bacterium
CCGCAACCTGGCGATTCCGGTCATCGTCGGCGGCGCGGCGATCAACCGGGCGTATGGACAGCGCATCCTCTTCGTCGGCGACGAGGGCACGGAGCAGCAGCCCTACGCGCCAGGCGTCTACTACGCGCGCGACGCCTTCGAAGGCCTCGACCTGATGGACCAGCTCGTCGAACCCGAGAAGCGCAGCGCGCTGGTGGAGCGCATCCGCGGCGAGGCCTACGCGGCACGTGAGGCGCAGGCGCGTCGCGAGGCGCAGGCCAAGGCGCGCGCCGCGGCAGGCGGGACGTCCACCGCGGACGCTCGCCCGCAGCTCCCGCCCGCGCCCACCGTGACCGCCCCCTTCTGGGGCGCGCGCGTGCTCGACCGCGTGGCCGTCGAAGACGTGGCCCACTATCTTGACCGCAACGCGCTCTTCCGTGGCCGCTGGGGCGGCGTCGCGCACGGCGAAGAGTATACCCGGCTGGTGCGGGATGAGTTCGAGCCGCGGCTGGCCGAGCTGCTCAAGGAGGCGCGCCGCCGCCAGTACTTGCACCCGCGCGCGGTGTACGGCTACTTCCCGGCGCGGGCCGAGGGCGACGCTCTGCTGGTGCTCGACCCGAACGACCCGGCGACGGTGGTGGAGCGCTTCAGCTTTCCGCGCCAGAGTGACGGCGAGCAGCTCTGCCTGGCCGACTACTTCAAGACCGACGGGGACGCGCCGACGACGGTCGCCTTCCAGGTCGTGACGATGGGCGACCGCGCCTCGCAGGAGACCGAGCGGCTGCAGGCGGCGGGCGACTACTCCTCGGCGTACTTCCTGCATGGGTTGAGCGTGCAGATGGCCGAGGCGATGGCCGACTACGTCAACGTCCACGTCAAGAAAGAGCTGCGGCTCCCCGAGGGCGGCGGCAAGCGCTATAGCTGGGGCTACGCCGCGATCCCCGAGCTGGCCGACCACGAGCGCGTCTTCCGCCTGCTCGGCGTGCCCGAGGCCATCGGCGTCACGCTCACCGAGTCGTACCAGCTCGTGCCCGAGCAGTCGACCGCCGCCATCATCGTCCCACACCCCAACGCCGTGTACTTCGCCGTCCGGGCGTAAGGGCCTCATCCCCCCGGCCCCCTTCCTCGCGAGGGGAAGGGGGAGCATGGGCCCGTTGCCCTCTGTGCCCTCTGCCACAAACGCCGATACTGCGGCCCCTTCCCTCGAGGGAAGGGGGTAGGGGGTGAGGTTCTGCCCTGTGACCCTTGGGCCGGGTCGTTGCCCGCTGGCGGCGCGGAGCCGTATACTGCCCCTGGACTAGTGTGGACCACTGAGGCCGTTGTGGACCGTTGGATATGGGCGCTGTGAGCCGGTGTGTGCCACCGCCAGGGAAGGACTACTCCTCGATGACCACGCGTCGAACGCCGCCCCGCACAGCGGCACCGCGCACGACGGCACCGCGCACGCCCGAGCGTTCCGCCGCACTGTCGCGTGGGGGAGCCTTCGTGCGCCGGTATCTCGCGATCGTGCTCGGGGCGGGAGTAGGCGTGCTGATTGGCATCGTGGGGCTGGTGGTGCTCTCCAGCCAGAGCCCGAGCGTCCCCGCCGTCGATCCCGTGGCGCAGAGCGTCTGCGCCAATCTCAGCGCGCAGAACTACGGCGCGACCTATCAGGAGCTCTCGCCGAACCTTCAGCGGGAGGGCACCGAGGCGCAGTTTGCCGCGGCACAGAAGGAGCTCGACGCGCTCAACGGCCCAGTGACGTCCTGCGCCGCGTCCGTCCAGCACGCCGACGCCGCCAACGCAACTGTCAGCCTGCGGCTCGCGCGCGCCCGGAGCGGCGGCAGCACCACCAGCACCCTGCACCTCGCGCTGATCGGCGGTGCGTGGAAGGTCGTGGACTACGACGCGTCGGTCTTCTAGCGGGGCGGGTGGCCTCGGCGGCAGGCGGACGAGGCACTCCTGGCCCCGACGAGACACGACACGACACGACACGACACGACGCTGACTGCCCACAGCTCATGTGACAGCCACCGCGCCACCAGACGCACCCCCCTCCCTGTTGGCGTCCCGCGGCCGCGCTCAGTCGCTCGCTTTCTGTGCAGCGACGTGTGCCACGTGCGCTAGATGTGCGCAAGGAAGAACGCAGCGCCTTCTTCCGCAGACTCGGATCGCCCCTGATCGAGAGCGTCGGGAACATGCTCGGTGAGCGACAACACAAGGGGGGAACGCGGTATGAGCGGTGGATTCATCTCACGTGGATTCCACGGACGCAGGCAGGAGGCAGACGTCGGCACGCGCCTGCCGCCCGGACAGTACCTCGAGCGCGGCTTTCCCGTGCTCTCGGCGGGTCCCACGCCGCACACGCCACTCGATCGGTGGGATTTCACGATCGAGGGCGAGGTCGACACGCCGCACCGCTGGACGTGGGCAGAGTTCCAGCAACTCCCGCACGAGGACATCACCGTCGATATCCACTGTGTCACCAAGTGGAGCAAGCTCGACACGCACTGGACAGGCGTCGCGCTCGACACGCTCCTGCAAGGCATCGAGACGCCGGCGCACTTTGTGCTCGCGTTCAGCGACGGCGGCTACACCACGAACCTGCCGCTGGCCGACGTGCGTAATGGGCAGGCGTGGATCGTCGATGCCTACGACGGCGCGCCGATTCCGCCGGAGCACGGCGGGCCCGCGCGGCTGCTCGTGCCGCACCTCTACTTCTGGAAGAGCGCCAAGTGGGTGCGCGGCATCCGCCTGCTGTCGCGCGATATGCCGGGGTTCTGGGAGTCGCTGGGGTACAACAACTACGGTGATCCATGGAAAGAACAACGCTACCAGGGCGACTGATGTGGCAGCTCGGCGAGGTCGTCGGCCTCACCCAGGAGACGCCCCGCACGACGACCGTGACGCTGAGACTGCCGCAGTGGCCGGGACATCAGGCGGGCCAGCATGTGGACGTGCGGCTGACCGCCGAGGACGGCTACCAGGCCGAGCGCAGCTACTCGATCGCCTCGCCGCCTGAGCAATCGACGCTCGCCCTCACCATCGAGCGCATCGCCGACGGCGAGGTCTCGCCCTACCTCACGGACGAGCTGCGGGTGGGCGACCAGCTGGAGCTGCGCGGGCCAATCGGCGGCTACTTCGTCTGGCACGCCGCGCTGGGTGGGCCGCTGCTGCTCGTGGCGGGGGGGTCGGGTATCGTGCCGCTGATGGCGATGCTGCGCTCCCGCGTGGCCACCGGCAGCCAGGTGCCCACGCGGCTGCTCTATTCGTCACGGACGGAGGAGGACATCATCTACCGCGCCGAGCTCGACCGGCTCGCCCAGGATCTGCCTGGGTTGCAGGTGACGCACACGCTGACCCGCGCGCAACCGCCTGGCTGGACGGGCTACAGTCGCCGCATCGACCGCGAGCTGCTCGCCGATGTCGCCTGGCCCGCCGCCGAGCGGCCGCTGGCCTACATCTGTGGCCCGACGCCGCTCGTCGAGAGCGCGGCGACGCTCCTGCGCGGAATGGACTATCCGCCGGAGCGCATCAAGACGGAACGCTTTGGCCCCACGGGAGGAGTGTGAGGGACCGATGGATGCGATGGAACCGACGAAACCGACGAATCCTGCCACCACAGGGACAGATTCCGGTACCGGCACCGGCACCGGGACGAGTGCGACCGCACGGGCGGCCACCGAGTCCGAGACGCATCTGGACGGCAATGCGGCGGGGGGCCAGCTGCGTACCATCTTCGCGACCGAGATGACGACCGCCGTCGCGACCTGCGCGGGCTGCGGCGCGAGCAATCCGCTGGGCGCCGTCATGGCCTACATGTCGGATATCGGCACCGTGCTGCGCTGCCCCACATGCAATACCGCGCTGCTCCGCATGGCCCACATTCGCGACGAGCACTACCTGGACTTCACCGGGATGCTGCTGCTGCGCATACGAGACATGCCAGGGGCGGCGCAGGCGGGGGCGCAGGCGTGAGCGCGCTGCAGAAGGCCCGCTAGTTGAGGTGTGTGCGGTCGCCGTCGGCGGAGGGGAAGCCGCCGTTGGCGGCCTGTTCGGCGAGCGTCTCGATCTCCAGCGCGAGCACATCCAGGCCGCGCTGGAGGCGCGCGCGCAGGCTGGTCATTTCGAGCAGCCGTTGTTTCTCGTCATCTTCGCAGGCGAGGCACATCGCCAGCAGATACGAGAGGTCCTCGGGGTCGGTGGGGATGTGAATCTCGCGGCTCTCTTCGCTGCCGACCAGCGCCAGCACGATGCGCAGGTATTGTTCGAGCTGGGCGCGCGCCTCGTCGGTCAGAGTGTCCAGCGCGCCGGTCTCGGGCGCGTCGTGCAGGGGGCGCACCTGGGCGGTGAGATACGAGCGCGTGTGGCGCACCTCCAGAATCTCGAAGCGCTCGATGCCGATAGCGAGCAGGTTGTATTTGCCGTCGGGCAGGCGCGTGTAGTCGGCGATACGCGCGCACGTGCCCACACGTGCGGGCCGCTCGTCGAGATGCACGCTCTCAGGGAGCGCCAGCACGATGCCGATGGGCGTATCGCTGTCGAGACAGTCCTGTGTCATCTCACGGTAGCGCGGTTCGAAGATATGCAGCGGCAACGCCATGCCGGGAAAGAGGACCACGCTGAGGGGAAACAAGGGGATCTCGATCTCGTCACCGCCCACATCCTGCTCCTTTCGGTAGAGCCCCCACTGGACCCGCGGGTCGTAACGGCGTGGGACAGGCTGGCGGGAGTCCTGTTGCAGAGTGTAACATGATGGATGTCGTGCGTGCCAAGAGCGGCGACGTGAGCGCCTTCTCCCAGCCCCGTTCCCCACTGTGCCAGTGGAACGGACGTATGAACCCGTGCCCTCTGCAACAACGCTCATTCAGCGACCCCTTCCCGTAGAGGGTAGGGGGTGGCGGGGTAGGTACTGGCGGCGGGTGAGGCATACAGTGCGAGCGTGCTGCGCGAGCGTACAGTGTGAGCGTACAGGGAGAGCGTGTCTATGGGCGGCGTCGTTGGGCACCGGGTTGCCCGTCTCAGCCTCGCGCGCGCCGTGCAGGCCGGGCAGGTGCGCCACGCCTATCTCTTCACCGGCCCCGACGCGATCGGCAAGACCACGCTCGCCCGCGAGTTCGCCGCGCTGCTCGAGTGCCGTGAGCCGAATCTGACCGAGGGCGTGCCGTGCGGGGTCTGCGCCTCGTGTGTGCGGCTGGCGCACGGCAACCATCCCGACGTGTCGACCGTCGAGCTGGGGGCGGGCAAGCGTTTGCTGAGCGTCGAGGCGGTGCGCGACATCATCTACACGGCCAATCTCGCACCCACCGAGAGCGCCTGGCGTATCTATCTGCTGCCCGAGGTTGAGCGCCTGACGCCGAGCGCGGTGAACGCCTTGCTCAAGACCCTGGAGGAGCCGCCGCCCGCGGTTGTGCTGCTGCTGACGAGCAACGACCCCGACCTGCTGCTGCCGACGCTGCTCTCGCGCTGCCAGTCGATCGCGCTGCATCCCCTCGGCCTGGACGACGTGACCCGCGCGCTCATCGACGACTTCCAGGTTTCGCCCGACGAGGCGCGCGCACTCGCCGCGCTCGCCAATGGCCGCCTCGGCTGGGCTGTGCGTGCGGCACGTGACCCGGCGCTCCGCGAGCAGCGGGCCGACGAGCTGCGCACGCTCACCACGCTGACCAGCGCCAGCCGCGACGAACGCCTGCGCCTGGCGGGTCAGCTCGCCGCCGACGGCGAGACCGCGCGCCGCGTGCTCGACCTGTGGCTGCTGTGGTGGCGCGACGTGACCCTCGCCGCACATGGCGCGGACCACCTCGCCACAACCGGTAACGCCCGCGAGCAGGCGCTGCGCCAGGGACACCAGATCGGGCAGGAGCGCGCGCGCGAGTTTCTGCGAGCGCTCGTGCAGGCACAGGCGCTGCTGGAACAGAACGCCAATCCGCGGCTGACCTTCGAGGTGCTGCTCTTCGATCTGCCCGTGCTGTCGGCGATGCCGGTCGTCGGTCGCCCGTAGCCTGCCCTGGAATCCTCTTGCTTGCTCGCGAGAAGTCCTAGCCGGAAGAGGCCATGCGTGGAGGCACGATTTCGCCGGAAATAGGGCCTTGTGCTACTTGACTGCTTTTTGAGTCCCCGGTATACTTGACTCCCGAAGAGGCAAGCTGACACATAAAGCGTCAGCCCGCCCTTCGCAGCCCTCCTGCGAGCGAATGGTTCGACGTGTTCTGTGGGTAGGAGTGTCGGCGCAGTGCGTGATCGCGCCATACCTCTTGTGGCGCGGTAGCTGGTCGGTGGGTTCGCGACAGGTCCCGTGGGGTGGTTCGGCACTGAGATTGGCGGGTGAGGGCAGGGCCAGGATGGCCGCCGCCATCGCTCGCGTACTGGTGGTGGATGGTCTCGCGTCTCAGTTCGCATCTCTCGCGTCGTGTCGTATCCCTCGTCCTCGCGGTCCTGTGTACACGGGGCGCATGCGCTGGGCCGTCTCGCCTGGCGGACAGAGCCGTGCGAAGGCGCGTGACGCCGTAATGTCCCCATGTCACGTGTCGTGCGCGCGTCTCCCGGTCCCGATTTTCCCCAGGATACCTCGACAGGCGTTTGGCAGGCCTGCTCTCCCCGTCGCGCGCTGACGTTGCCCGCCCGGCCGAGTGCTGTGCGTGCTGGACGGTCGCACGCCAGCCGGTGCGCGGGCTGAGGGTGAGGGTGCTTGCGTTCCGGATCCAGCGCATGACGGCTCAGGAGATCGTAGGAAGAATTGTCGTGGCGGGCGGACCAGCGTCGCTCGTACCCGTCACGTGCGCTCCGTCTCTCGTGCGCTGCCCGGTCGCTGGCGGTCGGCCGTCTGATGCGTGTCCCTAGCCTGTCCCTAGCCTGTCCCTAGCCTGTCCCTAGCCTGTACCAGACATGTAGTGTGCGTCCCCTGTAGGGTCGTTCCGTCTATTCCCCTATCCCAGCGCTCCAGCGATTCCAGCGCTCTCAGCAGTTCCAGCGTCCCCGCGCTTCCCAGCAATTCCAGCAGTTTCAGCAGTTCCGTCTATGCCCCTATCCCCGCGCAGTTGTCCGTTCCGACGCCGTGTAGTGACTGTCTAGCACCTGTCCTGTGTAATGGCCGCGTACGCCAAAGGGGGAATCCATGGAGTCCGAAGACCGCGCAGCTTCCGCCGAGACCACGAATGATGAGACCCAGCCGGAGATGGAGGCAGCACAGCCCATGGACACCAGCGAGATGAGTGAGACGAGTGAGACCAGCGAAGTGAGCGAATCAGTGGACGCCAGCGCATCTGACGAGCAATCGAGCGAGCAATCATCCGAGGAGCAACCAGCGGAAGTCGTTGCCGAGGCCGAGCCGGCGAGCGAGGCGAGCGAGGCGAGTGAGGAGGCCGCGCCCGCAGCGGAGGAAGTACCTGAGGCCGAGGCCGAGAGCGCAGAGGTGACGGCGGAGCCCGCGGCTGAGGAAGCCGCCCCCATCGCGGCGATGGAGACCGAGGCCAGCACGGAGGCCGAAGAAGCCCCTGCCGCCGAGGCGGAGGAAGCGCCAGCCGCTGAGGCTGAGCCAGCCGCCGAGATCGAGGAAGCACCAGCTGCTGAGGCCGACGAAACTCCTGCCGCCGAAGCCGAGCCGGTTGCGGAGGCCGAGCCGGCCGCCGAAGCGGAGGAAGCGCCAGCCGCTGAGGCCGAGCCTGCGGCCGAGGCAGTACCCGCCGCCGAGGAGGCCACGCCCGCCCCGGTCGCGGCTGCCAGCGAGTCCAACGGCATTGAGGAGTTCTTGCGGGCGGCGCTCTCCAAGGTGCGCGATCTCGAATCGAGCATTGCCCAAATGCTGCGCCGCCAGCCAGCGGCCAGCGCGGCACCTGCCGAGGAAGCCGCCGAGGCCGAGGCACCAGCTGAGGTCGAAGCGGTAGAGGCGGCCGAGACGTCCGAGGTGCCCACTGCCGAGGCAGAGGAAGCGCCCGTGGCGGAGACCGAGCCTGCCGCCGAAGCGGAGCCGATCGCTGAGGAGGTACCCACCGCCGAAGCGGAGCCCGCCGCCGAGGCCGAGGCCGAGCCGGAGGTTGTCGCCGAGGGTGAGACGGAGGCGGTAGTCGAGGCAGAACCCGAGATTGCTGCCGAAGCCGAAGCGGAGCCCGAGGTCGCGGCGGAGTCTGAGGCGGAGGTGGTTGCCGAGGCAGAACCCGAGATCGCTGCCGAGGAAGAAGCCGCGCCTGCGGCGGACTCCGAGCCGGAGGTCATCGGGGAGGCGGAGCCCGAAGTCATCGCGGAAGCGGAGGCCGAGCCCGTCGCGGCGATGGAGGCCACCGAGGCCGAGGTCGAGGCGGAGAGCGCGGCTGAGGTGACGAGCGAAGAGGCGCCCGAGGTTGAGGCGGAAGCCGAGCCGGAGATGGTCGCGGAAGTGGGGGCCGAGCCCGTCGCCGAGGCCACTGAGGCTGCCGAGGCCGCAGAGCCGGAGACGCTGGAAGAGGTCGCCGCCGAGGTCACCGAGCCGAGCGCGGAGGCCGAGGAGCCCGTAGTTGCCGAGGCGGCATCGGCCGAAGCGAGCGAGGAACCCGAGGCCGTCGCGGCGGAGGTGCCCAGCCACACGACCGAGGACTAGTCTCGTAGGGCTGTGACCGTGCGCGAGCACCACGGCCAAATGAAGAGGCGTGTACCCTCCCGCCGGGAAGGTACACGCCTTTTTTGCTTGCCAGCGGAGCCGCCAGGGGCGCATAGTAGAGGCAACAGCGCGAAGTGCGTGCTCAGAGAGGGCCGGTGCCATGACGCAGCAGGAGCCAGGCTACGCCAAAGACTTCCGCCGCCGTCTCGACGACCTGTTGCGGCGGGGCGATCCGGCGGCGCTGCGCGAGTTCCTCATCGCCGAGGGCCAGTGGCAGCCCGACACGACGGTCGATGCCGAGAAGGCGATGTGGATGATGATCGCCGGTAGCCCCAAGCTCAGCGAACTGCATCCGCGCGCCGAGCGCTGGCTGATGAGTCACGGCTACGAGGTAGAGGCGCAGGCCATCCTCGGCCGGCGCGGGCAGACAGGAGGTGCGTCTCAGCCGCGCCGCGGCGGTGGCAGCAGTAGCAGCAGTGGCAGCGGTGGCGGCGCCAGAGGAGGCGGTGGCTCTGGAGGGACTGGCGCCCCTGCGAAACGCCCGGCCCCCCAGCCGCATCGCGGCGGTCGCGGTGGCGGAAGCGCGGACCATCAGCCGTCGCGCTCGCACTCCGGTGGCGACGGCGGCCGGGCGGGCGGCAGCAGTGGCGGGGGCACGGCGAAGCGTCCGCCCGGCCGCCCTCCGTCAGATCGCCCGCGCCGTACTCCCTGACCGCCGCCAGCAAGGCTAGAGCAGACCCGCGCGCCGGGCAATTGCCAGCTTCTTCCACTCGACCCGTAGGGAAGCCGCGTCGATCATCTCGTCGTCGAGGACGATCGCGCCCACGCCCTGGTCGGTGTCGGCGGCGGCGTACGCGTCCACCACGCGCCGGGCATGCGCGACTTCCTCGGCGGTCGGCGTATAGGCCGCGTTGATGAACTCCACCTGGGGCGGATAGATCGCCCACTTGCCGTCAAAGCCCATCCGCGCGCCCATCTCGGCGTCACGACGGCAGGCCTCCAGGTCGCGGATGGCGAGCGTCACGCCGTCCACCACCGTGATGCCCGCCGCGCGCGCCGCGACGATGGTTTTGGCTTTCGCGTAGTTGTAGTAGAAGAACTGCTCGGCGCCCGTCTCCTTCGCGCCAATGTCGCCGGCGAAGTCGACCAGGCCGAAGATCAGCCCGCCGAGGCGCGGCGTTGCGCGCGCAATCTGCTCGGCATGCAGCACCGCCTCCGCCGACTCGATCAGCGCCTCGATCTTGATGCGCCCGACCGGCAGCCCGGTGTTGAGCTCGATCTGCGTCAGGAACGTATCGACGAAGAGCACGTCCTCGGGGCGGTTCACCTTCGGCAGCACGACGCAGTCGAGGAAGGCGCCCGCGCCCTCCACGACGGTGATGAGGTCGCCATAGAAGAACGGCGTGGCGATGTTGTTGGGGCGAAACGCGCGAATTTTGCCGCCGAAGTCTAGCATCCGCAGCGCCTCCACGACGGTCGCCCGCGCGGCCACCTTCTGCGAGACGGCGCAGGCATCCTCCAGGTCGAACATCACCTGATCGGCGGCCGAGGCGGCGGCTTTCGCCATCATCTTACTTGAATGCCCCGGACACGTCAGTTCCGAGCGCCGGACGACGAAGTCCCGCGCGATCACCATCTGCCGCGAAGCCTGCGGCTGTTGTGCGTCGTCGCTCACACTCACCTCTCTCGATAGTCATGGACCGATACGTCTCAGCAGGAGTGGTGGCCCGCAGCTACTAGTGTACCGCGACGGCGCGACCGGCTGACGCAGCCCTCGCACCGTCAGGTACAATATCCAGGGCCGTGGTTGGTGCGGCGTGGTCTGGTGTGGTGTGGTCTGGTGTGGTGCCGTGGACGGATGTGGGGGCCGCGGGCAGAACGCATGACGTACGGACGGCGCATGAAGGAGTGGACTCAGTGACACAGAGCGAGGCGCGGACGGACGATGTCGCTGTACCGTCTGAGCGCGCCGCGTTGGGCGAGGTCGCGGCGCTGTTTCTCCGGCTGGGCTGCACCGCGTTCGGCGGACCGGCCGCGCACATCGCCATGATGCGCGAGGAGATCGTGCGTCGCCGCGGCTGGATTAGCGACGAGCGCTTCCTCGATCTGCTCGGCGCGGTGAACCTGATTCCTGGCCCCAACTCGACGGAGCTGGCGATCTACCTGGGCTTCGTCCGCGCCGGGATGTGGGGGCTGATCGTGGCGGGGATCTGCTTCATCGGCCCGGCGATGCTGCTGGTGCTGGCGCTGGCATGGGCCTACGTGCGCTTCGGCGCGGTGCCGCAGCTCGGCTGGCTGCTCTACGGCATTAAGCCGGTGGTGCTCGCCATCATCGCGCAGGCGGTCTGGGGGCTCTCGCGGACGGCGCTGCGCGGTGTCTTCCCTGCCGTCTTCGGTCTGGGCGTGCTGGTGCTGTATCTGCTCGGCGTCAACACCCTGCTGCTCCTCTTCGGCGGCGGCGTGCTCTACGCGCTGCTCCGCTGGCTTGGGCGCCGCGCCGCGCCTGGTGCTCCTGCCGCACACGCCGCGGGCGGCGTCGCCGTTCTCGCCGGCGGGAGCCTGCGGAAGATCGTCCCCGCGAACCTGCTCGGCCGGTTGGAGCACGTCACGGCAGGCGCGGCAGCGACCGCCGGTGCGGCCGGTGCGGCGAGTGTGGCGGCGCCCGTGCCACTCACGGCGGTCTTTCTGACCTTCCTCAAGATCGGCGCGCTGGCCTATGGCAGTGGCTACGTGCTGCTGGCGTTTCTGCGGCCGGATGTCGTCGTCAACAACCACTGGCTCACCGACCGGCAATTGCTCGACGCCGTCTCCATCGGGCAGGTGACGCCCGGCCCGGTCTTCACCACCGCGACCTTCATCGGCTACATCATCGCGGGTGTGCCGGGCGCGCTCGTCGCGACACTGGGCATCTTCCTGCCCGCCTTCATCTTCATCCCTTTCCTGCACTCGGGCGCGAGCGCGCTGCGCCGCTCCCCACTGACCGCGCCACTGCTCGACGGCGTGAACCTGGCGGCGCTGGCGCTGATGGCTGCGGTCACGCTCCAACTGGGGCGGGCCGCGCTCGTCGATGCCGTCACCGTGGCGCTGGCTGTGGTCTCGCTGGTCGTGCTGCTGCGCTACCGCCTCAACTCGGCGTGGCTCATCCTAGGCGGCGCACTCGTCGGCCTCGGGACGCGACTGCTCGGCGGGTGAGGCACCTCCCCTCACGGCTGGGCGTTGGGTGGCGGAAAGCGCACCAGGCGCTCGAAGAGGTCGTCGAGGGCGCGCGCGGGGTCGTCGCAGAGGCCTGAGTGCACCGGCGAGGTCTCGACGACGGTGCTGCTCGGTGAGACGAGCCAGTGGAAGCGCTCAGCCTGCCCCAGCCGCGCGATCGGCCCGGCGCTCTCCGCCCCGTCACAAATGGCGGTGATGGCGTCGAGCGCGCTCGCGATCTGCTCCGGCGCAAGGTCCGGCGCAAAGGCGGCCAGGCGGGCGGCGTCGAGCTGCGTGCGTGCGGCGAGGAAGCGGCACTGCCGGCAGAAGAGGATCACGCCCGCGTTGAGGAACTCGCCGCGTTCGACGCGTGGCACGATGCGGATGACGGCGTAGTCAAACGAGCTGCGCTCGGGCACGGACCGCCTCCTCTTCCCATATGTCGGACGCGGCGCGCCGGCTGACGAGATACTCGACGTAGGCCGCGCGCTGCGCCGCCGCGCTGGCAAAGATAGGATCGCCACCCAGCCACTCGTCGGGGACGAGGTCGACGATGCCCGCAAGCACGTCCGCCGTCAGGCGCGGCTTCAGCTCGCGGCCGACCTCGCGGATGCGACTGGCCTCGGGCAGCAGCACGTGCTCTTTGATGGCGGGGAACGGTGTGCGGCTCTTGGCGAGCGCGTCGGCCCACGTGTGGTGAAAGTAGAGCGCGGCGCCGTGGTCGATGAGATAGAGCTGTTTGTGCCAGAGCAGCAGGTTGGTGTTGCGTGGCGTCCGGTCGATGTTGGTGACGTAGGCGTCGAACCAGACGACTGCCGACGCCAGTTCCGCGCCGACGTGCCGGGTGATGGCGGGGTTGTAGGCGAGTGAGCCGGGGAGGTAGTCGAGTCCGACATTCAGGCCCGCGCTGGTGGTGATCAACGCGCGAATCTCGGAGTCCGGCTCGTTGCGCCCGAGCACTGCGTCCAGCTCGACGTAGACGATCTCGGGCACCGGCAGGCCGAGCGTACGGCCAATCTCCCCCGCCACTACCTCCGCGACGAGCGCCTTGGCCCCCTGCCCGGCGCCGCGGAACTTGAGCACGTACAGCCCGTCGTCGTCCGCCTCCACGATCGCCGGGAGCGAGCCGCCCTCGCGCAGCGGCGTCACATAGCGCGTCGCCGTCACCGTCCTCACCTGAGCTATCCTTCTCCCACTGAGCCTATTCGTAGTCCTCCGCACTATAGCACGTGCGAGACGTCCCCCTCTCCCAGCCTCTCCCCCACCTGACGGCGGGAGAGTGGTGCCAGAATGTGCGCGGCGCGTGGCGCGCTGTGCGCGCACGCGTCTCGCTTCCCCCTCTCTCGGCGTCAGCCAGGGGAGGGGGGCAGGGGGAGGGGGCCGCGTCGCCTTGCTACTCCCAGCGGAAGAAGCGGACCGCGAGCAGGCTGCAGACGACCAGCCAGGCGACAACCACCACCAGGTCGATCGTCATGGGGAACTCGGGGGTACTGCCGATCATCACTTGCCGCAGCGCGTCGGCCAGGTAGGTGAGCGGCAGCGCGCGCACGACCGGCGTGAGGAAGAGCGGCAGCAGCGCCAGCGGGAAGAAAATGCCCGAGAGGAACATCATCGGGAAGTTCACCGCCGAGGCAATGCCACCCGCGCTCTCGACCGTCGGCGAGACGGAGGCGACGAAGTAGCCCAGCCCGATGAACATCCCCGCGCCCAGCAGCACCAGCCCGAAGACGGCCAGCATATTCCCCTGCACATGCACGCTGAAGACGTTGACCGCCAGCAGCAGGATCAGCGCCGTCTGGAAGAGCGCGATCGTCAGCCGCAGCAAGACCTGCCCGGCGAGCAGTTGCCAGCGCGGCAGGGGGGTCGCGCCGAGGCGCCGCAGCACTTGCTCCTGCCGGAGGGAGACGAGCGGCTGCGCGGTGCCGAAGAGCCCGAGCTGCATCAGCGCCATCGCGAGGATGCCCGGCACCAGGAAGTCAACCGCGCGCAGCTGCGCCGAGACGATGGTATGAGTCTGCAGCGAGAGTGGCGGAGTGACGCCGGTGGCGCGCTGGTTGAAGCCGGCGAGGATGTCATTCACGATGGTCTGCTTGATCTGGGCGTCGCTGGCGTTCGTGGAGGGGTCGTAGTACATCTCGACGGTCGCAGGCTGCTTCGCCGCGACCTCCTGGCTCAGCCCGGCGGGGATGACGACGACGAAGTCGCGCTGCCCCTTCTTGAGGGTGCTCATCTCGTCGGTGCGCGCGCCGTCCTTCACCTTCAAGGCGGGAACGCTATGAAAGGCCTGGACCAGCGCCGCACCGGCCTGCCCGCCGTCTTCGTTGACGAGGCCGACCGTGTAGTTCACCGAGTTGTTGTTGCCCGAGAAGATCACGCCGAAGAGCAGGATGAAGACGAGCGGAAATGCCAGCGTCCAGAAGAGCGCCCCGCGGTCGCGCACGAACTCTTTCAGGTTCGCGATATAGAGCGTAAGCACGGTTGACATGAGACAGCCTCTTTCTCGATCCAGCCCGTACCGGTCGGACCCCCAAAGCAGCGGGAGGCGCGTCTGGCGCCACCCTCCCGGGGGACTAGTCGCGCAGCGCGCGGCCCGTCAGCGTGAGGAAGACGTCCTCGAGCGTCGCGCCGCGGACGTTCAGGTTGCGCAGGGCGCCGCTCGTCCCCGCCTCGGTGGCGAGCAGCGCGGCCATCGTCTGCGGCACGTCGAGCGAGTAGACGGTGATCCGCTCGTCGTCTTTGGTCACACGGTCGACGCCCGGCAGCGCGCGGTACACCGCCTCGTCGGTGCGCCCGTCCTGGAACTCGATCGCGATGGCGCTGAAGTAGCGATGCACCAGCTCGGCGGGCGAGCCGCTCTCGATAATGTGACCGTGATCGACGATCGCGACGCGGTCGCAGAGTTGCTCGGCTTCTTCCATGTAGTGGGTGGTCAGCAGAATCGTCTTGCCGCGTGCGCGCAGCGCGGTGATGACGTCCCACAGTGCGCGGCGCGCCTGCGGGTCCATGCCGGTGGTGGGTTCGTCGAGAAAGATGATGTCGGGATCGTTGATGAGTGCGAGCGCCACGCTGAGCCGCTGGCGCTGGCCGCCGGAGAGCTGCTTGCTGCGGGTGTCCTTCTTCTCGTCGAGGTCCACCATGCGAATCAGCTCACTCGTGGGAATCGTGCGCTGGCCGCGGTAGAAGCTCTGGAAGAGGTTAAGCAGTTCGGTCACGCTCAGCCGCGGATAGAGCGCCGTCGTCTGCAACTGGATGCCGATGTGCCGCTTGATTGCTTTAAGCTCCCGCGGCTGCGCGAAGCCGAGCACTTTGATGCTGCCGTCGTCAGGCACGCGCAGGCCTTCGATCATCTCGATGGTCGTCGACTTGCCTGCCCCGTTCGGCCCGAGCATGCCGAAGACTTCCCCCTCGCGCACCTCGAAGCTGATGCCGTCAACCGCCTTCGTCTTGCCGTAGGTCTTGCGCAGATGCTCAACGACGATCGCGTTGATCGTGTCCGCCATTCTTATGCACTCCTCGTGTCACTGGAGATCGGTCCCCACCCGGCACAACGATACCATGAGCAAGCGGCTAGTAGAAGTTACTTTGGTCATAGCTCGCCCATGCCGCGCGGCACAGATTGCCGCTCTCGCGCACTCAGCGAGACGGGCACAGCGCGCCTCGACGACGAAGAATACGGCGCCGGCAACGGCCGCCTCTTCAGAGAAGGCTGGATTGCGTCGCCCACGCGGTGCGCTCCCCTCACAGCCGGGGACGCGGCACCCGGCTGCTGTCCGTGCTCTTCGCGCCGTTCGCGCGCCGGTGTGGCGGCCATTTCGCGTGGTGAAAAACATGTCTTGTTGCGACATCAGTGCCGATGCTACACTGCCGCGTGTCTTCCCGCCCGTTTGCGTAGGCGTCGTGGAGCAGGCGGCGGGCGCGGAAGACGCTGTGATCATGCGCTCGGTCTCGGATGCTCCCGAGTTCCGCGTACCGGAGCTGACAGTCTACGGGCGAATGCGAATGGGGGATGTGCGCGGAGGAGCAGGCGACTGTGGCCGAAACCGCACCTCCGGCCAGGGCGCCTGGCTCCAAGCCACGGCAGCGGAAAGCAAGCGCGACAACACACGCGGAGCGACGGGGCGCGGCCACGCGATGGAGCAGACGTGACCGTTCGTGCAGGCGGAGCATGTACTCAGACGATACATGCGACCAGCGTATGGACGCAGATTCCCACGCGACCACTTTCCCTGGCGCAGACACATCTGACTCTCCCACCGCCGATTCTCGCGAGGGCGCGAGAATCCCCAAGCCGAGGAGGACAGCACATGAGAGCTGTAGTGTACAAGGCACCCTTCCAGGTCGCGGTCGAGAATGTCCCCGACCCCACGATTCAGCACCCCAATGATGTGATCGTCCGCATCACGTCAACCGCGATTTGCGGCTCCGATCTGCACATGTACGAGGGCCGTACCGCCGCCAAGCCGGGCATCGTCTTTGGCCACGAGAACATGGGGATCATCGAAGAGACCGGCCCCGGCGTGGTCTCGCTGCAGAAGGGTGACCGGGTCTCGATACCCTTCAACGTAGCCTGTGGCTTCTGTAAGAACTGTGTCGCGGGGTACACTGGCTTCTGCCTCACCGTGAACCCCGGCTTCGCGGGCGGCGCCTACGGCTACGTTGCGATGGGTCCTTACACCGGTGGCCAGGCCGAGAAGCTGCGCGTGCCGTTTGCCGATTTCAACTGCCTGAAGCTGCCGCCAGGCAACGAGCACGAGGCCGATTTCGCGATGCTGGCCGATATCTTCCCGACCGGGTATCACGGCTGCGAGCTGGCGCAGGTCAGCCCCGGCGAGACGGTCGTGGTCTACGGCGCCGGGCCGGTGGGCCTGATGGCGGCGTACTCGGCGCTGCTGCGTGGGGCGTCGCGCGTCTTCTCGGTCGACCGGGTGCAGGCCCGGCTCGACAAGGCGAAGGAGATCGGCGCCATTCCGATCAACTTCGACCAGGGCGACCCGGTGCAGCAGATCAAAGACCAGACCGACGGCGAGGGCACCGACAAGGGCATCGACGCCGTCGGCTATCAGGCGGTGACGCGGGATGGCAACCGCGAGGAGCCCGCGACCGTCCTCAACGCGCTGATTCAGTCGGTGCGGGCAACCGGCATGCTCGGCGTCCCCGGGCTGTACGTTCCCTCCGATCCAGGAGGGCCGGACCAGAACTCACAGCAGGGTCTGTTGCTGGTGGCCATCGGCAAGCTCTTCGAGAAGGGCCTGCGCATGGGCACCGGGCAGTGCAACGTGAAGCGCTACAACCGCCAGTTGCGCGATATGATCATCGCGGGGCGTGCCCGGCCAAGCTTCGTGGTCTCACATGAGCTGCCGCTCGAAGCGGCGCCCGATGCCTACCAGAAGTTCGACAAGCGCATCGAGGGGTACACCAAGGTGGTGCTGCATCCGCAGATGCAGGGGACTGGGACGAGCACGTCCAGCTCACAGGCGACGACGGGCCAGCCATAACATCCGGCAAACGGCATCTCAGTTACGTGGCGGCGGCTGGTGTGCGTCTCGGCGCGCGCCAGCCGCTCTCCTGTGCTGGCGGCCCGTCACTCCTCGTCCTGGGGCTTCCTTCCGTCGGGAGTATCGGTCTGGTCAGCGGTGTTCTCCAGCGCCTGCTCGATCAGCCGCCGCGCGGTGGCGTTTTCCTCGGGCGCGTTGCGGGTCCACGTCGCCCAGTGCCACTGGCGGCTCGCCTCGACGAAATCGCGCATGAACTCATCATCAAAATGCACGTCGCGCATCAGGGTTTTCCCTTCGTGTCTTCAATCATGTGCCCCTACCAGGGGGTGGAATGTCTTGCTAGCGATGGCCGCACTCGTCTGACAGGTGCTCATGGGCGGCAGCATCATTGGCCGCAGGGGAATCAGCTTCTCTGCGCCTAGCGACGGTGCGGAGGCCAGGAGGGAAGATCCCGGAGAGCGGAAGCGAGGCGGATGTTGGTGCGAGCATAGCCACATCGGACACCGAATGCAAGGTTCTAGGACTGCCGTGCCATGGGGCCGCTGTTCGGCCAGAGCGGACATCGACACGGCATGTCCGGACGGTGTCCGCAGAGGCGATGCCATCATCTCCAGTGTACGATGGCGCGAGCGTTTCTGATGGTGAAATTGTCGGGTTGCGAGCATCCGAACAGGCATGCTACACTGACCGGCACAGCCTGCAGTCTGGTGTGATCTCACGACAGGATGAGAGAGGATTCGCCAGATGATGAGCCAAGGTGTGCCACGCTGCAAGGGAGATACGCTGCAGTCGGTGGCTCGCGCGCTTGCCGTTCTCGACCTCCTGGGAGCCCATCCTGAAGGGTTGCTGGCCAAGCGCATCAGCCGCGAGCTGAAGCTGAACATCAGCACCTGCTACCATCTCGTGAATACCCTGTTGGCGGCCGGCTACATCGAGCGTGACGCCGAAACACTGCTGATCCGGCTGGGCCCCAAGATCACCTGGCTGACCGAAAGCCTTCCCGCGGGTGATGCGCCGCACGCGACCTGGCAGAGCGGCCAGCAGGCTATGACGTTCGCCTTTGCTAGTGGACGATTCTAGCGGTAGTTGCTGGTGCACGTTGGTCCGCACACCCTGTCGTGCGTTCCTGTAGCGCGTCTCCGAGTGCGAGGCGCGATGTGTGTGTTGGCCCACATACTCTGAGTTCAGCCACGTTGCTCCTCGCGTCCGCGCCGCATGTGGCGCGGACGCCTCCAGTCCACAGTAGGTCGGGCACGCTGTACTCCGCACGAGACTGACACAGCGTGGACCCGGCACCGCCTGATGAGAGCGACGACATCGACGGCCGCCTCGACGGAGAGACGGCGCCCCGTACGCTGCCGCGAAGCGCAGAAAAGGGAGGTCTTCCGCGATGTATCAGACACAAGACGGACGCCAGATCTTTGTCATCGACGGTCACATGCATTTCTGGGATGGCAGCCCTGAGAACCAGGCGAACAAGTACGGCAAGGGCTTCATCGAGTGCTTCTACGACTACCACAAGGCGTTCACGCCGACGGAACTGCTCTGGCCGCTCGACCGCTTCGAGAAGTACAGTGAAGATCGCCTGCTCGACGACGAATTCGTGCATGGCTATGTGGACGTCGCCATCTTCCAGCCGACGTACCTCACCGACTTCTTCACCAACGGCTTCAACACCATCGAGCAGAACGGCGTGCTCAAGCGCAAACACCCCGACCGCTTTATCCTCAACGGCTCCTTCGACCCGCGCGACGGCGAGAAGGGACTCGAGTCCCTACGCCGCATGAAGGGCGAGTGGAACATCCAGGGTGTGAAGCTCTACACCGCCGAGTGGCGCGGCAACTCCAAGGGCTACAAGCTCACCGACCCTGATGCGCAGCGCTTCCTGGAGGAGTGCGACAAGCTCGACATTCGCAACATCCATGTCCATAAGGGGCCGACGATCTATCCACTCAACAAAGACGCCTTCGACGTGCAGGACATCGACGAGCCGGCCTCGCTCTTCACCGAGCTGCGCTTCATCGTCGAGCACGCCGGTGTGCCGCGCATCGAAGACTTCT
>CAYRVF010000100.1:0-18944 GCA_964427535.1 uncultured Ktedonobacterales bacterium
CATCGCCGAGATGTTGCGCAGCACCGGATGCCGCAGTACGTAGCGCAGCCCCTCAACCACGTCGCGCAGGATATGTCTGCGCTCGCTCTCCTGGCCATCCCCCTGATTGAAGCTGGTGCGAATCAGCGTCAGCGAGAAGACCGAGATGAGGAACGAGGCGGCGTCGAAGAGCATCAGCGCGGGCACCGGCACCAGCAGCACCAGCACGCCGCCCAGCACCGGACCGAGCACCTGCGCCGCCGAATAGCTCGCCTGCACACGCCCGTTCGCCGCGACGAGGTCGTCCATCCGCACCAGGCTGGGGATCGCCGCGAACTCGGCCGAGTTAAAGAAGATACCTAGCGTCGCATGCACGAACGCCACGCCGTAGATCCACCCGACCGTGAGATGGCCGAGCACAGCCATCAGTGGGATGGTCGCGATCACCACCGCGCGCGTCAGGTCGGTGAGCATCATCAGGCGCTTGCGGTTCACGCGATCGACCCAGGCGCCGATGAGCAGCCCGAACAGCAGGTACGGCAACATGTCCGCCGCAGTCGTGATCGCCAGGTTCAACGGTGAGCCGGTCAGCTTAAAGACGAGCAGCGGCAGCGCGAAGAGCGTGAACGACGTGCCCAGGTTCGAGGACGTCTGCCCCACGAAGAAGATCCAGAAGTCGGCCTTGCGCCGCTCAACCGGGGCGCTCGTTACGTTCTCGCTCACTCTCACGCCCCCCTCTCACGCTCCCGACATGTTCGGCCCGCACTGGTGAAAGACTCACTGGCCCGTCACCAACACGGCGGCCTAGCAAGTATGCCACGTCCATCCGCGATGTGCTGTCAGATTTTTGCGCATCATTTCGGCTGGAGGGGAGCAGTGGGCAAGCGATGGTGCCACTGGACAAACGTTCGTTGACATATTTACCGGCGCGTGATATATCACACCAATATCACGACGTGCGGTGTGTGTCAGGCGACTCGTTTTTCGAGGAGGCTGCATCCATGGCAGAGCAATCCCCCGCGTCCTCGGTTGGTCTTCCACAGCAAGGCGCACAACGGCTCGAACGCAACGTCCTGACAGTCCCCAACGGCATCGCCCTCGCCGCCGCCGCGATGGCTCCGGTGCTCGCGGTCGTCCTGAACGCCCCCGCCGCTGGTCCGGTGGCAGGCGCCGCGCTCCCGCTCTCGTTCTTGCTCGCCTTCATCGCGTGTCTGTTCGTCGGCAATTCGGTCGTGCAGTTCTCACGCAAGCTGCCGTCCGCCGGATCGTTCTACACGTTCAACAGTCACGGTCTGGGCAAGCCTGCCGGGTTCTTCACTGGCTGGCTCTTCTGGATCGGCTACGCGGTGCTCGCGCCCGGCCTGTTCTCGGCGCTCGGCGCGTTCGCCGCCGACTACACCACGTCGACCTTCCACGCCAACGTACCGTGGTGGGTGTTCTCGCTGGTGGGCATGGCGCTCGTCTTTGGCCTCTCGTACCGCAGCATCAAGGCGTCCGTGCAGGTCGATCTGACCCTCCTGACCCTTGAGGTCATCGTCTTCCTGGTGCTCGCCATCATCGCCATCGTCAAAGGGGGCAGCGGCAACAGCGCGGCGGTCTTCCTGCCGTCGTCCTCGCCGACTGGCATCAAGGGCGTCGGGCTGGGTGTCGTCTTCGGCATTCTCTCGTTCGTCGGCTTTGATGCCGCCGCCACGCTGGGCGAAGAGATGCGCAACCCCCGGCGCAGCGTACCGCTGGCGGTCGGCGGCGCACTCGTCGGCGTGGGCGTCTTCTACGTCTTCGTGATGTACGCGCTGACCGCTGGCTACGGCCTGAACGACCCCAACAATCTGAAGGCCTTCCTCAACGACGCCAACCCGTTCATCACGCTCGCGCATACCAAAGCGCCGTGGCTCGAACAGATCGTGGACCTCTGCGCGGTGGCGGGCATCTTCTCGTGCTTCCTCGCCGTGCATAACACGACCGTCCGCATCATCTTCTCGATGGGCCGCGACCGTGTGCTGCCGGGCGTGCTAGGCCGTGTCCACTCGCGTTTCTTCTCGCCCTACACCGCCATCTTCGCGCAGGTCGCCTTCACGCTCGTGATCGGTCTCGGCGTGGGAGCGTGGCTCGGCCCCGGCGCGACGGGCGAGTACGGTTTCACCGGCGCCATCGGCACGGTCGCCATCGTGATCGTGTATATGTTCTGCGACATCGCGCTCATCCGCTACTTCTGGCGCCTGCCCGACCGCAATTGGCTGACGCACGTGGTGGTTCCGGTGCTCGGCGTCATCGCGCTGGCGTATCCGCTCTGGTCGATTGCCCAGCCGGGCCAGGCGTACCCGTACAATCTGGTGCCCTGGATCGTGCTGCTCTGGATCGCGGCGGGCATTGGCGTCTACTTCTACCTGCGCGCGAACTCGCCGGAGAAGCTGGCCGCCGTCGGTTCGTTCCTGGCGGAGGACATTCCCTCCAAGGACGAGACGGTGTATGAGACCGAGATCGCGCACGCGCAGCAGATTCCACAAATAACCGAAGATTAGTCCGCGATTCATCAGCGGAGTGGAGTCGTCCGCCGTCCCAGCCCCTCCAGCGTCCACGCAGGGCGAGGAGGTGGACCTGGGGCCGCGGACTCCTCCGCCCGGCTCTGTCATATGTTCGCCCATGCGCGCTGGCGTGCCCGTGCATCCCGACGAGGGCACCGCAAGCAGCGCGCGCATCTCTCGAAGGAGGCACTGAGAGCGCCATGATCCACATCGACGGCAAACGCATCTACACGACGCTCGACGAGCTGGTGGACCCGCACCACACGGCGCTTGTCGTGGTGGACATGCAACGCGACTTCTGTGCCCCAGGGGGCGCTTTCGACCAGCTTGGCATCGACCTGACGATGTATCCGCCGCTCATACCGCGTCTGCGTCAACTGATCGCGGGCGCGCGCCGGGCCGAGGTACCTGTCATCTATATCCAGATGACGACGCTGCCCGGCCGGAGGATGGACTCACCCGCGCAGATTCGCTTCAATCTGCGGCTGCATCTTCCCTTCCACGGCGAGGCCGCGCCGCTCAGCTACGCCCTCGACGGCACTGCGGGGCAAGAGATCCTGCCAGAGTTCGCGCCTCAGCCAGGCGACACGATCGTCAAGAAGTACCGTTCGAGCGGCTTCTGGGGCACCAACCTGGATATGCTCCTGCGCAGCAACGGCATCGAGACGGTGGTCGTCACCGGCTGCACCACGGAGGGCTGTGTCGAGTCTACCGCGCGCGATGCCATGTTCAACGACTACTACGTCGTGCTGCCCGAAGACGGCGTGGCGAGTGACGACCCGCGCCAGCACGAGGCGTCGCTCTTTCTCATGCGCCACCGCTTTGACGTCGTGACCTGCGAGGATATCCTCAATTGCTGGAATGGCGCAGGACATGACGCCCAGCCAGCAGGCATGGCCGAGGCCGACATGCGCTAGCGCCGACATCTGGAACCGTGGGGAGAAAGAGGGAAGCGGACATGGGCAAGCTGGAAGGCAAGACTGCCATCGTGACCGGCGGCGCCCGCGGCATTGGGCGCGGCATCGCCGAGGCATTCGCTCGTGAGGGCGTGGATGTGGCCATCGCCGATCTGACAAGCGCAAACGATACCGCGCCCGTACTGGAGGCGATCCGCGCCGCCGGACGCCGCGCCGTCTTCGTGCAGACGGACGTAGCGGACGAACAGCAGGTGCAGCGCATGGTCGAGCATGCCTTCGGCGCCTTCGAGCACATCGATATCCTCGTGAACGACGCGGGCATCTTCACGCAGGCGCTCGTCGAAGACCTCTCGATCGCGGACTGGGACCGCGTGCTCAACGTGAACCTGCGCGGGACGTTTCTCTGCACGCACTTCGTCCTGCCGCATATGCTCGCGCGCGGCTCGGGCTGCATCATCAACATCGCCTCGCAGCTCGGCTACCTGGGCGGGCGCGAAGTCGCGCACTATACTGCCAGCAAGGCGGGTGTGATCGGCTTCACCAAGGCGCTGGCGCGCGAGGTCTCGACGCGCGGCGTGCGGGTCAATGCCATCGCCCCGGGCCCGATTCTCACCGACATGATGGCAAACGAGACGGAGGAGTGGAAGGCGGCCAAGCTGGCCGAGCTGCCCATCGGCCGCTTCGGCCAGGTACATGAGGTGACGCCGACAGCGGTCTTCCTCGCATCCGACGACGCCAGCTACTACGTTGGCCAGACCCTCGGCCCCAACGGCGGGGACGTGATGCTCTAGCACCTGGAGGAGGAGCGGCTGATGATTAGCGAGGAAGTGGTCCAGCGGGCGCAAGAGGCCAATGTGCGGCTTGTCCGGTTTCTCTACTGCGATCATAGTGGTGTGACGCGCGGCAAGACGATTCACGTGGCGCACCTGGCCAACAAGCTGCGCGAAGGCATCGGCCTGACGCGCGCACAGATGGCGATGAACCTGCTCGGGCAGCTCGTCCCGGTCGATGGCATGGAGCCGGTGGGCGAGATTCGTCTCGTCGCCGACCCCGGCACCTTCACCGTGCTGCCCTGGACGCCCAGCAGCGCGAGCGTACTCTGCGACCAGCTTGATCACAACCACCAGGACTGGGGCGCGTGCCCGCGTTCGTTCCTCAAGCGTGTGGCGGCGCAGGCAGAGGAGATGGGCATCGCGGTAGAGGCGACCTTCGAGAACGAGTTCTACCTGGCCCGCGAGCGGGACGGCGCGTACATCCCCTTCGACAACGCGCCGGTCTACAGCTCGATCGGCCTGGACCTCTCGGCCGACATCATGCACGACATCGTCGAGGCGCTGGACGAGCAAGGCATTCGCGTGGAGCAGGCCATCAACGAGTATGGTCCCGGCCAGGAGGAAATCTCCGTCAGCCACGCGCCCGCCGTGACCGCCGCCGACAACCAGATCAAGCTGCGCGACACCGTGCGCGGCATCGCCCTCCGCCACGATCTGCTCGCCAGCTTCGCGCCGAAGCCGTTCCCAGAGGGCATCGGCAGCGGCTGCCACGTGCATTTCAGCCTGTGGGACCGCGAGCGTCAGCGCAACCTGCTCTATGACCCGGCGGACCCGCGCGGGCTGAGTGACCTGGGCCGCCACTTCATCGCCGGCGTGCTGGCCCACCTGCCCGCGCTGATCGCGCTGACGTGCCCGAGCTTCAACTCCTACCGGCGTCTGCAGCCGCACGCCTGGAGCTCCGCCTTCACGGCGTGGGGCTTCGACAACCGCGAAGCGGCGGTGCGGGTGGTCTCGCCGTTCTGGGGACGCGAGGAGCAGACCTACAACATCGAGCTGAAGTCGGTGGACGGCAGCGCCAACCCCTATCTCGCGCTCGGCGGGCTGGTCGCCTGCGGGCTGGACGGCGTGCGCCGCCACCTCGACCCCGGCGCACCCAGCGAGCACGACCCGGCGCACCTGAGCGAGGCCGAGCGCGAGCGCAACCACATCCGCAGGCTGCCGACGACGATGGCCAGCGCCCTCGACGAGCTTGCGCGCGACTCCCTGCTGATGGAGACGATGGGCGACCTGATGCGCCGGTCGTACTTGGCGGTGCGACGCTCCGAGGAGGAGGCGTTTGCCGCGGCCGACACCGAGTTTGAGATTCGCGAGCACTTCTACAAATTCTAGCCAGTCTTGCCTGTGCATCGCACATCGGAAGGAGCTGTCAATGCCGCCAGCAACCCCGCTCGACTTCTCGCACGTACCCCTGGTAGATGAGCACTGCCACGGCGTCTACCGCGAGCAGCGCGTCGACGTGCCCGCGTGGCGGCGGCTCTTCACCGAGTCGACTGATGAGGCGATGCGCCGCGAGCACGTCGCGACCACGCTCTTCTACACGCGACTGATACGCGGTATGGCAGAGGTTTACGACTGCGAGCCAACCGAGGAGGCGGTGCTCTCGGCCCGCGCCACGCGTGAGGGACAGGACCTCATCGGCCAGCTCTTGCGGGCGGCGCATGTCGACGCGCTGCTCATCGACCAGGGCTATCCGCCGCGCGAGCTGCTGCTCCCCGACGGCGAGGTGGGCGCGCTGGTCCAGTGCCGCACCGCGCCGATGCTGCGGCTCGAAGTGCTGATGCAGGACCTCATCGCCGTGCACGGCACCCTGACGGACGTTACAGAACACTTCCGCGCGGCGCTTGCCGACGTGCGGGCGCAGGGATACGTCGCGTTCAAGAGCATCGCCGCCTATCGTACCGGCCTGAACATTCAGCGCTGGGAGCCCTCCGAGGTGGGCCGCGCCTTCGACGTGGCACGCAGCGAGGCGGTTGAGCATGGCAGCGTCCGGCTGACACACAAACCGCTGCTCGATACGCTGCTGCACGTCGCGTTCGCGGCGGCGGCGGAACAGGAGCTGCCCGTGCAGTTCCACGTCGGCTACGGCGACACCGACGCCAACATGCTGCTCGCTAACCCGCTGCACCTGCGCGACGTGCTGGAGACTCGCGATTACCGGGGCATGCGGGTGGTGCTGCTGCACGAGTGCTACCCCTACACGCGCGAGGGTGCCTACCTCGCGGCGGTCTACGAGAACGTCTATTTCGATCTCTCGTACGGCATTCCCTTTCTGGGCTACGACGAGATGCTGACTTTCACGCGCGCCGCGCTGGGGGTGGCGCCGCTCTCCAAGCTGCTCTACAGCTCGGACGCCGTCGGCGTGCCGGAACTGTACTGGATCAGCGCGCGCGACGGCAGACGCATCCTCGGCCAGGCGATCGGCGAGTGTGTGGCTAGCGGCGACCTGGATGCGCGCCAGGCGGAGGCGGCGGGCGTGGGCATCCTGCGTGACAACGCGGTGCGCCTCTATGGGCTGGACGCGCTGCCTCCGGCTCGGGCTCGCTCGCGTTCAGAGTCATGAATATGAGGAGGGGCAAAGCCATGCGGCGACTCGACGGCAAGGTGGCGTTCCTGACGGGCGGAGGAGGCGTCCTGGGACGGGCGACGGCGTTGCGATTCGCCGAGGAGGGCGCCTGCGTCGCGGTGGTCGATGCGGTTGGGGCGGCGGCGGATGAGACCGTCTGGCAGATGACGGCGGCAGGTGACGAGGCGCTCGCCGTCGCGGCGGATATCCGCGAGGAGGCGCAGGTGCGCGACGCCGTGGAGCAGACGCTCGCGCGCTGGGGCACGCTCGACATCCTCGTCAACAACGCGGGCATCATGCCACACCAGGACGCCTCGGTGCTCGAAATGGACCTCGCGCTCTGGTCGCAGATCTACGCCGTGAACGTGCAGGGTACCGCGCTCTGCTGTAAGTACGCGGTGCCGCATATCGTCGCGGCGGGCGGCGGCGCGGTCGTCAACATGAGCTCGTTCCTCGCGGAGATGGGCTGTGCCAACCCGCAGGATGGCTATGCTGCGAGCAAAGGCGCGATAGTCGCGCTCACACGCTCGCTCGCCGTACAACTTGGGCCACGCGGTGTGCGGGTGAATGCGCTCTGCCCTGGCCCCATCGAGACGCCGCACGTGCGCGCCTTCTTCGCCGACGAAGAGGGACGTCAGAAGCGGCTCGCCCGTGTGCCGCTGGGGCGCTTCGGCCGTCCGGAGGATGTGGCCGAGCTGGTGTTGTTTCTCGCCTCCGACGCGGCGAGCTGGCTCACCGGGCAGGCGATCATGCTGGATGGCGGTATCTCGGTCAACTACTTCAGCACGCCACTGTAGCACGCCACTGTAACGGTCTGGATGAGAGGGGCAAAGGTCTGATATGTGCCGACTACTCGCATACGTCGCGCGGGAGCCTGTCGCTCCTGCATCCGCGCTGGGAGACGCACTCCCGGCGTTCGTCGCGCTCTCCGAGGAGCACCACGACGGCTGGGGACTCGGCTGGTACGACGGCGAGCGGACGCTCCGCACCACTAAAGCGCCCGAGCCGGCATACGAGAGCACGCTATTCGCCGCGACTGTCTCGGGCATCACCGCGGATGCTCTGATCGCGCATCTGCGCTGGGCGACGCCCAGTATGGCGCTCACGCTGGAGAACACACATCCGTTCTCGTCCGGCGACGTCGCCTTCGCCCATAACGGCGGGCTGGGTCCGCTGCCAGCGGTCGAGGAGCTGATCGCGCCGCATCTGCGTCCGCTGCTCGCGGGCACGACCGATAGCGAGCGGTACTTCCTCGCACTGCTCTCCGCGCTGGAGGAGCTGGAGCCGGTGGACGCGCTGCGGGCGACGCTGGCCGCGCTGCACGAGCGCACGCGCAGCAGCAGCCTGAACGCGGTGCTGCTCACACCGAAGGCGGTCTATGTGCTGGCGGACTATGATCCGCATGCGCCCAAGGTCGAGCAGGACCCCAACTACTACCGGCTCTCGTATCGCGTGAGCGCGGACGCCGTAGTAGCTGGGTCATCGGGCATGCAGAGCAGCGCGGGATGGCAAACGGTGGCCAACGGGCATGCGCTCATCGTCGAGCGCGGCTCACTCCGAACAGAGATTGTGCGGATCGTCGACGTACGTAGCGGGGCTGATGGGAAGGACACACAGAGCACATGGCAGGGCTGGCTCCAGCGCTAAACGGACAGCGAAGAAGTGCCCGCGCGAGCGATGTCGCGTATTCGCGGCTGCGCGAGCGCATCGTCACGCTCGAGCTTCCGCCGGGCATGCTGGTCGACGAGCAGTCACTCGCAGCTGAGATTGGCCTGGGGCGCATGCCGGTGCATGAGGCGCTGGCCCGGCTGTCGGGCGACCAGCTTGTCATCGTGATGCCCCGGCGCGGCCTGATGATCGCGCCGATTAGCCTGGAGACCGTGCGCGAGATCTTCGAGGCGCGCGAGGCCATCGAGTGCGGCAACGCCTACTTCGCCGCCCGCCACGCCTCGGATGCCGAACTGGCCGAGCTGCGGCGGCTGATCGAGGTCGCCGAAGCGTCCCGCGAGGTCAGCGACCGTTTTCAGTTCCTCGAGGACGACCAGCATATCCATCGCTATCTCGCGGGGATGGTGCGCAACGCCTTTCTCCGCGACGCCGCCGACAAGATTCTCACGCACAGCCTGCGCTTCTGGCGCTACTATTTTCTGTCGCAGCCGCTGCGGCCCAATTCGCTCATCTCCCACCAGCCGCTATTGAGAGAGCTGGAAGCGCGCAACCCCGAGGCTGCGCTGACCGCGATGCGCGAGCACATCAACGCCTCACGACAGCTTCTCAACGATCTGTTCTAAACACGGGGCGTTACCTGGAGACGTACACGAGGAGAATACAGGCGCATGAGCGAGCGAATTCTGCCGGTGACACTGCGGGCGCGCAAAGCGGCGGGGGAACCTCTCGCGGCCCTCACCGCGTATGACTACCCGACTGCCGTGCTGGTCGACCGTGCGGGCCTGGACGTGATTCTCGTCGGCGATTCGCTCGGCGTGATGCTGCTCGGACACGACCGTATCGAGGAGACGACGCTCGACGAGATGATTCACCATTGCCGGGCGGTTACGCGGGGTGCGCGTCGGGCACTGGTCGTCGGCGACATGCCGTTCGGCACCTACGAGGGCACGCCGGATGACGCCGTGCGAAACGCGATACGCCTGGTGCAAGCGGGAGGCGTCGGCGCGGTCAAGCTGGAGGGCGGAGAAGAGGTCGTACCGGCCATACGCGCGATCACGACGGCGCGTATTCCCGTCTTCGGGCACCTCTCGCCCGCTCATGTCGCAGACGTAGCGGACAGTCCCGAGACATGTCGGGAGGCGCTGATAGAGGCGTCAACCTCAATCGAGGCAGCGGGCGCGTGCGCCGTGGTACTCGTGAGCCTCGCGCCGGATGACGCGGCGGCAGTGACACGCGCGCTGCGCTCCATTCCGACGTTCGGCTACCGCTCGGGGCCGGGGTGCGACGGCCAGTTGTTCGTCACGCCGTATTTGCTCGGCCTGCTGCCAGCCGAGGCGCCCGAGCCTGGCCCGTACGGCGCGCTGGGTGTGCAGCTAGCAGAGACCTTCGCCCGCTTCCGCGCGGATGTGCGGTCGGGTGCGTTCGACACGGCAACGATGCCAGAACGCACGACGGACCGTGCCCATAGAGAGGGCTAAGTCTGGCTCGGCGCCCATGCCCGCATACGAAGCGCATCATCTGAGCAGTGCGAGAAAGGAGGTCATGACAGTTCCACCGCGGCCTCAACGTCGAGCCTCCGTGCGACATCGCGCGCGTCCCCTTTACCCCTTTTCCTTCCGGTCCACGCCACGCCGTCCCGTCACACCGACCTGTGCCATACACGCGGTGCGCGAGACGACACCCGGACCACCAGGCGCAATCCTGTAGTGCTCGTGTTCTCAGACACAGGGAGAGAGGTCCCACTTGGAGACCACGCCATCGACCACACCATCCGCTACAACAGCACCCGCCGCGACATCGCTGCGGCGCAACGCGATCGGCCTGCCCGGTGTGCTGTTCCAGTCCATTACCACCATGGCGCCCGCGTCCGCCGTGGCCTTTAGCCTGGGCGCGGCGATTCCCTTCGCGGGTGGTGCGCTGCCGCTGGCAGTGCTGCTCGCACTGATCGTCTGTTCACTCATCGCCGTCAACATAGGCGCGCTGGCCAAATACCTGCCCTCGGCCGGAGGCTACTTCACCTATGTCAGCCGGGGCCTCGGCGTGCATGCCGGCTGGATGACCGGCTGGTTCTTCACGCTAACCTACCTGCTGATCGTTCCGCTGCAACTGCTCGTGCTGGGCCCCGTCGCGGATTCCTTCACCCAGCAATACTTTCACTTCTCCTGGGGCTGGGCGGTCTGGGCGATCATCTTCGCCGTCATCGTCTTCGGGCTGACCTACTTCGGCATTCGTGTCTCGGCCGATGCATCGGTGATTCTCGGCACCATTGAGATCGTCGTCTTCACCCTGCTCGCGCTCTCGCTGATCATCTCGGCGGGCTCCAGCAACACACTCAAAGCCTTCAATCCGGCGTCGAGCCTGGAGGCGGGGCTCGGCGGCTGGCAGGGCATTCTGCATGGCGTGATCTTTGCCTTCCTGGCGTTCGCGGGCTTCGAGTCGAGCGCCCCGCTCGCCGAAGAGGCACAGAATCCGCGCCGCACGGTGCCGCGCGCCATCTTCTCGGCGGTCATCGTCGTGGGCGTCTTCTATGTCTTCTGCTCTTACGCGGGTGTCGTCGGCTGGGGCTTCAACAAGCTGAGCACCTACAGCGCCGATCCGAATCCGTGGGGCACGATGGCCCAGCGTGTGTGGGGCGGCTTCAGCGTCATCGCCATCTTCGCGATCCTCAACAGCGCACTCGCCAACGCCAACGCGGGCGTCAACGCCGCCTCGCGCGTGATGTTCGCGATGAGCCGCGCGGGAACCTTGCCGTCGCCCCTGCGAAGTATTAGCTCACGCTTCCGCACGCCGGACGTGGCGATTATCTTCACGATGATCGTCGGCGTCGTCTTCACGCTGTGGCCGGGCATCGTCTACGGCCCGACGACCGGCTTCGCGCTGCTCGGCACGATCATCACGATTCTGATCCTGCTGGTCTACATGGCGACGTGCGTGGCCGTGCCGTTCTTCTACCTGCGCGAGCACCGCGACCAGTTCAACATCTTCCGGCACGTCGTCGTGCCGGTGGTGCCCGCGATCATCCTGCTCTTCCCGATCTACGCGCAGTTCGTGCCCGCGCCGCCATTCCCGCTGAGTCTCGCGGCGCCGATCTGCGCGGGCTGGCTGATCGTGGGCCTGATCATCGTCACGTATCTCGGCGCGCGAAAGCGTGAGGCGCTCAACGCGGGCGACAAGCTCTTCATCGAGGCGTAGGCGCTCCGGCGCGCACGGCAACGTCGGGGGCGGGACGCTTCCAAAGCGGCTCGGCCCCGATCTCGCGGTAACGCGCCGGACACACGACGAAAGGAGACGATATGCGTCCCATCACGGCGACCATCCACGTCGCGCGCGACCAGTGGCACCTTGCCTGGGATAACTCGATTGCCCCACTCGCCCGCATCCAGTCGGGTGAGGTCGTCGAGTTCGACCTACTCGACGCGGCGGGCGGCCAGCTCGGGCCCGACTCGACGGTTGAGTCGATTGCCGCGCTAGACTTCAGCCGGGTGGATCAGGTCAACGGCCCGATCTTCGTCGAGGGCGCCGAGCCGGGCGACACGCTGCAGATCGAGATTCTCGATCTCCGGCCAGCCGACTGGGGCTGGACGGCGCTCATTCCTGGCTTCGGGCTGCTTGCCGACGAATTCCCCGACCCGGCCATCAAAATCTGGCGGCTGGTGGATGGCTGGGCGGAGTTCGCGCCAGGCATTCGCATTCCGCTGGAGCCATTCTGCGGCGAGATCGGCCTTGCGCCGGGCGCGCCCGGCGCCCTCTCGACCATTCCGCCCTACCGCCACGGCGGCAACATGGACACCAAGCACCTCACGGCGGGAGCGACGCTCTATCTACCCGTCGAGGCGCCCGGCGCGCTCTACTCGATGGGCGATGGGCACGCGGCTCAGGGCGACGGCGAGGTGTGCGGCACTGCCATCGAGACGCCGATGCGGGCAACGGTGCGCCTGACCGTCCGCAAAGATCTGCCGATCAACCAACCGCAGTTCCTCACCGGCGGACCGCTGGCTCGACGCACGAACACCGCGCCCTACTACGCGACCGACGGCATCGCACCCGATCTGCACGAGGCGGCGCGCAAGGCCGTTCGCCACATGATCGACCATCTGCAGCGAGCGCATGGCCTCTCGCGCGCGGACGCCTATATGCTCTGCAGCGTGGCCGTCGACCTCAAGATCTCCGAGATCGTCGACGCACCCAATTGGATCGTTGGGGCGTACCTGCCGCAGAGCATCTTCGGAGCGGGGATGGATGCGGGGGACGGCGCGACCAGTGCGGCGGCGTCCAACGGCGGCGATACTCAGCCGCGCCGCTTCGGCATCCCCTTCCGTCGCGGATAGGGATGCAGGCCCATCCACCTGATGCCACACGCGGGGCGAAAGAGACCCGGCGAACCAGCCGCCGGGTCTCGTGGCGCGTGCGCAGGGAGCCGCCGGGGTACACTGCCGGATGGCAGGCGGGTGACGCCTGGCCTGGAGGCCTGACGGCCACGAAGACCGCCTGCGCGGCCTACATGCGTCTATACCAGAAGGAGACTACGATGACCGAGCAGATGTCCCCCGGCGCCCTCGCCCGCGCGTTCACGGAGTCCTGGACCAGCGGCGACATGGAAACGGCCGCGCGCTACGTCGCGGATGATGTCGTCTTCGACGGTCCGATGGGCCACACCGACGGCAAGCAGGCATACATCGAGGGCCTGACCGGCCTGGCGCGGTTCGTCGCCCTCACCGGCGCGCGCATCGTGGCCGCGTTTGGCGACGATACCCAGGCTCTCATCATGTATGAGCTGCTGACGCAGAATTTCGGCGCCCTGACCTGCGCGAAACATTTCACCTTCCAGGATGGCAAAATTGCCAGGGATAGACTGACGTTCGACAGCTACAAGGTCAGACAACCCCAGGGTAGGTAGCTGGAAGGGAAAGTGGGCGGCGGGGTGGCAGGCGGCTGAAGACGCGCCACCAGACCTGACGGCCACGAAGCCCGCCTTCGCTTCGGGCGTTTATCCAGATGCTGCCGTGTGGTCGAGGCAGCGCCCAGACCGGACGGAGCCGGTGATTGTGTGCTTATCCGAGTGTGTCCATCTGACAGATTGTCCGGACACAATGGCATGTACATTGCGGACACATCTACCCCCAGTGTCGTCATGACCCGCTCCCGTTCTGCTCAGGGACAATCCAAGGAAGGAATAGTCCCGGCTCCCCAGCCCACGCTGAATCACTCAGCAGCCACGCCCAACCTGGACCCACGCCTCCACATCGTGTCCGGACAACGAAATCGCACAGTCAACCCTAGGAACACATGGCGACGTGACTGTCCCGGTAGGCATGAGTCACACACGCATGGAGAATGGAGCACAGTATGAGTCAACGCATGCAGGGCGAAGAACCCTCTCAGGAAGAGCTGAGAGAGATGGCAAGACAGCAACACATCCAGGGCTACAGCACCATGAACAAGGAGGAGCTGAAGCAGGCGCTCGGCCAGGGCGGCGGAAAGAAAGCGAGTGGCCATAGCGGTGACGGCGGTGGCAAAGGCAGTAGTCGCAGCGGAGATGGCGGTGGTGATGGCGGCAGCCGTCGGGCAGACGGTGGTGGCGACGGAGGCAGTCGCCACGCGGATACCCGCGGAGACGGCGAGCGGCGATCACACTAGAGAGAAGCGCTAGCGTCTAGGGGCACTTCGCTCGCTGGGAGCGCGAGCCAGGGGAAATGGATCATTATCCTGACGAAACAGGATGCGGGCGGCACACCTGGCGGAATGCGCCAGTACAACGTCTGGTGATTGCTGTCCATTTGGCATAGCCCGCCGTGGGGTACATCCTTACGGCGGGCTACTGTGTGGCGAAGGATCTCTCCAGCGGCGTCCGTTGTGCTCCGCACTGTGAGCGCGTATCCATCTGCCCCCGACGCCACTCTGAGGAACATCATTCGGCTGTCACCTGGCGGCGCCGGAGGAGCGCCTCCACGACGGGCAGATCGTCGGGGGTCGTGACGGCCAGGTTCTCGTGGCTGCCGTGATAGGTGACGAGCGGCAGGCCGAGCGCGACGAAGAGCGCCGCGTCGTCCGGCGCGTCATACTCCGGCAACTGGGCATGCGCGGCGACCAGGGACTCACGGTCGAAGACCTGTGGTGTCTGCGTGCGGACGAGTTCGGCGCGAGGCAGCGTCTCTACCACCATCCCCCTCTCGACGCGTTTGATCGTCTCCTTCACCGGCTCGCTCGCGATGGCCGCGTTCCCCCGCGCGCCCGCCGCGAGTCCCTCGCGAATCAGCACGGGGGTGACCAGTGGTCGCGACCCATCATGCACCACCACGACCCGCGTTCCCTCGCTCAGAGCGTCGAGACCCGCACGCACGGAGTCGCGACGGCGCGCTCCGCCCGGCACGATCGCGCGCACCCGCCGCCAGCCCTCCGACTCGGCGAGCCGCTTGGTCGCCGTCAGTCGGTCGCGCGCGACGACCAGCACGATCTCGTCCACCTCGGGCGTCTCCTCGAAGGCCGCGACAGTCCAGCCGAGCAATGGACGGCCGAGCAGCGGCGCCTCCAGTTTCTCGGTGCCGCGCATGCGTGTGCCGGGGCCAGCGGCGACGAGAATGGCGGCGACGGATGGCTGGTCTGCCTTCCGCGCCGCCTCGCTCGATGTCTCCGGGGATGCCGTCATAATAGGGGGCTACGCCGTGCCGGTCCGGCGGGCGGCGGCGATATTGCCAGTGGGCTGCTTCGGGTGGGCGAAGATCATGCGTCCGGCGACGGTCTGCAGCACGCGTGTCACGGTCACGTCGATGGTGGTGCCGATGTAGGCCTTGCCGCCCTCCACGACAATCATCGTGCCGTCGTCCAGATAGCCGACGCCCTGGCCCATCTCTTTGCCGTCCTGCATGATCGTGACGGTCATATCCTCACCCGGCAGCAGTATCGGCTTCACAGCGTGCGCTAGCTCGTTGATGTTGAGCACCTTCACCCCTTGTAACTCAGCCACGCGGTTGAGGTTGAAGTCGTTGGTGATGATGCTGCTGTGCCACTGGCGGGCGAGCTTCACGAGCTTGGCATCCACCTCCGGCGTGTTCTCAGGGTCGGCGTCGGAGATCTCGACGGGCACACGGCCGTCTTTCAGCCGCTGCAGCACCTCCAGCCCGCGCCTGCCGCGCTGCCTGCGCATGCTATCGGCTGAGTCGGCGATGTGCTGTAGTTCTTCGAGCACGAAGCGCGGCACCACCAGCACTCCGGTGATGAAGCCCGTCTCGGTGATATCCGCGATACGCCCATCGATGATCGCGCTGGTGTCGACGAGAATACGGTCGCCCGACTTCTGGTTGCGCCCGCGGCCCGGCAGCCGGTCGCGCAGACGGTTGTTGTGGTCGGTATGCTCGTTGTGGTCTTCGTGGTCCTCGCGCTCGTCGGCGTCGCGGTCTTCGCGCTCGCGGGCAGCACGGCGGGCGGCGCGCCCAGCGGTCGCGCTGGAGGCGAGGCGCGCGAAATCATCTTTGCGGAGCACGGCGGTCGCGATGCCGAGATATGCGAAGAGTAGCGCCGCCAGCGACGGCAGCCACTTGCCCAGGCTAAAGAACGTGAGCTGCGAGAGGGGAATCGCCAGCAATGCGGCGATGACAAGTCCGACGACTAGCCCGACCGCTGCCGCGATCAGGTCACTGACCTCCGCGCGGCGAATCTGTTCGCGCACCCAGCGGTACGGGGCAAAGACGAGATAGGGGACGAGAAGAAAAATGATAAGTCCGACGAGAAGCCCTATCCCGATGATTGCGCCGAACGGCAACGGTGAGCCATTCGAGTGGTTGACGTCGTAGCCGACGGCCACGGCGATGCCGGCCGCCACGACGAATGTCGTCAGCCGGACGATGAATCTTCCAGACAACATGCCATCCTCCAGTGTCTCCCATTCCTTGTGTAGGATGGGGATGGGTGTCTTGACGTCTCCGTGGGATACGACTGTGTAGCCTCCCGGCGAGCATGTTCCCTCCGGCAACCGCCATTGACGTCGCCGACACTCACGGTGGCTCCCGCTGTGCGCGTAGACCGTGTCGTCGAAGAGAGATATTCCGCATACAACGCCGACAGGTGTGGAATGGCCGCGAAACCTGCCTTTCTGCGTCTTCCTCAGATGGTGCCCAGAAGGGCCGTGGAAGAATCCACTCGCTTCTCTTCGCCGCTCGCCGTGTAGCGAGCGCACATTGAATATATTCCCTATTATACTCCTTATGGCTGAGGGTGTATCACTCCAATGCGATGTCCAACGCCTCACTCAACGAGCGTGCGTACAACAATTCAATCGCCCCACCGGTGCTATCGCCGCTCTGCTCAGATCCACTGCTGCCCGCTGGCAATACGCAGCGCCGGAAACCAAGCTTCTCGGCCTCGCGCACACGTAGTCCTGTGCGGGTGACGGGGCGCAGCTCGCCGCCCAGGCCCACTTCGCCAAGCAGCACCGTCTCGCGCGAGACCCGTTGCTCGCGGAAGCTCGATGCCACGGCGACGGCGATGCCCAGATCGACGGCGGGCTCGTCGAGCGCAAAGCCGCCTGCCACGTTCACATAGACGTCTTGATTCGCGAGGAACATGCCAACACGTTTGGTAAGCACGGCAATCAGCATCGCCAGACGGCGCGAATCTACACCCGTCGCAGCCTGCCGGGGCGTGCCGAAGGCGGTCGGGCTGACGAGCGCCTGCACTTCCACCAGCAGCGGCCGCGTGCCCTCCATGCTCACGACCACCGCCGAGCCGCTGGCCTGGCCGCGCAGCTCCGTGAGGAAGACCGCCGACGGATTGGGCACGTCGATCATGCCATCGCCACTCATCTCAAACACGCCGACCTCATTGGTCGCGCCGAAGCGATTCTTCACCCCGCGCAGAATGCGATAGGCGTGGAAGCGCTCGCCTTCGAGGTAGAGCACGGCGTCGACCATGTGCTCCAGCGTGCGCGGCCCGGCCACGGTGCCCTCCTTGGTGACATGACCGATGATGCAGATGGGCAGATGGGTGCGTTTCGCCAGATGCATCAGCCGCTGCGTACACTCGCGCACCTGCGTGACACTCCCCGCCGCCGAGGGCACCGAGGGCGTCGCGACGGTCTGGATCGAATCGACGATGACAAGCGCGGGCTTGAGCCGTTCGGCATGCTCGACAATCGCCTCGATCTCCGTCTCTGCCAATAGCAAGAGCCGGTCCGACGCGATACCCAGCCGCTCCGCCCGCAGCTTGATCTGCTGCGCCGACTCCTCCGCCGAGACGTAGAGCACGTCGCCGCTATTCACCGCCAGCGCCCCCGCCACTTGTAAGAGTAGCGTGCTCTTGCCGATGCCGGGCTCTCCGCCGAAGAGCACGAGCGAGCCTGGCACGATGCCGCCTCCGAGCACACGGTCAAGCTCGGATGAGCCGGTGGCGCTGCGCGTGCTGGAGAACGCCTCCACCTTCGAGAGCGGCACCGGACGAGCGCCGCTGCCGAGATGCGCGAGGCCGCCACCAGCCGCGCCTGAGCGTGGAGCGGCCGTGACGATCTCGTTGAAGGAATTCCATTCACCACAGTCGGGGCAGCGTCCCATCCATTTGACGCTCTCGTAGCCGCACTGCTGACAGATATATTTCGTGACTGCCTTCGGCATAGTCGCCCTTTTCACCTTCGCACTATATACGCTACCGGGGCACGGCCAGCGGGAGTGCCAGCCGGAGACTGAGCCTGCCCGGTTGCTTCCGCGCGCACTCGCCCATAGAATCTATTCCGCAATCTCCCGAGATGAATGGAAGCGGCCACAGAAGCAGAGATGTACTGAATTGATGCGTATAAAACACTACGCCGCAACCTACCTGTGTGTTGCGGTAGATTGCGGCGTAGTTGGTGTAGCGGCCGAACAGACGCTAGCGGGCTGGCTCGCTGCCACCACTGTCGCCAGCGGAGAGAGCTGGCTCGGTCGGCGGCGGAAGCTGGCGCAGCAGGTCGTCGCGGCGCTCGTGGACTTCGAGCACGATCGTGCCGTCCTTCACCACGGCCTCGACGATGTCGCCCGGCTCGAACTTGCCCTGGAGCAGGTTCTCGGCCAGCGGGTCCTCGATGAGGTTCTGGATCGTCCGGCGCAGCGGGCGCGCGCCATACTGCGGGTCGTAGCCCTTCGTCACCAGGAAGTCCTTGGCGTCGTCGGGCACGAGCAGCTCGATCTGCTGCTCGGTCAACTGGTTCCGCACGCGCGAGAGCATCAGGTCGACGATCTCGCGGACGTGCTCCTGCCGCAGGCTGTGGAAGACGATGGTCGCGTCGATACGGTTGATGAACTCGGGCTTGAACGTGTTCTTCAACTCGCCCAGCACCTTGTCCTTCATCCGGTCGTACTCGTTCTGCGCGGCCTTGTCCTTGTCGCGGGTCTGCATGAAGCCGATGGCGGCCTCACGATTGAGCAGGCTGGCTCCCACGTTCGACGTCATGATGATGATCGTGTTGCGGAAGTCCACCGTGCGTCCCTTGGCG
>CAYRVF010000101.1:0-18683 GCA_964427535.1 uncultured Ktedonobacterales bacterium
TGCTCTCCAACGCGCTGAAGTTCACCTTTGAGGGACGCATTACCGTCACTGTACGTGCCTCTGAGTCGCACGAGCACGTCGAGCTGGAGGTGCGCGACACGGGCACAGGCATCGCGGCAGAGCAGCTGCCGCACCTCTTCGAGCGCTTTTATCGGGTCCAGGGCGTTCGAGCGCGGACACACGAGGGCACAGGCATTGGCCTCGCACTTGTGCAGGAGCTGGTGCGGCTGCATGGCGGCACGATACGCGTATCAAGCGCGCTAGGCACCGGAAGCACGTTCACGGTCGCCATCCCCACGGGAACGGCGCATCTGCCCGCCGATCGCATTGCGCCCGAGACCCCGGCAGACGCGTTACCCCTGAGGGTGGCGAGCCTGCCGGCCGCTCCACTCTTTGTCGAAGAGGCGCTGCGCTGGCTGCCCGATCCAGCGTCACCGGAGCCGCCCGCTCCATCCGAGCGCTCAGGTGATGGCGTCGAGACGATTCTGGCCGCCGACGACAACGCCGACATGCGCGACTATCTCGCGCGGCTGCTGGGTGTGCGCTGGCGAGTCGAGACTGTGGCAGATGGCACTCAGGCGCTGGCCGCGGCTCGTGCACAGCTTCCAAACGTCATCGTGGCGGATGTCATGATGCCCGGACTGGACGGCGTCGCGCTGATCGCGGCGCTTCGCGAGACGCCCAAGACACGCGACGTGCCGATCATCCTGCTCTCCGCTCGGGCGGGTGACGAGGCCACAGTGGAGGGCCTCCGGGCGGGAGCTGACGACTATCTCGTCAAGCCGTTCTCCGCCCGTGAGCTGCTGGCGCGCGTACAAACCCACCTCGACCTCGCTCGGATGCGCAGAGAAGCGGCGGAGCGAGCGACCCAGCTCGACGCGATCTTCGACACCATCACCGACGGTGTCTTTGTGATTGACGCGCATGGAGGCCTGGCTCGCATCAACCCTGCTGGGCGACGGCTCTTTGGTCTGGCGGATGACGACACGGTGCCGGCAACTCCAGGGGAACGGGCACAGGTGCTCGATCTGCGTAACGCCCAGGGCAATCACCTCGCGCCGGACCAGCTCCCAACGGTGCGGCTGCTGCGGGGTGAGGTGCTCGCGGGGGCAACCGCGCAGACACTCGTCTTGCGCGCCCACACCGGCGAGATGCGCACGGTCAGTCTCACCGGGGCTCCGCTGCGCGATCGCCGGAGCGGACATATCGTTGGCGCGGTTGCCGTGTTCCGCGACATCACCGAGCTCAAGCGCACCCAGGAGGCGCTCTCCAAGCAGGAGCGACTGTTCCGCACCCTCGTGGAGAACTCGCCCGACATTATCACGCGCTTCGACCGCAATCTGCGTCATCTCTATGCCAGCCCGGCATCCGAGCTGGTGACGGGCATTCCAGCGCTGCGGCGTCTCGGGAAGACCTACGCCGAGATCGGTCTTCCCGCGGCGGTGTACACACCCTGGGAAGATGCGCTGCGGCGTGTGATCGCCACCGGACAGCCAGAGGTATTCGAGACAGACTACCGTGTGACCGCCGGACCACCACGTGTCTCGCAGGTCCGCTATATTCCGGAGTTTTCTGCGAACGGCACGGTCGAATCAGTACTCGGCGTCACGTCCGACATCACCCGCTTGAAACGCATCGAAGCCGAGCTCCGTGCGTCGGAGGAGCGTTTCTCGAAAGCCTTCAACGCCACCCCGATCGCGATGGCGATTCTATCGCGCACCTCGCGTTGCATCGTGGACGTCAACGCGGCCGAATGTCAGCTCACCGGGTACAGCCGCGATGAGCTGCTGGGTGCGACGGTAACCGAGCTAGGACTGATCGATTCCGCCGATCTCGACACCTTGCGTACGCTCTGGCATGCGGAACACCGCGTAAATGAAGTGCCCCTACGAGTGCACACGAAATCCGGCGAGATCCGCTCGTGCCTCGGTTCGACGGAAACCATCCAGATCGGCGCGGAGGAATGCCTCATCGTGATCACCCGCGACGTGACTCAGCGCGAACGTGCGCAGGAGGCGCTGCGCCGTCAGGAGCGGCTCTTCCGTACACTGGTAGAGAACAGTCCAGATATCATCGCGCGCTTCGACCGCGATCTCCGCTACCTCTACATTAACCCTGCCATCGAGAAGCTTGGGCCGCTGCCGGCAGAGGCATACATCGGCAAGACGAACGCCGAGCTGGGCTGGCCAGAGCAGGACTATGCTCCAGCGCACCACGCCATCAGTGAGGTCTTCGAGACCGGCCAGAGCCGAGCGCTCGAAGAGCAGCAGTCCAATCCCGCTGATGGTGAGCACGCACGCTTTTTCCGTGCGCAGCTTCTCCCTGAGTTTGCCGAAGACGGCACGGTGGCGTCGGTCCTCTCGGTAACGAACGAGATTACCGACCTGAAACGCGCGGAGACGTCGTTACGGGCCGCCACCGCGGCCGCCGAAGCCGCCCAACGCGAAGAGGAACGGCGACGACACGAATCCGAGCGCCGCGAGCAGATCGCGGAGAGCCTGCGTGAAATCCTCACCATTCTCAACTCAGACCGGCAAATGGCGAAGATTCTGGACTATATCGCGCGGCAAGCAGGGAGGCTGTTGAGCAGCGACGCCGCCGCCATCTACACCATCGAGACAGATGGGGCGCAGCGGAAGGTCTCGCGGCCACGGACGAGGCCAGCGGACGGCACCATAGCGGGAACCCTTGCGCTCCGGACATTCTACGGCCTGCCCCTCCCACATGATTCCTCCGGAGGAAAGCGCGCGCTGGCGGCTGGCGATGCCGCTATTCGCATGGCGATGGTCGCGCAACGCCCCGTCGCCGTCCTGGCGCCGAGCGACGCTGGTCCGGCGCAATCCCACGCGACAGCCACCGCCAGCAATGGTCACGCGCCAGCGCGCACACCCGGCGACGGAGGTCTCGCGGGTATACGAGCGGAGTATCTCACCCTGCGCGAAGAGCCGTTGCCCGCTCCGTATCGGGCATTGCTGGCGATCCCCATCATCGCGCAGGGACAGGTCTACGGAGGCTTGCTGCTGCATTACACGGCGCCGCACCGCTTCAGCGCCGACGAGGTGGCGCTGGCGGCGGCATATGGCGACCAGATCGCTCTCGCAATCGCGAACACTCGCCTGCAAGAGCATATCGAGCAGGCAGCGATCGAGTCCGAGCGTAATCGGCTCGCACGTGAGCTGCACGATACCGTCACTCAGGAGATATTTACCGCCAGCGTGCTCGCCGAGGCCATTCCGCGGGTCTGGCCGCTCAACCAGTCTGAGGCTGAAGCGAGTTTGCGGCAACTGCACCGGCTCACACGTGGCGCCCTGGCGGCCTTACGCGCCCTGCTGCTGGAGTTGCGTCCGGCGGTACTCGAACAGAAGGCGCTCCCCGATCTGCTGCGACAACTCGGCGAGGCGATGGCGACGCGCTCCGGCGTGCCCATCACAGTCTCCGTCGCCGACGACTGCCCATCACCGCCGGTGCCCGTCAAGCTGGCCTACTATCGCATCGCACAGGAGGCGCTGACGAACGCCGCCAAATACGCCCACGCGCAGAGCATCTCGGTGCAACTCCGGCATCTGCGAGACACCGGTGTCATCGCCCTGGAAATTCGTGACGACGGACAGGGCTATGACACCCACGCCATACCCGCCGGGCACTTCGGCATCGGCATGATGCGGGAGCGCGCTCGCGCCGTCGGGGCATCACTGCGCATTACGAGCCGGCTCGGCCAGGGTACGCAGGTGAGCGTACGGTGGACGGAAAGCGCGCACGCGCGGCACACCAAACAGGCGCGCGTCGCCGCTGGCCATCTCTGACGACAACGGGGAGCGCCGCACCCGGCGGCGAGGCTGCCGCTCCTCCTTTGGGCGAGCGCAAACCTCTCCCCGCTCTCTCACCTTTCGCACGGCGTTAGCCGTGTCTGTTGTTCCCTATACTCCAGATATACCTGCCTGTCCCACCGGTCCTTCTCGGTGTGTGGCCGCCTAATGCGGCATCGAGAGGAGGGGGCGATGTTCTTCTTCCAACCACGACGAGTGGCGCCCGTCCAGTTGTCGGAGCAGTTCACGCCCGCCGAATGTGATCGCATCTCGCGCCTGCACCGGCAATTCCTCACCACTCCGGTTTGCTTTAAGCTCGACATCAACTACCGGCGGCTCGAATTCGCCCGCTGGCTCGTCGAGCATGGTCGCCTGAACGAAGGGTATAAGACGCTGCCGGACCCGCGAGGGGACTCTCCGGGTCAGTGAGACGACGGTCGCGAGCAATCCACATGAGACATATGCGCCTTCTCCCTCACACATGCGCGCCACGAGAAAGCTGCTGCGGAGATGAGCGAGGATTCCCCGACTGCTGAGACGCCCGCGACCACGGACAGTCACACACGGCATGCGGTACGCACGCTCGTCGCTCGCGCACGCGAGAAGCTCGGCCCCTGGCTCGCCTTCTGGACGAAGCTCAACAACGATTGGGTGTTCAACCTCTCTGGATTGCTCGCCTACAACTTCCTCATGTCGATGTTCCCGATCCTGCTCGTGCTGCTGGCCGTCGTCGGATTCGTGCTCGGAGACCTGGCCCCACAGGTGCTCGCCGACATGCAACACGCTATGGAGCAACTGGTGCCGGGCGGCGCCGAAATCTTCGCGGCGGTCACACGCCAACTCACGAACAGCGCCAAGCCGCTGCTCATCATCGGCATCGTGACGGCTGCCTTCACCGGCTCGCGCCTCTTTCTCGTCCTGGAGAATTGCTTTGGCATCATCTTTCGCGTGCGCGGGCGTCCGTTCATCCGGCAAAACCTCATGGCCTTTGGCATGCTCGTGCTCTATCTCATCCTGGTACCCGTCATCACGCTTGCGTCTGTCGTCCCCACGACGCTACTCAACATCGTCTCGCCGCATATTCGCGACACGACGACAGCGTTTCTCACCTACGTGCTAAGCATTGCCGCGTCCGGTCTCACGGCATGCATTCTGATCGGCGGCATCTACGTGGTGGTCCCGAACCGGCCGGTGCGGCTCGGCGAGATTTGGCCCGGAACCCTGCTGGCAGCGCTCCTCCTCATACTCTACGTGAGCCTGTTTCCAATTTACACGAGTCTCTTTCTGCACCCTGCCAACTATGGTTCAGTCGCAGGTTTCGCGGTGATCATCCTGCTATTCTTCTACTATCTGGCCTTCATCATCCTGCTCGGCGCCGAGGTCAACTCCTGGATGGCGGGCCTACGTCCATTCGCGGGCGATCCGCCGTGGATGTTTCACGAGGCGATGAAGGGCAGGCGTATCAGCAGCCTTGAGTGATGCGCGGCCACTATCGCCGTGCGCCGTCGCCGCGATCGCTGAGAGTAGTCTTCCACGGATGCCCCGGAGTTCCACTTAATAAGCCGTTGTGTCTCAGCAGATCATCGCCGCTCAGGAGCATCGATGGCATCGACGACGCCGGTTGGGCTGGCGCTCTCGGCATATAGTCGCTCGCCGAGGTGCCGCAACAGCGCATGCGCCGCTGCCAGCCGTTCTTGCCCACGCGCCGTGTCGCCACCAGTCACCAGCAGCCGCCCCGAGGCGGCGAGCGCCTTGCCTTCGGCATATGGATAGCCCAGTGATCGAGCGAGCGCCACCGCCTCGTCAAGGCCAGCGCTCGCGTCGTGCGTCCGTCCCGCGTATGCCAGCACCATCGCCCGCACGCGGAGCGCGTCCGTCAGCGCGCACTGGAGTCCCAGCGCCGACGCGCGCATCACACTCGCCGTGACGAGCGCCTCGCTCCGCTGCTGCTCCCCGTTCTCCAGTGTGGCCCAGGCGAGCAGAGCCAGCACCTCCGTCACATCGGAGGCGCGATACTTCCGGTTGGCGAGCAGCGGTTCCAGCCGCAGATGCGCTTCGTCTGACATGCCGCGCAGCAGCTCACGCTCCGCGAGCGCGCAGTGAGCGATCAGCACCGGCTGAGCATCGTCTCCATCACAGGCGACGACGAGACTCTGGTGGAGCGTGGCGGCGGCATACGTCTCATGCCCTTGCGCTAACGCCAGTCTGCCCAGCCAGGCCGCCGCCGTGGCAGCGTGCGACGGAAACTGATGTGGAGCCAGCATCGTGCTCGCCCAGCGAAGATCGGCCTTTGCCTGCCGCCACGCGCCCGTGTGGAAGCATAGAATTCCGCGCGCCAGTATCATCCGTGCGGCAGTCACGGAATCATCCAACCGCCAGCCGATGTCCAGGCCACGCTTGATATCACTGCGGGCCTGCTGAAATTCACCGCGCTGGATGCGGGTCAGAGCAGCACGCTCCAGCGCCAGCGCCTCCGACCATCCATCGCCGGATGCCTCAGTCAGAGGGATCGCCACGTCCTCCAATACCCGCAGGCCCTCGTCCAGACGGTCGACCATGCTGAGCGCCTTGGCGTGCTCCATCTCCGTACGCGCCAGCAGGCGAGGGTCATCACTCGCGCGAGCAAGTGTAGCCGCGCGTACGGCGGATTCCAGCGCCTTCCCATACCTACCGGCAGCATTGTAGAGCTGCGACAGCGACATATAGAGCGTCGCCGTGCTCGCATCGGGCGATCGTTCCGCGTCTGCCGCCTCGCGCTTCAGTCGCGCGATACCCTGTACGAAATCTCTGCGGGCGACATGCACGAGCCCGATCTGAGCGGCCACACGCACTTGCCCGTCATGCCAGCCTCGCGCCCGATACTCCGCCAGTGCGCGTTCGAGCGCGTCCATCGCCTCGTCATACTGGCCCTGAAAACAGAGCATGCTACCAAGATGCTCGCGGGCTTCCGCCGCTCCGCCCATGTCTCCCTGCGTCTCGAGCCGCTGTACCAGCGAGCGGTAATAGCGCTCCGCGTCGGCGTACGCATGCAGCGCTTCGGCTCTTGCGGCCGTGCGCTCGAGGAAGAGCAGCGTGTTCTCCGCGCCGCCTGCCCGCTCGTAGTGATTGGCAAGCGCCTCGACTGGCGCGCGCGGACGCTCGTTTTCCAGCCACTCCGCGATCATGCCGTGCAGATGGGCGCGCTCGGCCATGCCCAGGGTGCGCTCGACCACCTCGCCGATGATGTCATACGCGAAGGCGTACATGTTCTCGCCGCGCGGGACGAGCACACCCGCGGCACAGGCCTCATCGATCGCACTGAGGATGTCCTGCTCAGAGTAGCCGAGTTGGCGAGCGACGCCGATCAGCAGCTCGCGCGCATCGTCGCCCTCCGCCACCGCCGCGATGCGCACTACCGCCCGTGCCGTCTCGGATAACGCGTCCACTCGACGCCGCACGGTCTGCGTCACATCCCACGGGATATCCAGTGCCGAATCCTCTCGCTCCTGAAGGGCCCGTGACCGCAGCCACTGCGCGTAGCTTTCGAGCACGAACGGCACACCCTCGGCCTTCGCCAGAACCTGCGCGCGCGTCGGGTCATCGACATGGTCCGCTCCAGCAAGGAGCGTGTCGAACAGCCGAGCCGCATCAGATGGGGTGAGCGGACTCACTTGATGGCGTACCACCAGCCGCTCTTGCGCCAGCTCCCCCAGCAGCGCGTTGAGTGGATCGCCTGAACGGACTGCGCTATGACAATATGCCCCAACGAACCGCAGTGGCGAGCGCGGAGCCGCATGCACGAGGGAGCTGAGAAGATCGAGCGCGTCGGCGCCCGCCCGGTGAAGATTGTCGAGCACCAGCAGCGTTCCCGCCGGACCAGCGATATTGCGGAGAAACCGCTCCACGGCGGAGAACATCAACCGGCGCTCCTGGTCGGCGGGCAGGGACCAGGCTGGCACCGGCACAGACGTGATCTCCAGCAATTCGGGAACCAGGCGGACGAGCCAGGAACATCCCTCGAGCGCCGTGCGAAGCTGGCTGGGGTCATATCGGCGCACGACACCGGCGAGCGCGTCGACCAGCGGGTCATATGGACTGTGAGCGCCTTGCCTGCGGCACTCCCCCTCCACCACGGACCAGCCGCCACGTCCCGCGCGGACACATGCCTCACGCAGCAGGCGCGTCTTGCCCATGCCGGGCTCTCCGGCGAAGAGCAGCAGCGGCGGCTGGCCGTCGCCCTCAAGATGCCGCTCTAGCGCCGCTTCCTCCACAGCGCGACCGAGCAGCGGAAGAGACGCTGCCGCCTGCGCCGTCGGCGCGACCTGCAGGAAGCTTCCAGTGTGGCGTGCCGATCTTTCTAGCACGCCGCGCTCCGCCGGGGAGAGATCGAGCGCTTCCGCAAGCAGTTCCACTGTTGCGGGTACAGGCTTCCGGACGGAGCTCTCAAGCTTGCTTACGTGGCCCACGCTGTAGCCCGCGCGCTCCGCCAGTGATTCCTGCGTGAGGCCCGCTGCCCGCCGGAATCGTTTGAGTGTGGCCCCAAACGAGGTCGAAGGAGAGACGGCAACGGGCACCGATATCTGCGCTTTCATGGTGACTGCGCTCGCTGTCCACTAGTTCTGCCTGACTGCATCTCGCATGGCCACAAGCCGGGCCATCCCTGTCCACGGCTTGTGCCGGTCCGCACGGCGCATGCCTGAAACGGTGCAGTGTTGTCCTAAGCCCTCGTCGCTAGCTCAACGGCCAGTCTCGCGGCTACTTCTGGGGACAGGTGAGGGATAGTTGTCGCTGGTGTTGCACGCACTGCCAGGGCACACTAGAACACGAAGACACATGAGCAGTATGGCCTATTCCGTTCTCTATCTAATGAAATCGAGGAGTATTTCACGTGCGGCACGTACTGATCGTCGATGATGATGCGGATATTCGAAACCTGCTTCGTCTGTCACTGGAATGGGACGGGTACAGCGTGGAGACCGCCAGCGACGGCGTGTCGGCACTGGACATATTGCTGCGTGCGGATGAGCCGTGGCTCGTGCTGCTGGACATCAACATGCCACGCATGAGCGGCCTTGAGGTGTGCGAGCGCCTCGCGGCGATCAGCGGGTTGGCCTCGCGTCACGTCGTCGTCCTGATGACGGCGGGAATCTTGCCCGATGGCGACACGCCTTCGCCCGTCCGGGCGCTGCTTTCCAAGCCATTCGATCTGGACACACTCACCGATGTCCTCGCCGAAGTGGCCGACGCGGCGTCTGAGCCAGGCGACGAGCTTGACTCTAGCATGCCGCCGTCTAGCAGCGAGCGGCACTTTACCGGACTGCCCGGGCGCGCCGCCTGAGAATCGTCCAGAGCCAGCCGTCTACTGAGAGAGTGGCGGAAGCGCGAGACCATCTGTCGCACTTCCGCCACTCGCGCACACGCCACACCTCATAAGTGGTGGCCGCTCGACTTCTACCACGTCAGATTGTCCGCGCGATAGAGCACCTCGCCCGCATGGCGCACGAGCAGCACGCCGTCGACCTCGCGGCCCGCCCACTCCTCTGGGGTGATGCTGCGGTAATCGACAAAGCCCAGGTTCACGCGCCGGCAGCGGTCTTCGGGGATGCTCGTCGCGAGGGTTACAGTGATGCGCGGCGTCTCGATACGGGTAGCGGCATCATACGTGCCCATGCCTTTGACGTGGGTGCTGTGTGCCAGAATGCTGCCCGGCACGTCGCGGAAGCGGTCTGGCTGTTTCGTGAAGTAGTCGCGTACATGGTAGCCGATGCGGTCGATGAGCGCGCCATGCGTATACGAGATCTCGCGAATCTGGGGCGCGTAGATGATGACCTCGCCGCCGTCGGCGATGGCTGGCTCGGTCTTGTACATTGCCTTTGCCGCCGTCCACAGGTCGTCGTAGCGCTCGGACGGCATCGAGAGCACCCGCCGGAAGGCATGTGGCACCCGAAGGATGTTCAGCGCGCCCGAGAGATCCGCCGCCGCGTCGAACGCCTCGCGATAGCCGCCAATGTAGAGGCCGTGAAAGTCGTCACCTCTGCAGACGAGCGCCAGACAGACCAGCGGAACCGGCACCAACTCCGCCGCCCGGTGAATGACCCGTCGCACCGGCGTCTCTTTGACGCCTATCGTGTGCATGCTCGTGACAAGTCCACCCAGCCAGTGCGTGAAGTTGATGATATCCGGACCGGCGATGCCGGGGAAAAGATACTTCGCTCCGCCAGAAAACCCAGCCACCTCATGCGGAAATACCGGGCCGCAGATGAAGACGACGTCGTATTTCAGGATGCGCGCGTTCAGCGTGATAGGCACCTCGTCGGTCAACAGTCCATCGGTCAGGCGGGCTGTCTCGACGCGTGAGATCGTGCCGACGCAGGCGAGCGCCGCCGGGTCATCCCACTGATGGTTGAAGACCCGCGACTTCGGATAGCGCTCCTCCCGCTCGGCAACCGGGACCCCGAGCAGCCGGTCGATCGCGTCCGGCGCCATCGGCTGATGCGTGCCGAGCGCGATGAGGTAATCGAGCGCGGCGACCCGCTCGCCCAGTTGCTCATAGAGCAACCGGTACATCAGCGGAATCGGCGCGGTGCGGGTGCCATCAGGGATCAGCACCAGCACGCGCCTGCCATCGAGCGGGAGTGGGTCGAGCGCCCGCGCCAGCAGCTTGCGCGCTGTGTCGGGCGTGAGCACGCGCTCGCCGGACCCGGTTCCAATCACCTCGTGTGCGCTGTCCATGAACTATGCCCTCTATCTATCGAGTGATTGGGTCACACACCACTGTGGGCCGAGAATCCGCCGTCCACCGGAATCACCACGCCCGTAACGAAGCTGGACGCGGGGCTGGCCAACCAGAGCAGTGCGCCCACGAGATCGTCGGGCGTTCCCAGCCGCCCGGCCGGAGTGTGGCGAACGATTGCCTCGCCGCGTGCCGTCCATGTGCCCGTAGCGGAATCGGTCAGCAGAAAGCGGTTTTGCTCGGTGAGGAAGAACCCCGGCGCGAGCGCGTTGACGCGAATGCGCGGATCGTATTCCTGGGCCATGTGGACCGCGAGCCATTGGGTAAAGTTGACCACCGCTGCTTTCGCCGCGCTGTAGGCAGGGATGCGCGTGAGCGGACGGATCGCGTTCATCGAGGCGATGTTGACGATGACGCCGGTCCCGCGTGCCGCCATCCCGCGCCCGAAGACCTGGCAGCAGGTCAGTGTGCCCCCCAGGTTGAGCCGCAGCACATCCTCAATTGCCTGTCCGTCCAGGTCGAAAAACGCGCGCTCGGCCGAAGTAGTCGCCTCAGGCGCATTGCCGCCCGCCGCGTTGACAAGGATGTCCGCCGAGCCAAACGCTTCGGTGATGACCTCTGCCGCACGCTCGACGGAGTCGCGCTGCCGCACGTCGCACGTGACCCCAACGGCCTCGCCGCCCGCCGCGCGAATCTCCGCCGCGACCGCCTCACCGGCGTCCATCCGCCTGCCCAGCACGGCAACCCGCGCGCCCGCCACACCCAGCGCCAGCGCCATCACGCGCCCAAGCACGCCGCTGCCGCCTGTCACGACCGCCGTCTGGCCGCGAATATCGAAGCGCGCCACCACATCGTTACCGACTGCCATGTTCAAGCCACCTAGTCGATGCAGAGTCCATTCTCGTCTACCGCACTCAAACCGCCGGGGAGGGACCCTGGCGGCCGCAGCATGTCTGCTACTCTGGGTCGGTTGCACTTGCGCCGTGCAAGCGCTTGCAGCAGGGCCAGCGAACACCTAGGCTATTCACCGGAGCGCCCACGACCACTGTTCAGTATACCCGTCGCGGCGAGCACCCGCCTTCTGGCGCGGAGATGGTAGCTACGACGTAGCATGGTGAGCGCGGAGATTGCTGGATGCACAGGTCGTCCAGACCCCAGGCAAACAGACGCGGCGGAAGCAGTCTTCCCAGTCAAGGGAGGACCCATCCCGCCGCGTGGCGTACACGTACTCTAGAAGAGCGCGACTATTCAGGCGGAAGCTCGCGGTAGATCAGGTCGAGATTGATGCCCTGCGACGCACGCACGGTCCGCGCAATGGTATAGATCATCAGGCCGAGCCCGATCAGCCCACCCATGAACGCGAAGCCCTGCCAGGGCGCCGCGATGCCGAGCTGCGGATACGTCAGCACGACATAGGCGAGGCCCACCATCACGGCCAGCGATAGCACCGCGACGATCGGCAGAACCGGCACACCGCCAGGGGAAGACGATGGCGGTAATGCTCACCGTCGCGATCGTCACGACGCCCGCCAGCACCGACCAGAGCAGAATCCCGAGCACGATCACCGACGCGGTGATAATCGCCGGAATCGGCGTGTGCGTGCGCTCGTTGACCTCAGAGAGCTTCTCGGGAAGCACGCGGTCGAACGACCAGGCGAAGATCGTTCACACCGGCATGAACGTATTGGGGAACATCGCCGGGAGGTTCCAGAACAGGAAGCTGATCGCGATGAGCACGGCAAACAGTCCGCTATTGGCCGCGATGCTCGCCATGAGGTTGTAGAACGGCTGCACTGGCAGCGTGTACCCCGTCCCCGAGCTCGCCAGCGCGTTGATGGCGGCGATGAAGCGCTCGTCGGCCGCACGATAGAGCAGCAGCACGCCGATCAACATAAAGATGGTATCCCAGGCGAGCGCGCCGATCATGATGGTGAGCTGGCGTCGCAGCTTGCCGGCCGACTCGAGCTCGCCCGCGATATAGACCGACCACCAGTTCCACATCAAGAACGTCATGATGATGGCGACGACTGGAATCGTAGAGGACAACGGGTGCGCGCCGGTGAAGCTGAAGCCCGCCTTGGCAGCTGCCGTCTGGATGGCATTGTAGGAGTCGGGCGACTTTGTGAAGGGCTGCGCGCCCGCGTGGGCAAGCGCGTGCGGTGGTACGAGGAGCCAGAAGAGGTCGGCCACTAGGCCACCTACGGCCTCCACACAAACAGGCTCTGCCACTTGACGCTGCCCGCAACTGGGTCGGATGTCTGTCACCGGCGAGCCACGAACTAGCGGATGTTCAGGACAATCGTGTCTTCTGGTTATGCTGAGAAGCAGTCTTCGAGGAAGGGCCGTAAGTCCGGATCATGCTGTAGATACCAGGGGGCAATGTGTGCCAAGAGCCGACTCTTCATGGCGACCAGAATGTCGATCACATCAGTCTGGACGTTTATCCAGTCATCTAGGTGCCGCGCAAGAAATCGCTCTTGAGAACCCTCCGCCCGGATATAGGCATAGCGCGCCAGGCTGATAATCGCCCCACGCCGCTCCTCGTCCCATACCGCATTTACCCGCTCGTACATCGGGTGCAGAGCAACCCACTGAAAATAGTCCACCCCTTCAGCAGTACATCCTACCTGGTCGAGCAGAGCCTCCAAGCGGTCGTACTCCTTCACCGTCATCTGATGTCCCAAGCCGAAGGCATCCCACCACTCGCTTTGACGCCACAAGGCCAGACGCAGGTCAGGAGTATCGAGCCGATGCGTCGAAGGGAGCACGGTACTCCAGATATTCAGCAGCCTAACATAGGCTGCATTATCTAAGCCCCGACACGCGAGGAAACGCAGGATATGCACACGCTCCTCAAGTGCGAGCGGCGCAAGGTGGTCCAGCACAGGTTGGACATCGGGCTCACGCAGCAGCCCAGCTATCGACCGAACTACCTGGGCAGGAAGCAACGGTGATACCTGCATGTCGTCCTTCTTGTCGTCAAGACATGTTCGGTGGGCGAATAGCTACCTTTCTACGACGGAGATGGAATACGACGTCACGTGGGCGTAGTCGGCACCGTCAGCACATCCTCGATGTGCATGCCTGACTGGTGTGAAGCTCAGGGCGTTCTGGAATATGCATCCGCGGTCAGCCCCTTGTACCTTAGCTCGCGCCCGCCGGAGTCGTGTGCTCGGGTGCGCTCTCGCCGTCGCCGTAGAGGAAGCAGTGCGTCCAGCGACCGCCGCCGAGGTCGGTGCGGCCGGGGAAGCGCTCACGACAGACCGGCATGGCGTGCGGGCAGCGCGGATGAAACCGGCAGCCCGTCGGCGGGGTAACGAGGCTGGGGATTTCGCCACGCGCTGGCAGCGCAGGCGGCTCGCCGCCACTGGCGTTCATGCGGTCGGGGTCGGGCGCGGCGGAGAGCAGAAGTTGCGTATACGGATGCTTGGGACTCTCGATGACCGTCTCGCTCGGCCCGCCCTCCACCATCTGCCCGGCGTACATCACCGCCGTCTCCTCCGTGAAATAGCGCGCGCTGGCGATGTCGTGCGTGATGTAGAGCACGGCGAGATGGTCTTCCTCTTTTAGCCGCCAGAGCAGGTTCAGGATATCCAGGCGAATCGAGACGTCGAGCATCGAGACGGGTTCGTCGGCGAGCAGCACGCGCGGCCGCACGGCCAGCGCCCGTGCGATCGCCACCCGCTGCCGCTGGCCGCCGCTCAGCTCGTGCGGATACTTGCGCAGAAACTGCTCGGCGGGCGTCAGGCTGACCCGCCGCAGCAGCGCCAGCGCCTGTTCGGTCACCTCGGACTGGGACCTGGCGAAGCCAAAAATCTTCAGCGGGCGGGCCAGGTGATAGCGCACGTCATGCACCGGATTTAGCGAGGCGAAGGGGTCCTGAAAGACGAGCTGGACGGAGGTGCGGTAGGCGTGAACCGCGCGCCGGTCGCGCCCCTCGAGCGGTTTCCCCTGGAAGCGAATCGTGCCTGACGTCGGCTCATAGATGCGCCCCAGCATGCGGGCGACGGTCGTCTTGCCGCTGCCGCTCTCGCCCACGAGCGCCGTCGCACGCCCCGGATAGAGCGCCAGCGAGACATCCTCCACGGCATGCACGGCTTGCGCTGGAGCAAAGGGGTTCGCCACATGCACAGGAAAGTGCTTGCGCAGATGCACCGCTTCGAGCACCGGTTCGCTCTGGGCCGTCGCGCCAGGCTCGTTTGCCACTGCTTCCGACAGACTCATGACACTCCGCCCCTTTCCGCAACGGCCTCGTATCCAGCGGCGATGTCGGCGGTCGTGGGCGGGACCGGACGAAACACCGGGTCGTAGAGGTGACAGGCGACGAGCTGACCCGATTCGGCCTCGGCTGGCCGGAGCACAGGGAACACCGAGCCGCACGGCTGGAACACCAGCGGGCAGCGCTCGTGGAAGGCGCATCCGGCGGGTGGCCTGCGCAGGTCCGGCGGCGCACCGGGGATGCCCGCCGCCCGGCGGCGTGGCCCGCGCAACCGTGGGAAGGCGTTGATGAGGCCGTAGCTGTACGGATGGCGCGGGTGGCCATACAGATCGCGGCGCTCGGCCTGCTCCACGATGCGGCCCGCATACATGACGGCGATGGTGTCCGCGAGCTCAAGCAGCAGCGACAGGTCGTGCGTGATGAAGATCACTGAGAAGTTCAACTCGCGGCGCAGGCGCGTAATCTCGGCGAGAATCTCGCGCTGCACCACCACGTCGAGCGCCGTCGTCGGCTCGTCGAGGATGATAATCTCGGGCGAGAGCGTAAGCGCGATGGCGATGCTGGCGCGCTGGCGCATCCCGCCGCTCAGCTCATGCGGGTAGCTGCCCAGCCGCTCGGGCGCGATGCCGACGAGCTTCAGCAGCTCCCGCGCCCGCTCCTGGTGTTCGCTCGCGCGCATCTCGGGCCGGTGCGTCTGTAGCACGTCTATAATCTGGTCGCCGACGGTCATCACCGGGTTTAGCGCGTTCATCGCGCTCTGAAAGACGATCGCCAGGTCGTTCCAGCGAAACTCGCGGAACTGCCACTGCGAAAGCGTCAGCAAGTCCACCGCGCCGCCAGGATCGATATGCGGGCTGCTCAGCGCCGTGCGGGTAATGCCTTCCCGTGCCGATCGGTCCCGAGGAGTATAGATAACCGATCCGCCCGTAATGGCGGCAGCCTGGGGCAGCAGGCGTGTGAGCGCATAGACCAGCGTGGATTTGCCGCTGCCACTCTCGCCCGCGAGGCCAAGCACCTCGCCACGTCGCAGCGTGAAGCTGACGTCGTTGACCGCATGAACGGTCCCGCCATCGCTGTAATAGTCCACACAGAGGTTGCGAACTTCGAGCACTGGGGCGCCGGACGTCATGCGTCAACTCCCTTCAGGTGACGAGCGCGGCGCTGCTTGGGAGCGAGCGTTCCAACGCTGCGCGCAAGTCCGGCCCACCGCGCCCTGTAACTCGGCGGGCGGCGCATCTGCCGCAGGCGTGGGTCGGCCATCTCCTCAATGCCGAAATTGAGCAGAAACAATCCCGCGCCGAAGACCGCGATGCACAAGCCCGGCGGCACGAACCACCACCACGCCCCCTGCAGCAGCGCGCTGCCGTTGATGGCGGCGTTCATCATGATGCCCCAGCTATTGGAGGCGCTATCGCCAAAGCCGAGGAACTCCAGACCGGCCACCTGCAAGAGCACCTGAATAGTCGTGGTGATGAAGCTCGCCGCGACGATGGAGGTCTGATTGGGAAGAATGTCGAAGAAGACCAGGCGCCAGGTGGATTCGCCGTTCGCGCGCGCCGCCGTGACGAACTCGCGGTTGCGGATCGAGAGCGTCTGCGCCCGGATGACGCGTGCGCCCCAGGGCCAGTTCGTCAGCGCGACCACCAGCGCGACCACCAGCGTCGAGCGGCTGAAGTACTGCACGCACACGATCGCCAGCGGAAATGCCGGAATGACCAGAAAGACGTTCGTGATGAGCGTCAGCACGTCGTCCACCGCGCCGCCAAAGTAGCCGCTCACCAGGCCGACCGTGACGGCGATGACCATCACCAGCAACCCCGTCGCGAGCGACCAGAAGACCGAGGAACGCGTGCCCACCACGAGCTGGCTGAAGACATCCTGCCCGAGCTGGTTCGTGCCCAGCGGGTGCGTCGCGGAGGGAGACGCCACCAGGTTGAGCGACACCTTGTTGGGCTGCGACGAGACGAAGAGCGGGCCGAAGAGCGCGACGAACACAAAGAACGCGACGATGACCGTGCCTGCCATGACCTTGCGGTTTGTCGTCACCAGACGCCAGACGGCACGACATGTTGCCCGAATCGCGCCAGGTCGCGCGGACGCGGAGGACGGTGGCAGCAGCGGGGCGAGTGGCGGCATGCCGTCCGCGTCGCCAAGCATGCTCGTCGTCATCGGTGGTGGAATCTGGCTCACGTCTACGCGCTCCTTTCCTGCCGCATGCGCGGGTCGAGCACCACATAGACCAGATCCATGACGAGGTTCATGACGACCGTCACGATGATGACCAGCAGCAGAATGCCGTCTGCCAGCGAATAGTCCTGGCTCTGGATCGCCTGGAAGAGCGCGTAGCCGATACCGGGATACGAGAACACCGTCTCGACCAGCAACTGTCCGCCGACGATCGCGCCGACCGCGATGGCGAAGCCAGTGACGCTTGGCAGAATCGCATTGCGCGCCGCGTAGCGAAACATGACGCGCCGGGTGGTCAGGCCCTTCGCGCGCGCCATCAACACGTAGTCCTCGGAGAGCGTGGTGACCATCGAGTTGCGCATCGTCAGCATCCAACCGGCGACGGTCGAGATGATCAGCGTGAGCGCGGGCAATACGGCGTGCTGGGCCGCACTCAGCAGAAAATCCGCGTTCCACCCCGGCGTGACCGACGTGACGTCGTAGCCATCAGCGAAGGGGAACCAGCCCCACAGAAATCCAAGGAAGTAGACCGCCAGCAGCGCCAGCCAGGGATAGAGAATCGAGTAGAAGAAGATCAAGACCGACGAGACCACCGTATCGAGCGCCGTGCCACGCTTCCAGGCCGTCACGATGCCGAGCAGCGTACCGAGCGTGAAGCTCAGCAGCACGCTCACCGAGAGCAGCACCAGGGTCCAGGGGAGATCCTGGGCGATGATCGAGGTGACGGAGCTAGGATAGTAGTTCGTCGAGATGCCCAGATTGCCGTGTAGCACGTTGCCAAGATAGGTGAAGTATTGCACCCACAGCGGGTCAGTCGTGTTGATGCCGAACTGCGCTTCGAGCGCCTTGAGCGTCGCCGGACTGACCGCGCCGTGCTGGGCCAGCCGGTTGTAGATCGTCTCGGCGGGGTTACCGGGCGCCATGCGGGGCAAGAAGAAATTGATCGTCACGGCAGCCAGGATGGCCAGCAGATAGATGCCAACCCGGCGTATCAAGCGGCGCATGGACGTCCTCCTCCCCCGACTCGAAGCGCGCTGCTTCTATCCCTCAGAACGGTCCCGTGTGCCAGCCCTCACTCGCCACCCGTCGTTTGCGATGACGGCAGGGCACACCCTGATGGAGAGGGTGTAGAAGTCGAGGGGATGACCTTCCGATCATCCCCCCGCCCGGAGTTCCCGAGTGAAATATCGCGCTACTTCGCCGGGGTCAGGTGCAGGATCACCTGCTCGTTGTCGCCAGCGGCGAGCTGGTACGACGAGCCTACGGCGTAGAGATTAGCAGGCGTGGGCCATCCCGTCCAGTTCGACGTGCTGTATTCGAAGAACTGAACCGCGTCCAGCACCGGAATGACCGGCAACTGGTCAGCCATGATGGCCGTCAGCCCCTGGATGTCCTTCACCTGCGTGGCGGTGTCCGACGTGGAGGCGTACTCGTTGAGCAGTTGATCGGTCTTCGGATCGCTCCACTGCTCCCAGTTGGTCGCGCCGGTGCCGGTGATGTGCGTGCTGTGCAGCAGCGGCTCCAGGTAGTAGTACGGGGTCGAGCCGAAGAAGCCGCCGGTCATGATCAGGTCGAAATTGTGCGAGGCGCGGTCGGCGCGCCAGTCGTCGTCCGAGACCTTGTTGAGCTGGAGGTCGATGCCCGCCGCCTTCAGGCTCTGCTGCGCGATCTGCAGGTCGGCGACGTAGTCGGAGAAGTCGCCGGGGACCGTGACCTTGAACGAGAGCTTGTGGCCCTGCGCGTCGGCGTAGATGCCGTC
>CAYRVF010000102.1:0-12332 GCA_964427535.1 uncultured Ktedonobacterales bacterium
GGGCACGCAGGCAGAGAGACGGCGTGCAGCCAGCGTGGACGAGGCCTGTCCGTGTACGGCACGCTGGACTCGGGGCGGTGGAGCGCAGGACCCGTCGGTGCCTCATGCGGGCTCAGGCCGGGACGCTGTGGCGACCATCTGCTTCCGGCCGCGCCACATGGCGCGAAATTCACCCGGCAGCGCGAGACATGCCAGCAGACCGACCAGCAGCTGTTCCACGAGATTGAGAAAGCGGAAGAGCAACAGACTGCTGACCGCACCGGCCGTCGACAGCCCCGAGGCGACCAGCGCGCCCGCGCCACTGGCCTCGCTTGAGCCAAGATCGGTCGGTATGGGGATGATCGTCGACACCGCCAGGCTAAAGAAGCTGGCAGAGAGTGCGGCCTCCCAGGTGATGCCGTTCAACCCCAGGCCCAGGATGACGGCATACAGCGCCAGGCCGTTGAACACCATGTAGACGGCGCAGGCGAGCACGCTCACGGCGATCACATGGGGGTGCAGCAGCGTCGCCTCGCCCTGTGTGAACTCATGGAGCTCGCGCATCGCGCCTTGCACCCACTTCCACGACATCATGCGACGTGCCCAGCCGGGCGCATGATGGCTCCGCTGCCGCGTGTGCTGAGCCTGCCCGCTCTGCCCAGGCCCGACCGAGGCCAGGTGCGGGCTGTGGTGCCAGCGGTAAAACGCCCAGACCAGCAGCACAAACACGAACGTGCCGATGAGAATCACCGGGCGAATCCACGTCCAGTTGTCGATGCCGATGATGACGATGCCCGCGAGCGCGACCGCCACCTCCAGCACCGAGATGAGCAACGACGACGAGGACGCCCGCCCGAAATCCGTGCCCTCTTCGCGCGTGAGGATATAGTCGGGCACGAAGTTGCCGACGGGCAGGTTCTTGGTCACCTCGCCGATGGCATAGGAGAAGATCTGCGTGCGCAGTGGCACCTTGAGGTTGAGCTGTGTCAGCAGGTAATGCCACTGGGCGCAGCGCACGATCTCGTACCCGGCCATCAGCAGGAAGAAGGGGATGAGGTACACAAGCTGGAAGTGGGCGATGAGCTGCAGAGCCTGCTGCGGGCCAGCGACGAGGATCAGCGCCACGAGCAGCCCGACGCCGACCAGGGTGGGCACGAAGACCTTGGGCGCGAAGAGTGACTTCAGCGTCTGTGTTCGGTGCGTCGTGAGTTTTGTCTGCTGTGTGTTCGACATGCTTGACGCTTGCGCGGGCGGAGACCCGCGGAGCTCCCCCTCTCTGTCATGCCCGTTCTGACCACGACGACCGAGAGCCTACTCCAGCGCAAAGCCAACGCACAGGTCCGGGGCAGCGTACCGTCACGTGCTCATCCGCTGCCTGATCGAATCGCTCACCATCTCCGCACAACCGAGCCGCGAGTGGATGCACCGTCCACTCACGCCTCAGCATATCCATCAGACACCCATCATGTCTAGGTTGTGTTCTCTACGCCACGCTCCCCTCACACGCACCTCCCTCCCGGAGGGAGCACTACCGGAACACACAGCACACACGTGCTCGGGAGCTGAGGAGCGATACCGCTATGCTTGTACGGAGGCACGGTCCCTGGCGAGCCAGGTGCGTTTCAGACGGGAGTGGAGAACATGCGCAGGGTGTACGTCGTCGGCGTTGTCGTGGCCTTCGTGGCGTTGTCGTTCGGCACGGTACTGGTGTTCGCGGCCTTCGATCGCGTCTCGCATTCCGCGAGCGATACGCTGCGTCCGTTCCTGATCACGATGGCCCCCGTGTGGGCGCTCGCACTCCTGGGCGCCTGGGCGCTGCTCCACACACCCGCAGCTTCCCACCACGACCACGCCTAGCCTGGATCGCATGCGTGCATGCGTGCATGCGTGCATGCACGCGCGGCGCGGCGCGGCGCGATGGGACGGATGGGATAGCGGGGGCTACGCACCGTCTACGCACCCGCACACACGCCGCGAGGCTCTTCCTGTCGTTGGGCGTCCGGGTGACGCTGTGTCTCTGAGCTGCTGTCGCGTCACCCGGACGGTGTGGCTCGCCCGGCTCAGGGCGTTGGGGTCGGGACGAGATGATTGTGCAGGGCCAGCACGACGGTCTCGGTGCGGCTGGAGGTGCCGAGCTTGGAGCGAATACTCCGGGTGTGGAACTTGACGGTCGCCGGCGTGATGACCAGCCGCTCGGCAATCTGCTGGTTCGACAGGCCCTCGGCCAGCAGCCCCAACACCTCACGCTCGCGCTCGGTCAGGTCCTGGCCCACCACTGGCGGCCGTCGCGCCACCGTATGCACCAGCGCCTGTGCCGCGGCCGGGGCGAGCACGGGCATCCCCCGATGCGCCAGGCGGATGGCCTTGGCCAGTTCGTCGATGGCCACATCCTTGAGGAGATAGCCGATGGCGCCCGCCTGCAAGGCTTCCTCGACGAGTGCGCCCTCCTGAAAGCTGGTGAGGGCGATGACCTGCACCTGGGGGAACGCCTCGCGCAATGCGCGGATGGTGGGGAGCCCGCCCATGCCCGGCATCATCAGGTCCATCAGGACCACATCGGGCGGCACCTCGGCCTCGGCACACCAGCGCAGGGCATCCTCGCCGGTGCTGAGCTGGGCGACGACCTCCAGATCGGCGAACGCCAGCAGCGAGAAGGCGATGCCGTTGCGTACGACGGTATGGTCGTCCACGATCAGCACGTGCGTGGGCGGAAGGGCCTGGTGAGTGACTGACTGGTCGCTAGACACTGGCGCTGGGCCAGGCTGGGGGCTGGATGGCTGAGCCGGGGATACCGGCGCGGGCTGCGGCCGGTAGGTGTTGTCGAACATGCCCAGACCTCCTTAGGTGCGGATGGCCAGACGGCGTCGCTGGTCGAGCGTGCAGCGCAGCGGTCGCATGCGCGACATGCTGGCGGCGCATCTGGCGGCGCATCTGGCGGCCGATCGGAACGGGCGGAATCGCAAGCAGGCTCCACATCAGCGTGCGAAATATGCTCTCGTTGGCTGTGAGAGCGGCGGTGACGGGCAGCGGCGGCAACGACGGACATCCTGAGTGGCAGCATATCACCTGCTACACTGCCTTGGGGTCACTCCGGGGTTACACCCCCGTCACGATGTACGGCTCCCTCTCACAATCACAATCGCACCACGGATGTCAGCCCCACGCTACGAGCCTGTGCGTCATGCTGGCCCGCAGCGCCAGGGGCGAGGGGGTCCGGCGACCGTGTCGCGCGGGCTCCCAGCACATCCCGACTGCGACTGAGTGGAGCGTAGAAGCCGCGCGCCAGCTCCACGTGCCAGCTCCGCGTGTGGGCACACCACGACTAGCCCACAGACCTAAACGATCGAGGAAGCTACTCTCTAGTCTAGTGGCACGCGCCCAACTACCGCATGGTCAAGAAGTTGTATTTCGACCAGTGCGACGAATTGCCCTGACAGCAGGCGGCAGATGAGATGCCGGGCGTGAACAGCATCCTGCCGCACGATGCGCTCCCGAGGACGGGCGTCGCGCGGCAGCCTGTTCGGCAGAGGAGTACGCGAGCACCCGCGTATCCTGCCGTAGCGGGCCATCGCCCGCCAGCGGTTCCGCGGGGGAGGGCGCTCCACCTCCGCGCGTCGCAGGCCACCTTGCCCAACTCTCACGCCAGCCGGCGAGACGCGAAAAGTGGGGCAAGGCGTACGGCATGGGGGCGTGGCGGCGCGTCGGCAGCCGCGAGCGGGCGTACTCGTGGGGAACGAGGCGTCCCCGCTGGGCACCTCGTCGGGGGGATGGCTGGTGAGGCCGGTGGGATTCGAACCCACGACACGAGGCTTAAAAGGCCCCTGCTCTGCCACTGAGCTACGGCCCCGGCTGATGCCGGAATTCAAGCGACTTCCGTCATCTGAGCGTGCGTGAAACGGTGCTGAGTCTCCTGCTCCACTTCGACGAGTCTCCGGCTGAAACAGCCCGTCTAGAGCAGAGGACTTCACCCCATTCTACCACGTCTTCAGTGCTCGACGCGACATCAGGCAGGTGCCAGAATGCGGGAAGGCCGCGCTCTTCGCTCGCCTTCGGCCATTCGGCAATTCTGTTAGGTCGATTTCCCGGTTGCGATGACGTACGCCTTGGGGCAGTCGTTCCCGCAACTCGTCACCGGGGCCGCTGCCTTCACCTACTGCCTGTTTGCAACACTGTTAGGGCGTGGGTGTCGCCGGGTGAACGTGGTGAAGGTGGCGAGGCATTCTGTGCAAAGTTCTCTCTGATACGACTCACTCTAGGAGACTTTACACACTGGGCGTCTGTATCTTCACCATCTTCACCCATCGGTCCGAGAGCATCCACTACGCTCGGGCGGCCTTCGCCGTAAGCATGCTTCCCTCACTTGACCGGCTGAGTACACTCGAAGCGAGCGGCGAGAGGTGGAAGGTGAGCGTGGTGTGATGAGTGAGCAGGACAGCGGGCCAGTCAGTAGCAACCAGCTAGCGCCTAGAGGCTTCGAGTCATGGAACGCCTACTGGACAGCGCAGGGGATGCCGTGGCGGAGGGAGCCAGTAATTGACGCAGAACGGCAGCAGTATCTGGCCGCGCGGCGGACAGTACCGCCAGATATTGTGCGGGGTATCTACCCGTTTCGCGATGAGCGCGGCGGCATCACGCTGACGCGGGCAGACGTCGAATGGTTGCTGGCGACGCACGAGAGCAGCGGCAGCCAAGGCCCGGTGGTCTGGAGCGACGAGGACCACCATCTGCGTCGGGGGCTTGACTTGCGCGGCGCCGACCTGTCGGGCATCAACCTAACCTACCTGCCGCTTGCTCGTGCCCGACTGGGGCTCGACTTCGAGGAGTGGCACGCCGCACAACCGCAGCACCGGGCCGCCGCAGCGGCGCAGCTCAAAGGGGCAGACCTTCGTGAGGCGCACCTGGAGCGAGCCAGCTTGCGTGGCGCCAACCTCGAAGGGGCCTCGCTCGTCGAGGCCCACGTGGCGCACGCCAACTTCGATGGCGCACGCCTGGGGCGCGCTACCTTCCGCGACACGCACCTGGAGCAGGCCTTTCTCAACCAGGCGCGCCTCGCCGGCGCCGACCTCCGTCGGGCCTTCTTCGATGCCAGCACCACCCTGGATGGCGCGGTCCTCCACGATGCGACCGATGGCCCAGCCCTCCTCGCCGATGTGCGGTGGCGTGACGTTAACCTGGCGGTGGTGGAGTGGGGGCAGATGCCGCGCTTCGGCGACGAGGTGCGAGCGCACATCCGGCTCGCGACCAACGGCTACCCGAAAGGCGCCATGAAGCGGGCTGCGGAATACGAGGCGGCCGTCCGCGCGTATCGACAACTCGCGATGGCCTGTCGCGGCTTGGGGATGAACGAACACGCCGACCGCTATGCTTATCGCGCGCAACTGATGCAACGGGTGGTGCAGCGCCGCCGCCACCAGTATTTTCGCTACGTCGGCTCCTTGCTGCTGGACCTGCTCGCTGGGTACGGCTTCCGCCCCGGACGCGCCATCCTGCTCTACCTCGCCGTCATCCTCTGGTTTGCCAACTTCTATGTGTGGGCGTCCCACGGCCTCATCACGCTTGGTCTTCCGCCGAGTCGCGTCCAGCCGCTCGCCTGGTACGAGGGCCTCATCTTGAGTGTCAGCAGCTTCCACGGTCGAGGGTTCCAGCCGTTCCAGAACCTCAACGACCCCGTTGCGGCATTGGCAGGCATACAGGCAGTATTCGGCCTCGTCATCGAGGTGAGCTTCATCGCGACGTTTACGAACCGCTTCTTCGCCCGCTAGCAGCGGTTGCGTGGCCCGCCCCCCTCGGCCCACTCTGCCAGCTCGTTTCCCAACCGCCGGGCATGGTAGACTGGATGCGGCAGTGTGTGGGCACTGAGAGCGGGAGACGGCGCGTGGGCGATGCAGGCAAGCAAACTGGTGGCGATGGCAGCGCCGAGCACGGCGAAGAACGGCAGGCAGGCACGGAGGCGGTGTTTCCCGACGTGAAGGTCGGCGATGCGTGGGGAGAGTCCATCACCACAGGCCGTGCCTTCGAGCTGGACGAGATGCTCCAGGCGTGGGAGCAGGAAGCCGACCACGGCGAGCGGAAAGGACCATTCCACCAGCAAGGGAGCGGCCCACAGCTCACGGGAGCTGATGTGTTCTGGCTAGCAGCGCGGACGCTGGCCGGCACGAGCGAGGAGCAGGCGGTCGCACAGGCAATGGACCTGCTCCGACGAGCGCAAGAGGATGTCCGCTTCCCAGGTTTAAACCTCTCCTGGGCCGACCTGGTCCGGGCGAACCTCGCTGGGGCCAACTTGGGCGCGGCGAACCTCGCGGGGGCCCGTCTGGCCTGGGCGAACCTCGCGGGAGCCGAGCTGGGCGCGGCGAACCTCGCGGGAGCCGGCCTCGCCCAAGCGAACCTCGCCGAAGCGAACCTGGGCGCGGCGAACCTCGCCGGAGCCTTTCTACGCGAGGCAAACCTCTCGGGAGCCAACTTGAGCGAGGCGAACCTCGCGGGAGCCAACTCGAGCGGGGCAAACCTCGCGGGAGCCTCCCTGGCCTGGGCGAACCTCACTGGGGCCTGTCTGGCCTGGGCGAACCTCACTGGGGCCCGGCTGGACTGGGCGAACCTCTCCAGTGCCAAACTGAGCGGGGCGAATCTCACCAGTGCTCGCCTGCCTCAGGCGAACCTCTCCGGGGCCGCTCTAGACGATGTGCGGCTGAACGTCGAGACCGACCTGCGCCGGGCGAGCCTCTCGACGACGACCCTGCTGGCCGATATCGTCTGGAACGCTGCCCCGCTCGCAGGGATAGCCTGGGAGAGCGTGCCGGTCATTGGCGATGAGACACTGGCACGCCAACACCGGGACGAGAACGGGAAGCAGAAGTCTGCGGCGACGCGACTGCGGGAGTACGAGGCGGCGGTGCGAGCATACCGCCTGCTCGCTGCCGCCCTACGCGACCACGGACTGTACGAACACGCTGACCGCTTCGCCTACCGGGCGCACCTGATGCAGCGGGGAGTGCTGCGCCGACAAGCACTTCTGTGGCAGAAAGGTCGGCGCGTCGGAGTGGGCCTGCGGCTCCGTAAGCTTGCTACCTACCTCAGCTCGGGCGTACTGGACCTCGTCGCGGGCTTTGGCTACCGTCCGCTGCGCAGCGTCGTCACCTATGCTCTCGTTATCTGCGCCTTCGCCGGCCTCTATCTCCTCAATGGGCAGTTTGCTGCCCCGCATCTGCGCTGGGATGAGGCGCTCGTGCTCAGCGTCAGCAGCTTCCATGGACGAGGCTTCTTCACCAGTGGCATTGCCTTGGGCGACACCCTAGCGAGGCTAGCAGCCGGTGAGGCCATTGTCGGGCTGTTGCTCGAAATCACCTTCATCGCCACCTTCACCCAACGCTTCTTTGGCAGATAGCCGTCCACTTGCTGGCTCGCCGTGGCCACGGCTGCCAGGTTTGCCCGCCTGCTATACTAACCACACCGGGCGTATGCTGTGTCGGCAGAGCACGGAGTCTGAGGAGCGGTCGCCCATGCGCTACTTTCGCCGCTTGCCGCCTTTGCTGCGGGCGTTCCAGCTGCTCGCGCTGCTGACTGCGCTGGCGTCCCTGGGTGTACTGCTGTCGACGGTTCTCGTCTGGTGCGCGTTCTGGTTCGCGACGTGGCAGGTCGAGTTTGGTCTGGCCGACACGCCGCCAGTGGTCACCCCGTCGACGAGTTGGCAAGTGACGTTCGGGCTGACGCTCGGACTGCTCAGCGGTGCTTGCGCCTGGCCCGTCAATCTCTACGTGCTCCGCTTCCGGCACCCCGGTCGCGTGGTGCCGTGGCTAGACGCCTGGCCGACACAACTGCGGGCCGCGCTGGCGCTGGCTGCCCTTCCGCTGTGCGCCCTGGTCGTCGTGCTGCTGGTGCCGCCCAGTGCCTCGCTGTTCGGCGTGGTGTTTCCGCTCGACATCCTCGCGGCGCTTCTGCTCGGGTCGGCGACCATCTGGACCAGGGGCCTCTCCGACGGCGAGGACGCCAGTGGGGCCTGGGGACGCGCAGCCGAGCGTGCTGGGGAAGATGAGGGAGACCGATGATGATGGTGATGGTTCCCGTATACACCGACGTGTTGAAGCTCTCCCTGGACCGCAGTGTCCCGCTCGCCGCAACCATCCCAGCGTTCGCGGAGGTGTGCGTACGGGCGCGGACGGCGGCGCGTGCGGAACAGTGCGCTCGGCTGCGGCTGGAGCGACAGGGCTCTGCCGCGTCTCCCCTCATGGTGGTGCTGCCAGAAACGGCCTAGGCACGGAGGAGATGCCAATCACAGCAAGCATCCGGCATTGCCGCCGCGTGTCCGCGCGTGTGTCCCGCACTACCGCCGCCAGTAGCGTTCACACACTCGCCACTCGATTTGGGCCAGCCTTCCCAGGTTGGCATCTTGTATAACGCCCGGTTGCTTTGCTGTCCAGCACGACGGCTATCCCTCACGCCGCCCGTACGCTATACTGCCCTCATCCGATAATGCACGGTCATCGACATGAGAGGCGGGCTGGCATGGCGCAGATGCAGGTGTTCGTATCCCACAGTCATGAGGATGATGCTTTCTGCCAAGCCATCGTCGCGGGATTGCGTGGCGCGGGTGCCGATGTCTGGTATGACGAGCACAACATGGGGTCGGGACAACTGCTTGACACCATCGAGCGCGAGCTGCGCGCCCGGCCCGTCTTCGTGCTCATCCTCACGTCTGCCGTCCTACGTTCGGGCGCGGTGCTCGACCAGTGCGAGCGAGCCTACGCCCTGCTGCGCCGCGACCCCGCGCGCCTCATCCTGCCCGTGACCGCCGCATCGGGCGTCGAGGAGGATGCCCTGCCGCTGTACTTGCGGGACTTTAAGCGCATCGAGGCGCCGGACATGACGCCCTGCCCGCGCGACGAGGCCATCCGCCGCACGCTGCACGCCCTGGCGCTCACCCCCGCAGGAGAACTGCCCGCGTCCACCCCGCAGCCGGCCGAGAGCGCGAACGAACTGCTGGCGCAGGGCGAGGCACTCAAGGCGCAGAAGAAGTTTGCCGAGGCGCTGCCGTTCTTCGAGCGCGCCGCGAAGCTGGACCCGAGTAGTGCCGACGCCTGGGCCAACCTCGGCTTGGCCCTCAACCAAACCGGCCGCCATGGAGCCGCCATGGATGCGTATGACCGTGCGCTGGCCCTCGATGACAAGCAAGCCTGGGTCTGGAACAACAAGGGCAAGGCGCTCAACGACCTCCAGCGCTACCAGGAGGCGCTCGAGGCCTGCGACCGCGCGACGACCCTCAAGCCCAACTCCGCCGTGGGCTGGAACACAAAGGGCTACTCGCTCATCGGCCTCGGGCGCTTCGACGAGGCGCTGGCCGCCTACGACCGCGTGACGACCCTCGACCCGCATGACGCCAACGCCTGGAGCAACAAAGGCATCGCACTGCGCAACCTGGGGCGCTACGCCGAGGCGCTGGTCGCCTGCGACCGCGCGCTCGCCCTCGACCCGAACAACGCCCTCGCTTGGAGCAACAAGGGCAACGCGCTCCGCGACCTCGGACGGCCCGCCGAGGCCCTGGCCGCCTACGACCGGGCAACGGCCCTCGACCCGCATGATGCCACCGCTTGGTTCAACAAGGGCGGCGCGCTCCTCGGCCTGGGGCGCTACGCCGAGGCGGCGGCGGCCTACGACCGGGCGCTGGCCCTCGACCCCACGGATGCCGTCGCCTGGTACAATAAGGGCCGCGCCCTCGAAAGCCTCAATCGCTACGAGGAGGCGCTGGTCGCCTACGACCGGGGTCTTGACCGGAATGACCCACGGGACTGGCGAGCGCATGCCCGTGTCTATCGCGCCCTGGGCCGCACCACTGAAGCCGAAGCCGCCGAGCTTCGAGCCAAGGAGCTGGGCGGGTAGGTTCGTCGCGTAGGTGTGCGGAATGCGTGCGAAAGCGGCCCGTCACACTGCCCGCAAGTACACGTTGGCAACCTGCCGCTGTGCCCATGCCTCGCAGGCAGCTTCTTCGTCGTCCCGCGCCTTGGTGCCATAGTTGCCAGTCGGGCAGCCGCCGCGCCGGAGCGACAGGTGACGCAACTCGTGGAGCACCGTCAAGGCCGTCTCGCGGGCGGATTGGTCGGCGCAGACCTACATCGTCCAATGGCGACTGTCGTTCACGCCGCGAAACGGCGCGAGGGAAAAGCGGTAGCCTGGCAGCGTCCAGGCGTCGCGCGGTGTCCAGGCGTCGCGCGGCGTCGCGGCTTTGATGCGGGCCAACTCTGCCCGGTCAGTCAGCGGCCCGCGTACCCAGCGGCGTGAGGCGGGCGACCTGTCTTTGGTGGGGGCAAACTCAATGAAGGCATTGTGAGTCGTCATGGCGTGTAGTCTCCTGCTGAACTACACGCTCGTTTGGCGGGAGGTGGCTTGAAATCTGGCATCATCACCGGAGGCGATTAAAGGGCCCCTGCTCTGCCACTGAGCTACGGTCCCGGCTGGCGCTAGATGCTGGCCCGTTCGGTATCCGCTGGGACAGCGCCGATGAGCGTAGAGCACCCTCCACGCATTGTAGCACGTCGCGGTCCTCCGCGCAGGGTCGTCGCATAGAGAAACCACCAGGCCACAACCACCGACGCTGGCCCTCACGGTACTGGCCCTCACTGTGCTGGCCCTCACGGTATCGGAGTCGTCATCCTATCCGTAGAGGGACTACGCAGTCGCGTACCGTGCGACGTGGCTCGCCATGCGAGCGACCGATGCGAGCGACCTACACGACAGGTCAGGAGGGGGAGCGGAATGGGTGCAATCCGGCAGAACACGCTTGCCACCGTGCGGCTGGGTGTACCGGGATGGCGGCACGCACCGCAGAGGGGACACCTGGGGCTCCCCGCGACGTCGCGATCGAGTCCTTCAACGCCACAGCCAGAGCCAGGGCCACAGCCAGAGCCAGGGCCACAGCCAGAGCCAGGGCCACAGCCAGACGCAGAGGCGCCCGGCACGGCACCGGGAAGCGCACTCTATCAGCATAGCGCGCACCGGCTACCGCCGCGCAACGTCAACCACATGCACAAACGGGAACAGGCGACGGCAGGCTTCAACACGCGCCTCGCCGTCTGGTTAACGAAGAACGTGGGCACAATGCAATGCGCCTATCTGTTCGCGGCCATCGGCATTGGCAGCCTGGTTGGTGTCGCCACGAATAACGTGGTGCTGGCGGCGGTGTTCGGCTCGCTCTCGAGCTACTTTCTGCAACTGGTCTTGTTGCCGATTCTGAGCGTCGGCCAGAACGTGCTCAGCCGCCATCAAGAACTCCAGGCCGACGAGGTATTCCGGACGTCGCAGCGGTCCTTCCGCGACATCGAGGAGATCATGGCGCATCTGGCAATCCAGGACGAGGAACTGCTGAAACAGACCCGGTTGCTGGTACAACTCGCCGGTCAGCCGACAGGGACCGCGCAGGCAGCGGTGCCGGCGCCTGTCACGCCAGCGCCAGACGCGCGCGAGGGCGCATCCTAGCGTGCGGTTCCGAGCGTGCAGTCGCACTCCCAGGTCAGTCGCGCTGGCCGGAGAACAGCACCGCCTGCGCGGCTCACGTGACCCGGCTGGACTGCGGCACCCGACGGAGCGAGATCCAGCGGACGCGCCGATGTCTGTCTACGTGCTGGGCGAGACACCCCGCTCATCGCCAGTCGCCGGCCTGCCGTCCCTCATTGCTCACGTGGCCGTCTGATTGTGCAGCTTGTGTGAGGCGCTCGCGACGACGGCCGTGATGTGGTGCAGCGAGGTGAGCTTCGAGAGCACCGTCACGTCGACGTTGAGCGACGTGTGCTGCAGCTCCCACTCCACCGTCTCGGGCGCATTCGTGAAGATGATGAAGCTGTGCCGGTGCGCGGTCTCCGCCTCGGCCGCGACGGCCTCCAGCACGTCGCGACCCTCCAGGTCGGGCATGCGCCAGTCGAGCAGCACCACCAGCCGTTCGGGGCTGGCACGCAGGTGCTGGAGCACCGACTGCCCGTCGCGGGCCTCGCGCACGGTATACCCTTCCTCCTTGAGGACGAGACAGGCGATGTTCCGCAGGGAGTCGTCGTCGTCCGCGACGAGCACGACAACGTCGTCTTCCATGGCTCTCCCGTATCCCGCCTCTCGCGCGGCGTGTCCGGGGTGCTCCCCCGTGTGGGGTACTCGCCCCGTACCAGCCAGACTGCCACTCTACAGTATCACCCACAGCCGGTCCTTTGCTACCGTGGGTTTGTGCGCGTCTGTGAGCAGCACGTATACTGGTCGAGGAGTGCGCCGGGCGGCACGTATCATCGCTGCGGCGCCGCGCAGCGCGTGGTCGCGCATGGCACAACGCATGGCACAACGCATGGCACAACGCATGGCACAACGCATGGCACAACGCATGG
>CAYRVF010000102.1:12432-18479 GCA_964427535.1 uncultured Ktedonobacterales bacterium
CAAAAGGGGTATGGCTGCATGGCACGAGATGAGTACGGCTTCGAGCGCTACCAGAACGTGCGCTCGGCGTACGGCGCGAGCTTTTCGCCGGATGGATCGCGGCTCAGTTTTCTCTCGGACATCACCGGCGTCCCGGAGGTGTGGGCCGTCGCGCTCGATGCTCAGCGGGCGACGCCGCCGTGGCCCGAGCAGATCACCTTTCGTGGCGAGCGTGCGTGGTCCGCGCGGTTCGCGCCGACTGGCGACGCGCTGCTCGTGACAGGAGATGTGGGCGCCAGCGAGTTGAACCAGCACTTTCTCGTCAGTGGCGATGGCGCGCAGATCGAGACGCTGACGCCGCGCGCCGACCGCATCTACCAGTTCGGCGGGTGGTCGCCGGATGGCACGCGTATCAGCTTCGCCAGCAACGAACGGAACCCGCGCTACTTCGACGTCTACGAGCAGGATGTCCGCACGCAGGCGGTGCGCGCGCTGCTGACGCACGACGGCACCACCTACGCCGGACCCTACTCGCCCGATGGCCGCTGCGTGCTCGTCTCGCGTGTGCTCTCGAATACCCGCAACGCGCTGCTGCTGGTCGACACTACGACGGGCGAGGCCCGTGCGCTCACACCCGAGGACGGCGAGGGGCATGGCGAACACGTCTCCCCCGCCTGGTCGGCGGACCGGCGCGGCCTCTACCTCATCAGCGATCGCGGGCGACAGTTCCGCTCACTGGCCTCTCTCGACCTCACGACGACCGACCTCACGTACCTGCGCCCAGATGCGGCGGATGCCGAAGAACTCGCCGTCACCGGCGACGGCCGCCGCCTGGCCCTCGTCACCAACACGGACGGCTACTCGACGCTGGAGCTCTTCGACGTCGCGGCGGGCTGGGACGCGCGCCGCGATCTGCCCGCGCCCGCGCTGCCGAAGGGCGTCGTGCGGGAGATCACCTGGTCGCGGGACGGCGCCCGGCTCGCCTTCACGCTCGACGTACCCGACGACGCGGCCGACGTCTGGGTGTGGGATCTCGGCGAGCGGCGGCTGTGGCGCGCGACGCGCAGCGCCACCGGCGGCATTCCCCGCGAGCGCTTCGTCGCGCCGTCGCTCGTCGCCTACCCGACCTTCGATGGGCGCGAGATTCCGGCGTTCCTCTTCACGCCGCAGGGGGTGGAGGCACGCGACTTGCCGGTGGTGGTCTACGTCCACGGCGGACCCGAGAGCCAGTTCCGTCCGCAGTTCATGCCGATCCTGCAGTTCCTGGTGGGGCACGGCTACGCGGTGCTCGCACCGAACGTGCGCGGCAGCACGGGCTACGGCTACGCGTATCAGAGCCTGGACGACGTACGCCTGCGCATGGATTCGGTCGCCGATCTGAAGGCGGCGGTGCTGTGGCTGCGTGCGCAGGGTATCGCGGACCCCAAGCGCGTCGCCGTCTTTGGCCGCAGCTATGGGGGCTTTATGGTGCTCTCCGCCGTCACCACCTATCCCGACCTGTGGGCGGCGGGCGTCGATATCGTCGGCATCGCGAACTGGGTCACGTTCCTGGAGCACACCGGACCCTGGCGCAGGCCGTGGCGCGAGACGGAGTACGGCAGCCTGGAACACGACCGCGAGTTCCTCGAAGCGATCTCGCCGATCCGCTCCGTCGAGCAGATCACCGCGCCGATGTTCGTCGCACACGGCGCGAACGATCCGCGCGTGCCGGTCGGCGAGGCGGAGCAGATCGTGGCGGCGCTACGCGCGCGCGCGGTGCCGGTCGAGTACCTGCGCTTCGAGGACGAGGGCCACCAGTTCACCAAGCGCGCGAACCAGATCGCCGCCTACACCGCGATGGGCCGCTTCCTGGACCAGTATCTCACGGCCGACGCCTGAGACCACAGCTGAGGCCACAGGTCTCTGACGCTGGACGCCTGAGGCCGCCACATGTGGAGCACGGCTGGAGAACGGCGGGCTGCGCCGGGGACTGCCGCGACCGCCGCGACCGCCGCGACCGGTGGCGCTGACGGGATGCCGCTGCCCGCTGCCGCGAAGGAGGGAGCCGCATGAGCATCGCACTGGTGGGCGGTCAGGCGTTCTGCTTCGAGTGCCTCCCGATGGACCTCGACCTGCTGCGCCGCATCCCGGCGTCGCGCCCGCGCGTGCTCGTCCTGCCGATCGCCACGCGCACCGACCCACGCGACGTGGCGCGGCAGGGTGAGCGCTACTTCACCGCGCTCGGCGCGGCGACGGCGACGGCACTGATCCGCTCGCGCGCCGATGCCGCGAACGAGCGGCACATCGCTTCGCTCGCCTCCGCCGACGTGCTCTACCTGACCGGCGACGATCCGCGGCAGGTGTTCGAGACCCTGCGCGACACGCGCCTGTGGGTGGCGATCGTGGCGCGGCACGTGGAGGGCGCGCTGGTCGCCGCGGCGGATGCCGCCGCGCTGGTGCTCGCCGCCTGGTGGCGTGCGCAGCGGGGCGGATGGAGTCCGGCGCTCGGCCTGGCGGAGCATGTGGCCGTGCTGCCCGCCGATTCCCTGCGTGAACACCCTGACTACGCTACGGTACGCGCGGGCCTGCCAGACGACGTGCAGGTGCTCTGCATACCGCCCGGCGTCGCCTGCTTCACCGAGGACGGCGCGGTCTGGCAGGCCGTGGGCCGCGCCGACGTGCCGATGCTCACCGCTGAAGGCAAACGCACCGCCGCCGCCTGGGAAGCCTTCACGGTCTAACGTACGGGTGTCCCCCTCGTGCGCCGGACGCCGCACCTCCCTGACCTGCCGCGCCATGTGGCCAGGAGGGCTCGTGCGGACGGCGCGCTGGTTCCGGCGCTCTGTTCCCCGCGCGCTGGGGATGGGGACCCAATGAGACGCGTCGCGAGCGCGCGCTGAACTTCTCCGCCGCGTTCGGTGTCAACCATATGTGAGCGGAGAGTGTGGGACGGGGAGTGTGGGACGGGGAGGAGCAACACGCACGCATGCGAACGGTCCATGACGCCCGCTGAGGAGCGCGACGCACTGGCTCGCATCGCGGTGGGCGACGAACGCGCGCTCCAACTGCTCTATGCCAGCTACCGCCACAGCCTGTGGAGCTACCTCTGGCCGCAGCTCGGCAACGACGCGGGCTGGACGGAGGAGATCGTGCAGGATGTCTTCCTCTCGGTGTGGCGCTCGGCGCACACCTATCGCGGGGATGCGCGGGTCGCTACCTGGCTCTTCCGTATCGCCCACAATCTCGCCGGGCGTTCGCCCGGCGCGATCGCGACCGGCGCCTCGGCAGCGCGGCACGGCCGGTTGACGATATCGACGACGAGCGGTTGGACGAGCCGCCTTCGGCATCGGCGGAGGATGTCGTGCTCGACCGGCTGGAGGTCGCGCAGGCGCTGGAGCGCCTCTCGCCCACGCACCGTGAGGTGTTGACGCTCGCCTACGTGCAGGGTTTCGCGCCACACGAGATCGCCGCTATTCTCGGCATTCCAGCGGGCACGGTGAAGAGCCGCATGAGCTATGCGCGCCGCGCCTTTCAGCAGCAGTTTCGCCGTGAGGAGGCGACGAAGGAGCAGGGGCAGTGAACGATGTATCCGTGTCCGAGCGCTGCGGAACGCTGCTGCCGTGGTTTGTCGCGGGCAGCCTGACCGCGCCGGATGCGGCCGAGGTCGAGCGGCATCTGGCGACGTGCGCCGCCTGTGCCGCCCAGCGCGACACCTGGCAGTTGCTCGCCGTGGCAACCCGGAGCGCATCGCGGGCGATTGAGCCGCCACTATCGCACGAGGCATCGTGGGAGCAGCTTGCCCTCCGCCTAGGCACCCAAGCATCGGCCGCGGCAACGGTGCCTGTCGTGGCGACCAGACGATACCCGAGTGCCGCTCTCTGGGCGAGACGTCTCGCGGGGGCCTACGCGCATTTCGCGCGTGTGCTGATGGCCCAGGCGCGGACGTTGCCGTCGCTCATCTGGCTCGCCTCACTGCTGGGAATCGCTCTGGCGGCGGCGGTGGCGGCAGCCATCCCGAGCGCACCCGGCGCCTGTGCTGTGCTGACGCTGGCGCTGCCACTGGTCGCCGCCGCGGGCATGGCATTTCTGTATGGCCCGGAGATCGATCCGGGACTTGAGATCGCGCTGGCGACGCCGACCTCAGCGCGCACGGTGATGCTCGGACGGTTCCTGCTGCTCTTCGGCTTCGATGCGGCTGTCGCGGTCGCCGCGTCGATCGCACCCGCCGCGCGTCACGGCGGCGGGCTGCTCGCGCTGACGCTGCTCTGGCTTGGCCCGATGGCGCTGCTCGCGACGCTGAGCCTGCTGGTGTCGTTGCTGCTGGGTCCGGCAGCCGCGGGGATCGGGGCGGCGCTCCTCTGGGTCAGCCGCGCCATGCGGTTCCACTCCGGAGTGGAGCTCACGCTGGCGCCGTCACAGGTGTGGCATACCAGCCTTCCGGTGCTGCTCGTGTCGGCGTTGTTGCTCGTCGCGGCGCTCCTCTACGTGCCGCGCTCCGAGCAGCATGTCCCGCGCTAGCGCGACAGCGATGCGCTCCGCACACGGGGAGTGGGTGAGGGTGAGGGTGAGGGTGAGGTGAAAGGAAAAAGGGGAGACGTGGACGCGACGCACCAGCTTGGCGGCGTGCTGCGCTATGAGTTCGCGATGCAGATCCGCCGTCGCGCGCTGTGGATTGTCTCGGGGCTGCTTGGCATCATCCCGGTAATCCAATTCAACACGGTGACCAATTACACCCACGACGCCAACCTGCCGGTCACGCGGCATGCTCTCGTCGTCATCGAAGCCGCGGGCGCGGCGGGATTTCTCGCCCTTGGCGCCGGGCTGCTGCTCGCCGACCGGCTGCGGCGCGACCGCACGACGAAGGTCGAGGAGCTGGTGTGGAGTGTCCCGGCAGCGGCATCTGTCCGCCTCCTCGGGAAGCATCTCGGCAGCACGCTGGCGACGCTCGTGCCACTCGCGCTGATCTACCTGATCGGCCTCACGTGTCTGGTGATCCGCTGGAGCGACCCGAGCATTATCCCGCTGGCCCTCGCCGGCTTCGTGGCCTTCGCGCTGCCCGCCGTGCTGTTCGTCGCCGCGTTCAGCATCGCCTGCACGACCTTCCTGTGGACGCTGCTCTACCAGTTTCTATTCGTAGGCTACTGGTTCTGGACGAACTTGAATCCCACCGATCAGATTTCCACACTCGGCGGCACCTATCTGTCGCCGACGGAGAACTACGTCTACTCCGCGTTCTTCCACTTCCTCGGCTGGCATGACGGCTTCTATCAGCCAGCGCAGGTCTGGCAGGGGGTGCTCAATATCGCGGTGCTGCTTGTCTGCGCTGCCGTCGCGCTGCTCGCCGGATGGCGCATCGACGGCTGGCGGGCCCAGGCGTCGTGAGCAGGAGGCTGCCAATGGAAAGCGCCCGCGCACGTCTGCGGCTTGAGGCCAAGATCCTCGGTCTCGGCGTCTTCGCGTTGCCGCTGATCGTCGCCGGAGTCTTCACGGGCGTCTCGCTGCTAGCGGACTTCGACGTCTCGCGCTCGGGCGGTTCACCCGCAGCGGCGCACGCCGACCTCGCCAGGGGGCTGCTCTCCCTCGTCGAGTTCGGGCTGCCGCCCGTCGCAGGGTTTGCCACCGCCGCCGTCGCCGGACACGACCCGGCGCGCGAGCTGCACTTCGCGCTGCCCGCGACCTACCCACGGACCATCTTCCGGCGGCTGGCCCTCTTCTCGGGCTGGGCGATGGTCGTCGCGCTGGGCACGAGCTGTGGTCTCGCGCTCGCGGACTGTTGGCTGCCGCCGCAGCCGGTGCCAGCCGATCAGCTCACCTGGCTCGCGCCGCTGCTATGGTTCGCCGCCTGCGGGGCGATGCTGGCACTGCTCCTGGGCAGCCGCGTCGCGAGTGGGGCGGTCCTGGGCATGATCTGGCTTGGCGAGCTCTTCTTCCGGCCAGTCATCCTCCAGCATGCGCGTCTCGCGCACACCTACCTCTTTCTCACCACCGAGACCATTCCGGGCAGGAGCGTGCCGAACGCGAGCTACTGGATGACGAACCGATTGGTGCTGATGGGCATGGCCGTCGTCTTTGCCGGAGTCGCGTACCTC
>CAYRVF010000103.1:0-18322 GCA_964427535.1 uncultured Ktedonobacterales bacterium
GAGCGCGACCGATTGGAGTCGAAGAAGATCTCGAAGACCAATGCCGTCACCAGCCAGCTCGACTACGACATCGGCGCCGACAACGTCCATATCGGCCCGAGCGACTACGTGGCGTGGCTCTCTGACCGCAAGTGGGCCTACATCCGCCTGGAGGGCCGCACCTTCGGCGATGTGCCGTTGAACGTGGAGTTGAAGCTCGAAGTGTGGGATTCGCCGAACTCGGCCGGCGTGGTGATCGACGCGCTGCGCTGCGCCAAGCTCGCGAAGGATGCCGGTTTCGGCGGCGCGCTGCTGGGTCCGTCGGCGTACTTCATGAAGTCCCCGGCGATCCAGTACACCGACGAGCAGGCTCGCCTGATGGTCGAAGAGTTCATCCGCGAGTACGCCCAGCAGCCCGCGGCTCCTGTGGCTTCCGTGACGCAGGCGACCAAGGCCAACGGCTACGCCAAGGCCGAGGCCGCCGCGGTGCGCGACCTGCCCACGGCTGAATAGCCCGCTCGCGACGTATCGCTCATAGTGAAACCAAGCCCTCCATCGCACGGCTGATCCCGTCGCGATGGGGGGCTTGTGTGTGTGTGTGTAACCCGCTCTGGCCGGGCACACCTACATGGCTGTGTAACCGGTCTCAGGATCGAGGAACATAGACTCACCTTCGAAGAACCAGGATGCCAAAGCAAATAGCCGCTCATATGCTTCGTCATAATAGTATTGTTCGGGCTCGGTCGTCTCCTTCCAAGCTGGATGCGTTGTCCAATCTCGAACATGGTAGCTCAGGTACCAGAACCCCTCTGCAAGCCAGCGCGGAACAGGGGCGGTGTCTACTGGTATGTTGTCTGGAGACAGTGGCGCCTTGCGCGCTTTGTCCTCCGGAGTGTGCGAATACGCTTTGCAACACTCAAGCATCGCTGCCGTCAGTTGAGAGAATGCCGCTTTATCCCATCTTAGATATGTACGCAGTTGGCTCATGAACGAGCCTTCGGTTGAGGTGAACTCGCGCTGAAGCACGTCGAGATAGTGCTCATCCGCCATATACCAACCTCCTCTGCTCCGTCTCCCGACAGGTTTCCGTATGCCATTCTGACTGACCATTGCTCTTATGGTACCTGGCTGCCATAGCCGCGCTGACGCGAGTCCGTGTGTCAAACTGACCAACCAGTGTTAGAGTAATGCGGGGCACCGGTCCGCTGGTCATGCAAAACGACGCTGGTGCGATGCCAAAGACCAAAATACGATTTAGGGAGAAGTGTACTCATATGGAGGCCGCGGAGCTAATTGCCGAGGGGATTGCACTGGCCAAGCAGGGTGACCATGAAGAAGCGCGCAGGCGCTTCGAGCAAGCCGTCCAGTTCACACCCAGCTCAGCCGACGCCTGGGAGCATCTCGGAAACGCGCTGATGGCGCTGAGACGCTCCGAAGAGGCACTCGTCGCCTTCGACCGAGCACTCGCGCTCGACTCCGCGCGCACCGCCGTACTTGCGCAAAGGGCCTGGGCGCTTATGGTACTCGGGCGCAACGCGGAAGGGCTATCCGACTGCGAAAAGGCGCTCAGGCAGTCGCCAGACGATGCCGAGGTGTGGGATGTGCGCTCGTTGCTCCTCTTGGGGCTTCAGCGGTACGAGGAAGCGGTTCGCTCCAGCGATGAAGCCGTGGCCCGTAACCCCGAGGCGACGCGCTTCTGGGCGAATCGCATGACGATCTTCCGGGTCTGGAATCGCCCAGAGCAGGCCTTGGAGGCTTGCGAGCGCGCGCTGACACTAGACTCCATGAACAGCGAGTTCTGGATTGTCAAAGGCAATCTGCTCAACCAGTTGCAGCGATATCAGGAGGCAGAAGCAGCCTTTGATGAAGGCCTCACTCGTGAGACGACCGACGCGCGTGGGTTCTTCCAGCGTGGAGTCGCGCGTCATGCCTCAGGCAAACCAGAGCCGGCGCTCAAAGACTTCCAAAGCGCGGCAGAGCTTGGATTAGCGAACGTGGGCGTGTGGGTGTTCACAGCGCAAGTCTTGCAGCAGCTGGATCGAACCGAGGAAGCGCTTCGTTACTATGATATGGCGTTGGCTGAGGACAACAGTTCCTGGCTCGCTTGGATGCAGCGTGGCGTGGCTGCGGCGAGTGTTGCCCACTTCGATGAAGCTGTGGCGAACACCACGCGGGCGACTGAGTTAGTTCCGAACAACGGCGATGTCTGGTTTCACCATGCGACCGTCCTGGAAGCGGCGGGGCGGTTCTCGGATGCGGCGGCAGCCTTCGATAGAGCGCTCACGCTCGATCCTCAACACCAGGCGGCGCGCGCTCGACGCCAGCAGGTTCCATTTCAGTGTGCTGACCAGATCACGCAGATTGATCGCTGGCTTGCTAGTCACCCACACGATTTTGACAGCTGGTGGAGTCGAGGTGACATCTTTTGCGACATTGGCCGATTCGATCTGGCCCTGCCATGCTTAGCTCGTGCGCTCACCCTGGCCCCAGAAGTGGAAAGTCTCTGGAATCAGCGTGGCTGGTGTCTCAACATGATCGGCGACTACCAGGCTGCCATTGCGGTATTGCGTCGCGGGAGCGAACTAGGAGGCAAGAACCCCAACATCTGGGGCAACATGTCGCATGCGTACAATCAGTTGGGAGACTTTGAGAATAGCCGCACGTGCGCGGAGCGCGCGCTTCAAGGTGATCCCAACCACCCGCAATCGCTCTCAAATCTGGGGATGGCGCTGCTCAATTTGAACTGTCCAGCGGAGGCCCTTGACTACTTTGATCGTGTGCTCGCTATCCAGCCCAGTGCGCTTCGCTGGTCGAACAAAGCCCTCGCCCTCATGCGTCTCGACCGCGGCACGGAAGCGCTGAGCTGCGTTGATCAGGCGCTGGCGCTGACTCCTCACGACCCAGATCTCCAGCAAATGAAGGCATCCATAGTCGCCCAATTTGGATAACGCCGACCATTTGGACTAACGACCAAGACGTTATCTCATTGGCTTCCTAGCTCGCGGGAGCTCAACGCTCACCATCTGCCACGAACCCTCCCCTCAGTGCCCCTCCCCTCTAAGGGGAGGGGGTAGGGAGAGAGGTCCGCCTGGCTTTGCCAGGCGTAGTACACTGAGAGGGGCCGTCAGCCTCTGTGCTCGGCTCGTCCTCACTGTCGCAAGAATTTCTCTCCGCCAAGGAGTATCTGTAGTGGTGTACTGGTTGTCACGCGCCGCGAGCTGGCTGGCCGGGCGTGTGCCGAGGCCGTGGCGCCTCCGCATCGCGGGTCCGCTGACCGTGCTGATCTACTATTTCTGGGTGTCGAAGCGGCGTGTCACCATCGCCAACATGGCAACCATCCTCGGCACCTCTGAACGTGACCCGCGCGCCCGCCAGCTCGCTCGCGACTCGTGGCTGAAGTATGGGCGCTACGTCTCCGATTTCTTTTACCTGCCCAACGCCACCCGCGACGAGCTGCTTGCCCGTATGCACGACGTGACGCCGCCCCCCGGCGCGTTCGCGCTCATCGATGAAGGACTCGCCCGCGGCAAGGGCGTCATTCTCGTCTCGGCGCACTTCGGCGCCTGGGATGTCGCGGGAGTGATGGTCGCGAGCCATGTGCCCATCCATCTCATCGTCGAGCCCTTTGACGACCCACGCATGGATAAGCTCGTGCAGGAGCAGCGTGGTGGCCTCGGCATGGGCATCATCCCGCTGGACAAGATGCGCCAGTTGTTCCGCGTGCTGCAGCAGAACGGCGTCATCGCCGTCGCCATCGACCGCCCCGTCGGACCGAGCGAGGGCGTGCCGGTCACGTTCTTCGGCAAGCGCTGCTACGTGCCCGGCGGCATCGCGCAGATCGCGCTAAAGACCGGCGCGGCCATCCTCCCCGGCTACGCGCGCTATGACGACAAGTACTCCGAGACGTACTACGTCGGCGCAATGCCGCTGATCATCCCGGAGTCTACCGGCGACCGTGAGGCGGATGTGATCCGGCTGACGCAGCGGATGTACGACGCGCTGGAAGCGGTGATGCGCGAGTACCCGGACCAGTGGGCGATGTTCCGCCGCTTCTGGCCCAAAGACGACAAGCCGCCCGCTCCCGTTCCCGCTGCTGTGGCTGATGCCCTTCCGGCGAGCGCCGACACCAGGAGCGAGGCTCGTGGCTAAGTTCTGGCTCTTCCGCGTGGCGGCCGCTGTGCTGCCGGTGCTGCCGATGTGGTTGCTCACGCCGCTCTTTCGGTTGGCGTCGCTTGTTGCATGGGTCTTCGCCGGGACGACCCGCCGCCGAGTGCGCGCGAACCTCGCGCACGTGCCCGCCCTCGCCGATTCCCCCGCGCGTCTGCGACGGGCGACGCGCGGCGTTTTCGCCCATACCTTCCTCAACTACCTGGACTTCTTTCGCGGGCGCACGCTCTCAGACGCTGAGGTGGCCGCGAACTGGCAGATCGACGGGCTGGACCTCTTCGATGAGATGATGGCGCGTGGCAAAGGACTGATCGTCATGGGCGCGCACTACGGCAACTTCGAGCGCGGCTCCTCGCGCCTGGGTGCCCTGGGCTACGACGTCTACACACCCGCCGAGCACCTGAAACCCGAGCGCCTGTACGAGATCTTCTGCGACATCCGCCAGCACCACCGCATGCATCTGCTGGATGCCGACAAACGCGAGACGCTGCGCACGATGCTGGATGCCCTGAAGCGCAACGAGATCGTGATGGTGCTCAGCGACCGCTACGTCGTCGGCGGCAGCGAGGAGGTCAGTCTCTTCGGCGCGCCCGCGAGAATGCCGACCGCCGCGCCGAGCATCGCCGCACGCACCGGCGCGCCGACCGTCGCGATCTTCTCGTGGCGCGACAGGGGCGGCATCCCGCGCGCGACGTTCATCCCGCTGGATGACGAGATGGTGACGTGGGCGCGCACGCACCGCACCTCGGCCTGGGTGCTGGCCGACGATGGCCGCGCCGTGTCCACCGAAGTCGCCGCCGTCGCGACGAAAGAGACGACGGCCCAGGTGGCGCAGCGTATCCTCCGGCGTTTCGCGACCGCCGTCGAGCGAATGGTGAGCGAGCATCCCGACCAGTGGGTCTCCGCCATGTCGCCCATCTGGGACGATGATGTGGCAGCGACCCGCGACTGACGTGCGAGGTGGCTTCCCTCGCGCGCTGGCTGGCTCATGCGCCTCTCTTTTCGTCGCGCACACGTGCCTCATAGACCGCCTCGTCCTCATCTGGAGGTGAGTAGGTCAGCCGGCCGGTGAAGAGGAAGAAGATCGCAAGCGCGGCGTTCAGCGCCACTGATACCCATGCGCTGAAGAATGCCGCCACGAACGCCACTCCGTAGAGCAGTGGGCCAAAGAAATACTGCCGTGAGATGGTGTCGAGCACCTGCTGGTCGATGCGGGATGGGATGAGACGATGCCCGTCCACGGCGCGATGCCAGACGAGATTGAAGAACATCGAGGTGACGACGAGCGTGGCGCTATAGAACCCGGCGGCGAACTGTGCGTCTGGCGTCGCGATGAAGTTGGCGACCAGCGCCGTCGGAACGTTCACGAACGTCACGGACATGAGCAAGAGTCCGTTCGCCACGACGAAGAGACGGTCGATACGCCGCACAAACTGAAAGATGCTGTGGTGGTTGATCCACATCACGAGGATCGTGATGAAGCTGATGACATAGGTGGCGATCTCGCTGCCGTGTGTGACGATATAGTGGCTCAGCGTTTGGGGCGGATTCTGCAGCGAGTCGATCGTCGGAATGCTGATCGTCAACACAAGCAGAGTGATCGCGATGGAGAACACGCCGTCGCTGAACGCCTCCACGCGTCCGGTCTCTTTGCGCTCTTCGGCGCTGTTCTGCCGCATGGGTAACCTGTCTCGCTTTCTCGCGCACGCCGCGCTGGCGCAGCCGATTCACGACTACTCAGAGCATAGGCGCTGGTTGAGCGAGAGGCCCTAGCCAGCTCGCAGTCTTTCTGCGCGAGAAGCGAGACCTCGGCTACAGGTCAGGCGTTGGCACGCCATGCATGCCGAGCGTGAGGAACAGCTCACCACCATGATGCAGGTCGTGCTCGATCACGTGCCAGATCACCCACTGGCGCGTAAAGGTCTCGCCGTCATCCGTGAAGGTCGCGTCGAGGTCGTCCGCGGTCCAGCGGGCGAGGCAATCGGCGACGAGCTGCCACGAAGCGTCGAGCCCCACAATCAGTTCCGCCGCGTCGCGAGTAGGCTGCCCCGGCCGGTCCCAGGAGCCGAACTGCTCTACATCGGCTCCCCCCTCGCCAAGGTCCAGGTGGAACCAGCGCACGCGGCAGGCGAGAATGTGCGCCGCAAGCTCGCGAACCGTCCGTAGCGACGGCGCCGCCCGGTAGTCGAGCTGCTCCGCCGTGAGTGGGGCGATGGCGTCGCGCAGATACCCCTGGTAGACGTCCCAGCCTCGGTAAAAGTCAGTCAGTGGCCGGCGTGTATCGGTCACGGTGTCTCTCCTCTCGTGCTCGTGGTCGAAGGCATATACCCGCGCGTATGCTCGTCCGCTGGCTCCATCCGTCATTACCTCTCGGTCTGACGGAAACCGGGTTCCAGTGTATCACCGGGCGGCGTCTCGGCACGCGCTCATCTGTGCGGAATGATGTCCCACTTTCCCTCGTCCGGCAAACATGCTATATTCGCGTCGGCTGCTCGCAGTCGGGTCGCTTGCGTAAAAGACGGGAGGAGCGCGGGATGTCTGAGCAGCGTCCAGACGACGACATCTACCGAGGCGCGCTGATTCACGTGCGCGTCAAGACCCTGCCCGCGCCGCTGGGTGGCACGGACCGCTACGAGATCGTCGAGCATCCCGATTCAGTGGCGATCGTCGCGCTGCGCGAGCTACCCGAGGGGCAGGGCGATCCGCTGGTCGCGCTCGTCCGCCAGATGCGTCCGGCGATCGGGCGCGAGACCTGGGAGCTGCCCGCCGGACTTATCAATCCCGGCGAGGCCGACTGGCCGGAAGATGCCGCCGCGCGCGAGCTGCGCGAGGAGACCGGCTTCGCCGCCCGCTCGTGGCGGCGCCTGGCACGCGAGTACGTCTCGCCAGGCTTCACGACGGAATGCGTCAACATCTACCTGGCAACGGATGTCTACGCGCCCGAGGGGTCCGGCACTGCTGTTCCACGTGACACAACCGAGATCGAGCAGGTCAGTTGGGTGCCGCTCGGCGAGGCGTTGGCACGTTGCGCGAGCGGTGAGATTGAGGACGGCAAGACGCTGCTGGGCCTCATGCTGGCGAACGCCACTCTCGCGTCTCGCGAGGGCGTCCGTACTGGAGGAGGGAGCGCGATGCCGAACGACGTGACGAACATGCCCTTCCGCCGCGATGCGCCCTTTCGCGAGGTGGAGGAGCGCGCGACGGACGAGGCGCGCGAGAAAGCGCTGGGCCGCCCACTCGCCGAGAGCGAGCGCCTCGACGGCACGCTGCACCTCGAACACATGCTGCTCGAAGAGTTCAACTACGCGGGGCAAACAGCCTATCAGGCGATGGAAGACCGCGCCCGCATGTTCAACCTCTATCTGCTGCTGATCGGCGTGCTCGGCTCGGCGCTGGGCGCGGTCTATCAGCTTGGTGGGCACGATGTCACTAAGGTCGCCGAGCCCATTTCCATCGCGTTACTCATCGTCGCCGGCATCCTCGGCATCGTCTTCTTCGCCCAGCTCATCCGGCTACGACAGGCCTACCGCGAGAGCCTGATCGCGATGAACACCGTCAAGGAATATTACATCGAGGAGTTCCGCGAGCAGGTGCCGGGCTCCGAGAAAGCCTTTCGCTGGCGCCTGCGGACCATCCCAACGGGCGAGCGACTGGGTAGCGTGACTTTCCTTGTGTGTTACACCGTCGCATTCCTGGGCAGCCTGTGCTTCGCGGGCGCGGCCGTCGTCATCGACGCCGGATATGTCGGACCGCTGCCACTGCCCTATATGTCGCTGCCCGGCACCGTGCAGGCGGGAATCGTTGGCGCCCTTGTGCTCGTCGCCTTCCTGGTGTGGCACATCTCCTTCTACGTGCGCGCGTTGAGCAAGAAGAAGGAACGCGCCTCGCTCGAAAAGCAGGCAAAAAGCATTGGCGTCGAGCTGACGTCTACCAAAGGGTAGCGCCGCTCGGCGTGTCGTTGATCGGCAGGGGGCAGGCATGCGTTACGACCCAGCGTCTGGGTATTCATCGGCTCCAGCGGCCAGCGCAGACGCGTCGCGGTTCTTTCACGACAAGACACTGCGCGTCGAGAACCTGTTGCTCGAAGAGTTCAAATACGCCAGCGAGACCGCCGCGCAGGCGATTCAGGACCGCGAGCGCGTCTTCACGCTCTACTTCACGCTGTTTGCGGCGGTCGTCTCGGCGGTGGGCGCGACACTGCAGTTCAGCGCGAACATCGGCAACTACGCGCCGCTGCTCGTGCTGGCGCTGCTGAGTACGGCGGGCGTGCTCGCGCTGGCCTTCTTCGTCAAGCTCATCCGCCTGCGCAAGGCGTTCCGCGACAGCCTGCTCAGCATGAACACCATCAAGGAGTTCTATATCGCCGAGTTTCAGGGCGAGATGCCGCAGATTGAGGGCGCGTTTCTCTGGCGGCTGAACACGATTCCAAAGGGTGAGCGGCTGGGCAGCGTGACCTTCGCCGAGAGCCACCTGCTCGCCCTGATGTCGAGCGCCTGTATCGGCGCGGTCGTCTTCTTCGCGCTGGACCTCGCCCGGCGCGCCGGAGCGCGTGCGTTCTTCCCCGTGACGACCGACCCGCTGCCCTACGCCGTTGGCGGTGGCGTGCTGGTCGCGTTACTGGCGTTGCAGGCGATCTACTATCAGGTCGCGCTCCGTCGGGGCGCGTAGTGCGCATAGGGCGCGAAGGGCAATGAGGAGGCGCGGATGAAGAACCCACCCGGACGCCAGGACCCGGCTGGGCAGCAGGCTGGCAGGAGGCCGTTGGTCAAAGGGGGAAGCGACGTGCCACGCGACGCGACGAATATGCCACTGCCACGACAGGCGCCGTTCCGCGACGACGAGACGGCGGGCCGGATGCCGCGCGCGGCGCAGGCCGATCCCACGCTGAAGGCCGAGAGCATTCTGCTGGAAGAATATAACTTCGCTGTCGTCGCGTCGTACCAGGCGAAGGAGGAGAGCACTGCGCTGTTCAACCTCTATCTGCTGGGCGCTGGCGCGCTTGCCACCGGACTCGGCGTGCTGGGCAACGCGACCAACCGCAGCAACGTGCTCGCGTTCTCGGTCGTCGCCACGGTCGTACTTGGTATTGCGGGAGTGCTCAGCTTCGCCCTCTACGTCAAGCTGCTCGCGCTGGCAGAGGAATATCACGAGAGCCTGATCGCGATGAACACCATCAAGGAGTTCTACATCCAGCGCATACGTCCACAGTTGCCCGACTTCGACCGCGCGTTTCACTGGCGGCAGCGGCATCTGCCACCAGGCGCGCCGATTGGCGGCAACCTCGTGCTCACCTCGACGATCGCGCTGCTGGGCGGGCTGGCGATCGCGGGCACCGTCGGCCAGGCGCGCCAGCTCTACTCCATCGCGAGCGGGCAGTTCGTGCCCTACAGTCCCGATCTCTCTGTCGCCGGGATTCCGCTGCCCTTCTTTTGGGAAATCCTCGGCGGGGTGCTCGCCCTGATGGCCCATCTCGTCTATGGGTACGTTGTGCGCGCCCGCGAGCGGCGGGAGTACGTCGTCGCCCGCTGAGAATCGTGTGGTGCCGCGATTTCCCCTTGGCGTAGTTGTTCACTGGCGACATAATGCAGATGCAGTTCTGTTCGGCACCTGCTCACGTGGCACGAGACCGAATGCGGTGCCTCGGTCCTGATGGAGAACGGCGGTGCGATATGGCTGAGAATCCAGGCGACGATCTCAGTGCGCGCATCGAGAATACTGAGGCTATGGTCTGCAACGTCGCGAGTGTCGCGAGTATCCCGTGGGAAGAGCTACCCGATGGACCGGCGCGCGGCTGCCTGCTGGAGATGGCGTACGCTGGAGGCGACGTCGGCGCCTTCCGCACGGCGTCCGGCTGCTGGTGGATTCGGCTGGGGCACCAGACAGAGACGTGCGCCGAGTGGGCGGCCCGGTTCAGCGCGTGAACGATCCCGGCGCGTGAATCGGCCCGTCGTGCTCCAGCGGAGAGGCCGTTGCGCTCGGGTGTCCCGCTACACAGCGCACTCGGCGACCTACGAGACCGGCTCGGCGATGACCTCCGCGGACGGCGCGTCTTCGCGGCTCGCGCGCAGCTTCGCCAGCAGGTCGCGTCCGCCTTGTAGCGAGGCGCCCGTGCCGCCACGCCGCCACATCACCAGCTCGGCGGCGATGCTCAGCGCGATTTCTTGCGGCGTCTTGGCGCGCAGGTCAAGGCCGATGGGCGTGTGGACGCGCTCCAGCGCTTCAGAGGCGACACCCTCGCGCAGTAGCGACCGGAAGATCGCGCGCGCCTTGCCGGGGCTGCTCATCATGCCGACGTAGCCTGCCTCGGTCTCCAGCGCGACACGCAGGCATTCGGCGTCTGTCTCGTGGTCGCGGGTGGCGATGACGATGGCGGTCAGCGCATTGGCCTCGCTCGCGCGCACCAGCTCGATCAGATTGCCCACCTTGCCCTGCACGCCCTCTGGCAGCGTCACGCCCTGCAGGAACTCGGGGCGGTCGTCGAGCAGGGTCGCGCGCCAGCCGAGTGGCGTGACAAGCTGGGCCAGCGTCTGCGGCACCTGACCAGACCCGGCCACGATCAGGCGTGGCTCTGGCTGCAGCGGTTCGAGGAAGACGTGCAGCGTGCCGCCGCAACTGCCCACGCTCTCGCCGGTCTCGGCGTCGATGGTGTACGACCGCAGCTCGGGCTGGCCCTCGCGCAACACCCGCAGCGCGTCGGCCCGTACGCGCCCGTCGGTGTCGGCGCCTCCGAACGTTCCCAACATGCTGCCGTCCTCGCGAATCAGCACCTTCGTGCCCGGCGCGCACGGCGGCGAACCCGTCACCCGCACGACGGTCATCAGCACGACTGGCTCGCCCTTCGCCAGCGACGCGGTAATCTCTGCAAACATGGACCACACCTCGCCGGAGTCACCGCAGGCACATTCCTTCGCTGGCGTTAACTATAGCACGATGCGAGCGGCGCGCCCCAGCCTGAGCCTCATCCCCAACTACTTCCACGTGCAAGAGGAAGTGGGCCCCCACATCCGTTGCCCTTGGCGACGTGTGCTCAATGAGCGACCCCTTCCCTCAAGGGAAGGGGGTTGGGGGTGAGGTTCTGCTGGTTGGGCGTTCGTGGCCCTCACTCGCCTGCCGCGCCCTCCATGACGGGTTCCGGCTCGGCAGGGACGGGCGCGTCGCTCGGCTCTGGCTCTTCACGGCCTTGATGCGAGGTGATGAGCGCGACGGCGGCGACGATGATCGCGGCCGCGACGATGGTGATGGGCGTCACCGTCTCGCCCAGGATCAGCCAGCCGAGGAATACCGCGACGACCGGGTTCACGTAGGCGTAGGTCGAGACGAGCGTTGGCGGCGCAGACTTGAGCAGCCAGACGAACGCGGTGTATCCGACCAGGGAGCCAAAGAGGATCAGATAGAGCATCGCCAGCACGGACGACCCCGAGATCGCCCGCACGTGGAGGTGCGCGCCCTCGCCGGTGATGCCCGCGAAGATGAGGAGCACCGCACCCCCCGCGAGCATTTCGATGCCAGTTGAGTACGCAGCCGAAGCGGGCAGCTCGGCGTTATGCGAGAAGATAGAGCCAGCGGCCCAGCAGAACGACGCGCCGACCACCACCAACGCCAGCGGATTGATGCTCTGGCCCGCCGACCCCCCGCCGTGCAGCGCCAGCAGCGCCACGCCGAAGAAGCCGACCACGACCCCTCCGAGCGCGAGCAGCGGTGGGCGTCTGCCGCCCGGCCTGCCCCAATCGAGCAGCACCATCCACAGTGGCACGAGCGCGACAAGCAGCGCGGCCAGCCCCGACGGGATATATTGCTCGGCCCAGACCACCGTGCCGTTGCCAGCGGCGGGCAGCAGCAATCCGACGATGGAGGCGCTGACAATCTGGCGCCGGCTCGGGCGGACGGCGCGGGTCACGAGCGCGAAGCCGCTGATGAGCAGTCCGGCGATCAGGAAGCGCGCGCCCGCCATCAGCAGAGGGGGGATGGTCTGGATCGCGATGCGAATGCTGAGGTACGTCGAACCCCAGATGATGTAGACGATGCCAAGCGCAAGCGCCACCTGCACTCGTGGACTCGCCGGTCGCGCAACGCGCAACGATGCCATCGCCGCTCTCCCTTTCGTTGGCAGGGGCGGCTCATGGTCGCGCGGCCCGCCTATCAGCTCTCATGTGGGTGTGTTCTCTTCATTGGAACACATGGAGAGCGCGAAAGGTTGCGTCTCGCGGGGAGGTGACTGCGTTCACGCACTTATGCGGGCGGACGTGGTGCGAGTGATCGTGAGTGATCGCGTCAACTGCCGGACATCAGGCCAGCCGCGGCAGCGCGGATGAATGGCGGAAGGTGCGAGCCGCGTGTGCGTCTGCGCGTGACGGGTTGTGTGAGGGCGGTGTCTGCGAGGCGGTCGGCCCGCGAGCGAAGTGCGGGAGCGCTTGTGGCATCGGAAGCCAGGCGGGCGGCGGTAATCTGCGCCAGTGCGTCGAGGAGGCTGCGGAGTTGCGCGCCGGTGAGGGGGAAGGACCGCGTGAGAGGGCCGTCTGCGTCAGGACCATTGACAGTGTCAGGAGCCTTCGGACTGTGCATCCACTCTTTCGCGCGCAGGTAATACGTCCTCGTCGTCGCGTCGCTGAAGTCTTCGGGAGCGGTATCCGCCAGAGCGTGCCCGAGTGATTCGCGCACCGTCTCCAGCACATCCGCCCGCTTGATGGGCGCGGTCACGTCACAGGTCTGATGCTCCGCGTTACGCGAATTGGGCTGCGCTGACACGCCGCCACCTCCCCCTACGCTTCGTCGACGATTTACTCTTGATCGACCTCGTCGAGCAGCTCGCTGAACTCTAGCAGAATCTGCCGCGAGAGCACGTCGAGCACCAGCTTGCGCTCTTGCGGCGTCGCCCCCACGCAGGCCAGGAACTCCTTGACCCAGCGGCTGAGCCCGTTCTGCAGATCCGGGAGCTGGCGGCGCCCCTTCTCGATGTGCCGCAGCGTGTTGATCGGCAGGCCCATCGCGACCTCGACCTTGAGCTGCGAGACACCGTGTGCCTGCCGGATCGCCTGCAACACCGCCACGAGCGATGTCTGCTGCTCGACCGCCGTGATCGCACCCTGCTTCCTCATGGTCTGAGTATAAGCAAGGCTGAGCTTGAAGGCAACGCCTCGTCGTCTCTGCTCTGTATTGTGCCAGAGGATGGCCGCCGCGTACCGTACACATCTGTACGCGTACACAGGAGTACCCGTACCGACAGATACGGACGTTCCTGTGCAGCGGGCGCATATACTTGCAGCGGGCGCATATACTGCGGCCATGTCGGGCGGAACGACTCTGCCCGGCGCGAGTCAGGAGGTGCGGCGATGGTGAACGAGATGCGCAATCAGATGGACATCGAGTCCGGCATGCTGGCGAAAAATGGCCAGGGGTCGGGTCGCGTGGCCGTCGGTGAGTTTGTGCGCCAGGCCCGGAACACCGTCGCCCTCGCGCGTGCGGTGCCGCAGCTCGTCGAGAGCTTCCGCTCGCTGCCGGTCCCCCGGACGCGTGACCTCTCGACGGAACTGGCCTTGCGGCTGGATGTCCTCTCGGGCATGTACGCGCAGGAGCGCAAGGCGCTGGTCGCGCGCCAGCAGCCGAGTGCCGCCACACTTCAGCTCACACTCGCCGGGCTGGAGACCGCGACGAGCTGCCTCGTCTCGCTGGTCGAGACGTACGCCGCGCAGGCGCAGGCCACGAACCCGCGTCTGCCGGTCATCCCGGCGTCCGCTCCGTTCGACGGGCCAGCGATGGGCGCGCCTGAGATCACCCGTGACCTCAGCAAGCGCCAGGCGCGGCGGCTCGCCGGGTCGATGCGCGCGCTGCTCGACACGGCCCTCGCCGACCTCGCGTACGTGCGTGAGTCGCTGGAGGGCGTCCGCGATGCCGATCTGTTCGTGCTCGCGAGCGCCATCAACCGGCTGCGTGTGCTCGCCGGGCAGCTTCTCCGCCGCGAGAACGACCTTCGCGCGCGGCTGTATCGCGGCATGTAAGTCCAACCTACCAGTCTCGCCCGCGTCTCCTGTGAGCGCGGGCGAGCGCGGCGCCGGCATCGGAAGGAGCCTACCCTCCCGATGCCGGCGCAGTTGTATATGGTGGCATCATGCGGAAGCAGGCATCCACCCACGCGCTTGCGGGAGCGCTGTCGCGGGTGCTACAGTAACAGCCGGTACAATACGCAACACATCACGACCTATCGCAGCGGGAGCTCGGGGAGCCGGGCTGAGAGGGTGGCCGCAATCCGCCACCGACCGAACGAACCTGATCTGGATAATGCCAGCGCAGGGAGCGGGACTTGACTCCACTCCGACCACGAGTATCTGCGGGCGCTGGCATCTGCTGGCGCCCGTTGATGTTGCGCGGCGTATCCCGCGTGGGCGCATTGAGGAGTGGGGGTCCATGCAACAGCAAGAGGAAGCCAATATCCTCGGCGTGCGCGGCGTCGAGTCGGATGATTTCTTCAAGGTCGAGCGGCACGGCATGGAGCCGGTGCCCGAGGACGACCGCCACGGCTCGCCACGCGAGCTGAGCCTCGTCTGGTCCGGCGCGATGTCGAACTACGTCTCGCTGCTGACGGGCGCACTCGCTCTGTCCGCACCCGTCTTCCTCGGCCTGAGTAGCGGACAGCTCGGCCTCGCCGATAGCGCCGTCGCCATTGCCATCGGCGCGGGTCTGGCGGCAATCATCCACGGGCTGCTCTCGGTCACGGGCACGAAGTCAGGCTCGCCACAGATGATCTTCGCCCGCGGCGTCTTCGGCCACCGGGGGGCGTACATCAGCGCGGCGTTCACCTGGCTGATGGCCGTCGGCTGGTTCGCGTTCGACTCAGTGGTCGGCGGATGGGCGCTGGTGCAGCTCCTCGGCCTGGCGGGTGTGCCAAAGACGCCGGGCGTGGCGCTCGGCGCGATCACATTCGTGCTGGCGGCCTCAGTCGTCGTCGCGGTCTACGGCCATCAGACGGTTCACGTCTTCGAGAAGTATGGCGCGGTGGTGTTTCTGATCTTCGCCGCCGTGCTGTTCGTCGTGCTCGCACCCAAGATTCGCTGGACCACGCCGACGACCGTCTCGGGCGCGCCACGCTTCGCCTCGATGGTGCTGGCGGGCAGCTTCGTCTACGCGCTCGTCGCCTCGTGGATTCCCTTCGCGGGTGACTACTCGCGCTATCTGCCGACGCGCACTCCGGCACGCGCCGTCGCGTGGTGGTCTGGCCTGGGCATCGGTCTGCCGACGGCGCTGCTGGGCATCCTGGGGGTCGCCCTGCTGACGATCAACCCCAGCAACCCCGACTTGCTGAGCGTGATCACCCAGGCCGCGCCGGGCTGGCTGTCGGTGCCATTCCTGCTGTTCGTCATCCTGGGTGAGATCTGGGCCAACTACTTCGACGTCTACACCGCGGGGCTTGTCGCGCTGGCAATGGATGTGCCGCTGCGGCGCTGGGGCTCGGCGCTCCTCTGCGGCGGCGTCGGCGCGGTGTTCGTGTATTACATCGGCCTCTTCTCGCATTTCACACAGGCGCAGACCTACACGGACCTCGTGACCAAGTTCCTCGGCGTCTATCAGAGCTTCCTGCTGCTGACGTACCTGTGGGTGCCCGCGTGGGCCGCTGTCCTACTGGTGGACTTCTTCATCTTGCGGCGCGGCCGCTATGCGATGGACCAGCTTACCAGTGGCCGTCGTGGAATCTACTGGTACACCGGCGGCATCTTCTGGCGCGCGATGGTCTCGTGGATTATCGGCGTCGCGGCGACCATTCCCTTCGTCGCCTCGGCTCAGCTTCCGTGGATGACTGCGCCGTGGCAGGGTCCCGCCGCGCACGCGCTCGGCGGCATGGACATCAGCGGCATCGTCGGCGCGATCGTCAGCGGCATCGTCTATTTCGCGCTCGGCCGGGCGTATTTTCGCACGAGCGGACTCAAACCTTCTACCGCCTCCCATACGAGCGACACCTAACCCCAACCCCCTTCCCTTGAGGGAAAAGGCCGCTGATGGAGGATTCAGGCCTGCGGGTGACACAACTTTCGCGGCGAGCGGACCCGTCCACGAAGGCGAACTGGATTGCCGCACGACCCCTTCCCTCTAAGGGGAGGGGGCAGGGGGTTAGGCCAGCACTTCCACCGTGATATCCGTCTCGCCCGAAGTCAGCGCATCGGGAGCAATCGTGACGATGATGCGCTGGCTGCCGTTCGCGCCGCTGATCTGCTCGACGCTCTGAATCGTCGTGTTCTGCAGCTGCTGCCAGCCCTTTGCGGGGAGCTGCTGGCCGAACCACTGGGCGACCGTGCTCACGGAGTCGCCGACACAGTAGCCGTAGAAGCCGTTGCCGCCGTTGGAGTCGGTGACGTGCAGCTCGGCGTTCGGGTAGGCGGGCACGCTCTGCGGCGGCTGCGTGGTGACGCTCTTGGGCTGCGAGCAGACGTCCGCCGCCCCCGCCTGTGTGTGCCCCGTCACGACCGTCGCGGTCGCGGCAACCTGCGGCGGTGCGGTCGGCGCGGGAATGCTCGGCCCGCCAGGCGGCACCGTCGGGCCAGCGTAGACGGTGCTGGCAGGCGTGCTATCGTGCCGCGCGGTGGACGACGCCGAGCCGCAGCCGCCGACCAGCATGATAAGCGCCGCACACAGCGCCATCTCCCCAGCAGGTACCAGCCAGCGTACCCGGGCCTGCCGTCTTGCCTCCATCCGCATCCCTCCCCCGCCCTGCTCAGTCGCCGCGTCCGCTGCGTGCTTCCGCGCACCGCTGTCCAGTCTACTGCACGTGCCCACTTCGCGACAGCTTTCCAGCCATGCGGGCTACGTGGCAGAACCTCACCCCCTACCCCCTTCCCTCGAGGGAAGGGGCCGCTCATGTGGCGCTTACGTATGGGAGCGAGGGTTGTGGCGCCACGAGGGTGAGGCCCCTAGCAACCGTGCGTTGCTTGACGCTCTCGAAACGCCGATGCTATACTTATATCCGACTTACGCGCTCGGAATAGGTGAGGAGGCTGGCCATGTTGCGAGTATCCACCCGCGGGGAGTATGGTGTGCGCCTCGTGGTGGACCTGGCGCGGCATTATGGGGGCAAACCCCGCTCGCTCACTGACATCAGCCAGTCGGAAGGGCTGACGGTGCCTTATCTGGAGCAGCTCGTCCGCTGCCTGCGCGAGAACGGGCTCGTCGAGTCCACACGCGGCGCGCACGGTGGGTATCGGCTCAGTCGCGCGCCCGAGCAGATTCAGATGGGTGAGGTCGTGCGCGCGCTTGAAGGGCCGATTGCCCCGATGGTCTGCGCGACCGAAGGCGAGATGGAGACCATCTGCGACCGGCTGGACTGCTGCTCGACGAAGTTCCTGTGGGCGCATGTCCGCGATGCCATCGCCACCGCGCTCGACTCGCTCACCCTGGCCGACCTCGTGCGCGCTGAGACGTCGCTCGAATCCAGCCGGGGACGCGTAGCCAGCCCGCAAATCGTCTCGATCACGCCACGCAAGCCACGCGGCGCGACGGAAGTGGGGATTCCCGCGGATTAGCGCCTACGCGGCGTATGCGATCTGCACACGATCACAGCTACAGCATTCACCGCGCTGGCCGGACGGTATGGCAGGCGCGAAAGCATCTATAGGAGAGCAGAAAAGTCGATATGAGTTCAGTCAATAGCAGTGCAGCCAACGAGCAACTCGCGACCGCTCCGGCAGAGTTGGAAATTCGCAACCTTCACGCGAGTGTTGAGGGCAAAGAGATTCTCAAGGGTGTCGATCTGACGGTCAAGCAGGGTGAGACACATGCGCTGATGGGGCCGAACGGTTCGGGCAAGAGTACGCTCGCCAATGTCGTTATGGGTCACCCGAAGTATGTCGTCACATCTGGTGAGATTCGGTTCAAAGGCATCAACGTCCTCGACCTCTCCCCCGACAAGCGCGCCCGCCTGGGCATCTTCCTCGCCTTCCAGTATCCCTCCAGCGTGCCCGGCGTGACGGTTGCCAACTTCCTTCGCCGCGCTGTGGAGGCCAAGCGCGAGGGCTTCAACCCCAACGCGCCCGTCGAGCCGACCGGCCAGATGCCCAAGCGCAAGGGTATGCCGCCCGCCGAGTTCCGCAAACTCATCAACGAAAAGATGAAGGTATTGAACGTGGATAGCACGTTCATCAACCGCTACATCAACGAGGGTTTCTCCGGCGGCGAGAAGAAGCGCGCCGAAATC
>CAYRVF010000104.1:0-18287 GCA_964427535.1 uncultured Ktedonobacterales bacterium
GCACCACAATGGGGTTGTGGGGGTCGGAGGTTCAAATCCTCTCGCCCCGACCACTAAGGCGGTTCCTCATATATTCGAGGCAACCGCCTTTTGCGTGTCAGCAGATAGGAAGCCAGACCTCACGCGTTGGAGTAAATCTCCAGATTGGTGCCGCCGAGCGGGGCGGCATCGGGGCCGACGAGGAAGACGAGAATGGCGGCCATCTGCTCGGGAGTCATGCCCGCACGCAGGTGTGGTGCCGCCTGGCGCAGCATCTCGGTATCCACCGCACCGGGACTGACCGCCAGCACGCGAACATTCGCGGGCCGTCCCTCGACCGCTAGCATCTCCGTCAGGCCCGCCACGCCGAACTTCGCCGCGACGTAGGCCCCCATGCCAGGAAACTTCTCGACCTTGGGCACGCCTGAGAGCGACGAGAAGTTGACGATTACTCCCGTCCGTCGGGGCATCATCGAGCGTAGCGCCGCGCGGCTGCACAGGAACGTGCCGCGCAGGTTGACCGCGAGCACGGCGTCCCACACCGCCGCCTCCATCTGGACGAGCGGCGCGTTCGCCACAGCGCCCGCGGCGTTGACGAGGATGTCCACCGGGCCAAGCTGCTGCTCAGTTCGCGCGAAAAGCTTGCCGACGCTCTCCTCAGAGGCCACGTCTGTTGGGACGGCGAGCGCCTGGCCGCGGGCTGCGGTGATCGAGGCGGCCAGCGCATCGAGCCGCGCGGCGTCGCGTGAGGCCAGCACCACCGCCGCACCCTCGCGCGCGAACCGCTCGGCGGTCGCCCGGCCGATGCCCCGGCTGGCGCCCGTGATGATCGCGACCTTGCCTGCGAACGAGGGCGAACCGCTGGAAGGCGAGATGTCAGTATTCATGCCTGAAGTATACGTCACCTGGCCGTCCTGATACGGGCGTACGTATCGCTCGCGGATTAGACGTGGAAGGCATACACGTAGGTGTCTTCCGAGCCGACGTAGAGCAGTCCGTTCGCCACAACGGGCGTCGAGAGCACGCTGCCGCCAGTCTGGTATTTTCGCACGACGGTGCCTGCTGTTGGGTCGAGAGCGTATACGTCGGCGTCGTCCGAGCCGATGTAGAGTACGCCGTCCGCGAGTGTCGCAGATGACCGAATGCTCTTCCCAGTCGGATACTTCCAAACCTGCTTTCCCATAGTGGCATCGACGGCATAGACCGACGTGTCTAGAGAGCCGAAATAGACGACGCCGTTTGCGATAAGCGGCGTCGAAGTGATCACCCCCCCTGTTGGGAAAGTCCACCTGACGGCCTGTGTCTGGGGATCGATGGCGTAGAGGTTATTGTCAGTAGAGCCGATATAGATCAGTCCGTTCCCCAGCACTGGCGATGAGACGACTATCTGACCGGTGTGGACGCGCCACAGCTCGTGCAAGTCATTCGCGTCGAGCGCCACGAGATGACCATCGAACGTGTTTGCTGCCACTGGCTCGCTGCTCCCGACATAGATCGCCGTATTCGTGACGAGCGGAGTCGAAGTGGAGTAGCCGATTGATGAGTTGGTCTTCACATCCTTGCCAGTCGAATCCAGGCACCACACGAGACTTGGTGTTGGAAAACCATACCCTGATACATAGACGAGGCCTTCGACTACGACCGGTGTCGAGAATCCCATTGCAGTGCCTTTTGCCCATTCTTGCTGTCCTGTTGACGCATTGATGGCAATCACAGAGCCTTCCGCTGGAGCGGCGTAGAGCACACCATTCACGAGTGCGGGTGCCACGTAGTTTGTAGCGCCCGTCGGCAATCGCCACACCTCACTCAGCGTGGTGGAGTCGAGCGCATAGATGTATTTGTCCTGTGACGCGGCATACACGACACCCTTCCCCAGCACGATCGAGGCGGATATCTTGTCGCCGGTGCGGAACCAGTGCGCCAGACGAGGATCACGCACCTTGGGCGGAGTCGCGGTCGGGGTAGGAGTTGGCAGGAGAGGCGTTGAATGCAAACGCTCTGAGGCTGACTGGCGCGAGAGCACGAGTGCCCCGGTGGCTCCAGCGGCGGCGAGCACGGCAACGGCACCGACACCCACGCCAACAAACCGGCGTCGCGAGATGCCCGTTTTCTCCGCCTCGAAGCTCACGGCTACCGCGTCACTTCCCTCAGATTCCACGACACCGAGGGCGGCACGAAGCTGGTCCATCCACTGATGGTATGACATGCGCGTGGTGTCGATCAGCGTGGACCCGCTGTCGAATGGCTGGCGCTGGTACTCCCGGTCGATGACGAGGTTGACGAGCCGCCGCGCGGAGGGCTGCCCGGTGCGGTGCTCTTCGGCCTGCAGGCTGAGAAACGCGCCGGTCTCCAGGTTCACCCAGTACGACCGCTGCGAAGCGCGCGAGCAGATGCGCAGAAAGACGTCGCACTCCGCGATGGCCATCTGTGTCTGCTGTGAGAGCGGTTGCCCGAGCGTCGCGAAAGTGGCGTCGAAGAAGTAGTCCACGTGCCAGGTGGAGAGCGCCTGGAGCAGCGAGGCGCAGCGCGCGGTATCCTCGGCGGCGTGGCAGATGTAGACCTTGCCAGAAGCGGGCATGGTAGCGTTGCCTGTTCTTTCTCTCAAGCCGGGCACAGTGCGACGGGACTACAGCCACGACAGCTGACCGGCTCATGCGCCAGTGGTGCTGACGGCGTAGATCGTGTGCTCGACACCACCGAAGTACACCGCGCCGTTGCCCACGACCGGCGACGCGAAATTGCCGTACCCGACGGTTGGCACGCCGAATCGCCAGAGCTCGTGTCCATCGCTCCGGCTGACCGCGAGCAAGAACGAGTAGGTCACGTTCGTCGTGAAGTTCGAGCGCTGCACAGGCACGTAGAGGGCATTCGCGTCGAGTGCGGGCGTATTGGCGACCTGGAAGTTCCCGCTGTCATTCGGGGCGTATCGTTGCGGCACGGACCAGTGCAACGTGCCCGACGCGGCGTCCAGCGAGACGACGTTGCCATTGCCCGTGCAGACGTAGAGGGTGCCGTCCGCGAGCACGGGCGCACCGGCGATTTCGACGAAGTCGAGCCCGGTGGACGTCTTCCAGCGCAGCGACTGATCAGCCGCGTTGAGCGCGTAGACGTTGCCGTCGCCGGCGAGGAAGTACACCATGTCGCTCGTCGCGATGGGTTGTGAGGCGGAGTGCGCGTTCGTGTTGACTTTATTCGCCACCGAGCCGTCGCTCGCTCGCAACGCATACAGGTTCTGATCATCCGAGACGCCAAACACGAACCCGGAGGACACCGCCAGGCCAAACGGCGAGAGCGGACTGGTCGCGATCTTCGTCTGCCAGCGCTGCGTGCCGGTGCTCCGCTCGAAGGCGGTCACAAGGCCATCATCGGAATAGACATAGAGCGCCGTGTCGTCTGCCACCGGAGTGGACGGAAGCAACGGGCTGAACTGCGCCGACCAGACAGGTGAGCCATCGCTCGCCTTCACGGCGGAGAAGGCGGGCGAGAGTCCGGATGAGCCGACGCAGTAGAGCGTATCACCGACGAGCAGCGGTCTGTTGTCAGTAGTGATCGTCTGGATGCTCGCGTTGAACCAGAGCCGATTGCCCGTCCTAAGGTCGAGGGCGTACAGCCCGTCGCCCGTATTGGCATAGAGCGCGCTGGTGCCGAGCGCGAGGGATGGCTGGGAGCCGCTGTCGGTGAAACTCCAGAGCAGACGCTGCTGTCCGGCGAGCGGCGTCGCAGTGGGCTGGTGCGCCGTGGGCACGACGCCGGCCGCCGCGCTGCGCAGCCCTGAGCCGCGGACGAGCACGGCAGCCGCGGTGCCAACTGAAGCGACCGTCGCGACGCCCGCCACGCTCAGACCCAGGAACGCGCGGCGGTTCATCGAGCGCGCGATCTTCGCCACGTCGAGCGCTTTGCGCAACTCGCCCATCCAGACCGACTGTGGCCGCGTCGCCGCGTCGATGACGATGTCTGAGTCGGCGGTCGGCTCGCGTACATACCCCTGATCGAGGATAAGGTAGACGATCTGGCGCATTGTCCCACGACCGCGATCTTGTTCCTGCAGACCGCGATAGGCCAGCACCTCCTGGCCCATCCAGTAGGACTGCATGGCGGCGGGCGTGCAGACCCGGATGAAGATGTCGCGCTCGGTGAGCGCTTGCTGAATGCGGTCGGTGAGCTGCTGACCGGGATTCAGCTCCTGCGTGTCGAACCAGTAGTCCACACTCCAGGCGTCCATCGCGGCGAGCAACGGTACACAGCGGTCGTTATCGGCATGCGCGTGACTGACGAAGACCCGTCTATTGCCTGGCATTTCTGACTCCTCAGCGTGGCATCCCTACCGATGCCACCCGACGTCTCCAGCGGTTCACAGAGATTCGGCGACGATCACACGTTGATCGCGTACAGCGTCTTATCGCTCGACCCAAACAGCACAAGGTCGTTCACGACCATCGGCGAGGTGATGTTGGAGTTGTCGTTCGCTTTGAAGCGCCAGCGTAGCGTGCCGTCCGTGATGTTGAAGGAGTAGAGCAGTCCTCCGGCGGTGATATAGACGGCCTGGGAGAGATCGCTGATCGCCGGGCGCGTGGCAATACCGGAGAACGTACTCGCCGTACTGCCTTTGTCGTTCGACAATGCTCGCCAGAAGAACGCCCCGTCACTCGCCCTCAGCGCGTACAGGTAGTCATCGGTCGAGCCGATGTACACGAAACCGTCGCGCACCAGGCATGCGCCCAAAATGTCGCTGCCGGTCTGGAACTTCCAGCGGAGCTTGCCGTCCGTCAAGTCGAGGGCGTAGAGCGTGCCGTCGCGGGAACCGACGCAGACGACGCCGTTGGCAATGGTAGGCTGAGCGACGACCGGGCCGCGCGTAAGATACTTCCAGAGCTGCTTGCCGCTCTTCGCGTCAAAGGCGTAGATGTTGTGATCGAACGAGCCGGCGACGACGACGCCATTGCCCACCGCGGGCGAGGCTTCCGGCGAGTCCGTGGTTAAGACGTTCGGCAGCGGGGCCCTCCAGGCTTTTGAGCCGTCGCTTGCCCGCAGCGCGTAGAGCGTCCCATCGTCGCATGCGTGGTAGACGATGCCATTCGCGTAGACGGGCATTCCGGTGTTGACTGTGCCGACGGACACATGCCAGATCTGCCGGCCCGTTGCGGCGTCAAGCGCGACGACGCCGCCCTGGGAGAGATCGGAATCGACGCCGATGAAGAGCATGCCGCCACCCAGGCTCGGCTGCCCGGAGAGCGCGAACACGGCAGGCTGTCTCCAAATTTGTCGGCCCGTCGCGGCATCGAACGCGAAGCTTCCAGTTCTGTCGTCGGAGACCACGTAGACCCGCGAGCCATCGGTCGCGGTATTGGGTGTGCCGAATTGCGCGAGGCCATCTTTCTCCCAGCGGGTGTGGCTGGTAGTCTTGCTGAGATCAACCTTCTTCGTCGAGGCGGGCGCGCTCTGGCTGACGAGCACGACGCCCGTTGTGGCGGCTGAGGCAACCGTCACCGCGACGGCGGCGCCCAGCGCGAGAAAGGTTCGCCGGTTGAGTGCGCGCGCGGCGGGATTCATGCCCAGCGCCCGGCCCAGATCGGCCAGCCAGACGGGCCGCGGGCGGTTCGTGCCGTCGATGAAGAGCGTCGCGTTATCGAACGGCTCACGCACATACGCCGGATCGAGAATGAGGTTGATGAACGACCTGTTCGAGGCTCCGCGCCGTCCGTGGTGCTGCGCCAGCGTCACCCGGAAGGCGCCTGCCTCCATATTCACGCCGAGGGACTGCTGCGACGCCGCCGTACACACCCGCAGGAATACATCGCGCTCGGCGATAGCCTTCTGTGCGGCGGGCGAGAGCTGCGCGGACGTGGCTCCCTCAGGCATGCCCGCATCGAACCAGTAGTCGATTCCCCACGCGTCAAGCGCCGCTACCAGCGGTACGCAGCGCTGGTTGTCCTCATAGGCATGACTGACGAACACCTTGCCATTACCGGGCATCCGCGTCCCCTTCTCCCGCTTCCCAAGCCTCCAAAGATGAGACCGGCGCCAGTATAGCGTAGGCTCAGCAATATGGGCAAGGGGACAGCGTAAGGGGCGTAGAGGGCCTCATCCCCCCAGCCCCCTTCCCCTCACAAGGGGAAGGGGGAGCAACGGGTGTGGCCTGCCGGGAAGCGATGGCGCATGATGGCGCATATGGACAAGCCCCTCTCCTCGCAAGGTGAGGTTCTGTCTTACTGCAGCAGTTCGGTGCGAGCCTCGCGGAGGCGCTGGGCGATGTGCGCGGGTTCCTCGCCGGTCAGCGCCATCTCTTTCATTTGGGCCAGCACGCGCGCCCACTGTGGCGCCTTCTCGGTATAGCGACTGTCGCGGGCGATGAGGTCTTGTAGCACGCGCACCTCCAGGAGCAGGCGGGTCGAGCGGTCGCGCATGTCCCCCTCCTCCTCGCCAGTGGGGGTGTAGTCCACGTCGTGTGTCGCGTCATGCACGCGCACGATCAGGGCGGAGAACGCCGTCTTCAGCATCTCTTCGAGACGTGGGCGCTCCAGCGAGCCGCTATCGAAGCTGAGGACGCCGGTGAGCTGCACGTCCACGACGGGCGCCATGTCTTCCGTGGGGGTGCCTGTCATCCCATATTCGCGTGACTTGTTGCGGCAGAAGCGCTCGAAAGTGTCGTAGAACGCGGTCGGGTCGGCGATGCCATCGGCGCCAAAACTCAGCCGCACGAAGGGACGGCGCGGATTGATCGGGTGCTCGGTGGTATGTCGACGCTCCCCCTCAGGCACATCCGTCTCGACGGACACGACGTAATAGCCGCGGTCCCACTGGCTCTCCTCGGCGCCCCACGTCTCGGTCGAGCCTGGATTGTAGATCCAGTTGTCGATGTCGTAGTTCTTGTGGACGTGCCCAAGGCCGATGTAGTCCACCAGCCCGCGCAGCGGCTCGAACTGCGCGCGCGTCGGCAGTCCGTGGAGCTGGGGCACGATGCCCTCCACGCCGGTGTGCATCAGCAGCACGCGGTACTCGACGCCCGCTGCCTCCTCATCCGCGCGCGCCGCCGCCAGCTCGCGGGCGAACGCCTCCATCACGCGTGCGGTGCTCGCGCCATACCAGGGCAGCCCGTAGATGCGCAGCTTGCCGTCTTTCAGGTCCACGTACGCGCCGCGCATGCTCCCTTTGTCCCACGGTGTCAGTTGGGGGACGCCATGCTCGACCATCGGGTTGAGCAGGATGAGCAGGCCCTCCCAGCAGAGGAACTGCAGCCAGGAGACGCCGTCGCGGTAATAGCTGCGGTCGTGGTTGCCCTCGATGCCGATGGCGGGAATGCCCGCATCGTGGAGCTTCTTCAGCGCCGCCTGTGCCTGCATGAGGGTGAGCGCGTCAATCGCACGCTTATTGAAGAGATCTCCCGCGATGAGAAAGCAGTCCGCATGCCGCTCGATGGCGTCGTCCACCACGGAGATAAAGGCGCGCGCGAAGTCGTTGAAGCGCTCCTTCTCACCGTATTGCTCAAACCCGAGGTGATTGTCGGCGGTGTGGACGAACGTGGCTCTCATGCGGAGGCTCCAGCGGAGAACGCCTGGCGGACGACGGAGGTCGCGGAGTCCAGCCAGCGGGAATACGAGCGTCTAGGCTCGACGAGGTATTCTAGCCCACTGGCGCAAAAGCGGAAAAGCGTGCGCCGCAAATGGCTAGTGAGCATAGTAATACACGGCATACGGGCCGACGCGCGCGCGCGTGTAGCCCTGGTGCGGCAGGTGCTCCTGCTCGGCCTCACTGTCGAACTCGCGATCCTGGGCGGTCTCGGCGGGCAGGATGTACGCCGGGTGCGCGTCGGCAGCGACCTTCGCGATGTACGGCTCGTAGCGGTTGTTCATCAGGCGTAGATTGGGGTCGCCGTTCTGGCCGCGCACCGCACAGATGATGCGCTCGTTCGTCTCGAACGCGATGCGGTAGCACGTCCAGTAGTCGCTGTAGTAATCGGTGATCTTGTGTGCGTCGAGAAACGCGATGACGCTGCTATCGAGCTGGCGCTGCGGGAGGCCGAACGCACCAGGAGTCGCCGCCGCGGCGAGCGTCTGTGTGCCGCCCCAGAGCACGAACGCGAAGAGCAGCGCTAACCCGCCCGCCGCGATGGCTCGCCAGCGCCCGGTACCCACCCGCACTAGCGCGCGTGCCCGCCGCAGTTGTGGTGTCCAGCGCGCCAGCTCCGGACTCGCCCACTCCCACAACTGTCCTAAGAGCAGCGGCAGGCTGAAGTAGAGCGGCAGCAGATAGCGCACGGAGGTGAATTGATTGAGGTCCGCGGCGGGGCTGATCGCATAGATCACGAGATACATCGCCGCAGAGACGACCAGCATCGCCCGCAGCCACATCCGCGCGAACACAGCAGGCTCGGACGGCACGCGATAGAGCAGACGCGCTGGCCACCAGAACGGCCACGAGTGCCGGGCACGCCAGGCAGATCTCAGCCGGACGAATGCCCTGCGGCCGAGTGTCCACCCGACGAAGCTGAGGATGGCGAGCAGCCCGAGCGAGAACAGGATGTTCACGGAGTCACACAGTCCGCCCGCGACAGTCGAGAGGCCAGCCGAGGAGGCTGGATACGAGTACCAGATCGCGCCTGATTTGACACAGACATGCGGGCTGCCCGAGAGGACCGGCACGGCGACACTCAGCATCTCGCCGACCTGCGATGGCAGGTTCCCGAGAAGTAGAAACTCCCGCCCACCGGTACCCGCCGAGCCAATTGTCACCGCCTCATCGTACGAGGCGTGCCCGTTGGCGAGATTGTAGGCGAGGTAGGGCAGCGCGCCGACGACGAAGAAGAGCAGTCCAACAACCGCGGCACCGCGCAGCAGTTCGGCGGTCCGCGTGAGGAGCAGCGTGACACACGCGACGAGCAGCACCGGCACGATCAGCAGATCGGACCAGAGCCCCAGGCCCGCACACAGGCCGATGGCGGCGTAGGTGGCGAGACAGATGACCCACTCGCGCCGCATCTTCGGCACAGGATGGGGGGCGCGGAGCCGGAGCCAGACGCCGAGCAGCACGAGACTGCCGAACAGCAGGATGTCCTGATAGCCGCCGGTCGCGGCCGACTCGCGCAGCAACGCGATGGGCGGGCCGAGCGCGAGCCAGCCAAGCACGAGCAGTCCAACGGCGCGGCCGTACGCCGCCACGCCAAGCGCATACATCGCCAGCAGGAAGCCGATGGTGAGCAGCAACACCGCCAGGTGCAGCACGAATGTGGAGGAGCCGAATGCGAGGAAGAGCGGTGCGGCGACATACGACTGCAACGCGCCCATGTAGCGCTCGCCCCAGAAGAAGATCGGACGCGCGCCCTGCGATAGAATATGGCGAGTCACCAGACCGGTGATGGCCTCGTCGCTGTCGAGCGCGGGCCACCCCGAGAGCACCAGTGACAACCGCAGGAGAATCGCGACAGCGAGGAGCACAATCACGGCCCATTGCCGCCGTACCCATATGCCCAGCCGTGGCCGCATCGATCGCGAGACTCGAAACGCACCGCGTGGACTATCACTCCACTTCGTGGGCACACTCTGTTGTTCGTGGAGGGGTGTCTGCACTCCGACCTCTGCTTGCTGTGTCTTGCGTCGCCCGAATGGAGCCTAGCTGAACCGGGCGCTCCGTCGCACTTATCGGTGCCCGCCGCCCACGCACTTCCCCGTATTCTACCAGACTTGCCAATGTCGCACAGGAAGTCTGGCTAATAGTATATCGTCCGCGTGCGATGGTAGGGCGCGATGGATGGGCCGACGGACTGACTCTCGTGCCACAACCGGTAATCGATCGCGCTGGCTGTCTGATGAACGCCCGCCGATTCCAGGGCCCGCCGCAGCAGCTCGACGGACCAGATCGTCGCCGCGCGTATCTCGACTTCCGCTCGTGACCCGGACGGCAGCAGCGTGTAGCTGTCGACCAGATCGGCCAGCTCCGGCGCATAGACCAGCACGCCCTCGGCGCGGAGGAGCTGCGGCAGCTTGTAATCGGCGAACGCGGTCAGGCGTTCAAGCCCGCGCGGCGCGATGGCTGTCCCGTTGGTCGCGGCGTGCAGATCGGCGACGGTGATCTGCGCCCGCTTGAGAAACGAGACTGTGTGCGCATCCCACTCGGCAGTGTCATTGAACGACGGGAAGTCGCGGGCGAGCAGCAGCGCCAGCCTCGCGGCGTCATGGTCCATCGCGATGACTGCGCGCTCGAACTGTCCATTGTAGCGTGCGTTGAGCACGCGGCCCACCTCGCGCGCATTCGCCAGCCGCTCCGCGAAGAGCGGTATCTCGGCCGCCCCAGGCGTGGGACGCAGGATGCGCGCGAGGTCGTCGGCGGGCATCGTAGCGAGGTAGTCCGCGTCCCACAGGGGAGTGCCCGACTCAGCCGCGCGGGTGAGCGCTGCTGCGAGGGCAGCGTAGCCGTCGAGCGTCTGGTCGCCTTGGTGAATCTGCCAGCGCGGCTCGCCTGGCATGCCCCAGAAGCTGAAGTTGAGCGCGTCGAGCAGCAGCACCCAGTTCGCCAGACGGTCTGGTGGCCCAGAGTAGTGCATGCCGGAGAAGGCGGGCGCCTCAGGCCACGGAACGTCTGCCCAGCGTGCGCCGAGCGCCGAGAGCGCGGCCAGATCGAGCGCCACCAGCCCCGACTCGCGCACGACCCGCGCCGTGCTCGTCAGCACGCCTAGCGTGTCGTCGTCTGGAGGGGTAAGCAGCGCATCCAGCGCCGACATGTCAGAGCCCTTTTCGTTCGGTGAGCCGAAGGTCGTCATGTGCGCCTCGCCCGCATCATGTGTATCCTCCGCGTAGTACCAAGTGTGTCGCTCGTCTGCCAGGATGCCGCCATTGTCGCGTGGTGCCATTCTTGCTAGTCTTGAGTGACGCCGGTCGGATGCGGTCATGGTACACTCTTGCGCGCGACCTTCGCCAATGGGGACGAAGCGGCGCGTACCACTTCAGGAAGGAAGCACCTCCATGCTGGCACGAAACATCCTGACGCACGAGGTTATCAGCATACTGCCCGACGCGACGGTCCACGATGCCGCGCGGCTCCTCAGCAGCTACAACATCAGCGGCGTGCCAGTCGTCACAGCAGAAGGGGAGCTCGTGGGTATCGTCACGGAAGCCGATCTCATCAGCAAGGAGGGCGAGACGGTCGCCGACATCATGACCCCACGTGTCGTCTCGGTGACGGAGACGACACCCGTCGACGAGATCGCGCAGATCCTCACCAGCAACCGCTTCAAGCGTGTGCCGGTGGTGCGCGACGGACGAGTGGTGGGCATCGTCAGCCGGGCCGATATCGTGCGGATGATGGCGAGCCGCTGGGTCTGCCCAACGTGCGGCGAGATCCACCACGGCCGTATGCCCGCCGTGTGTCCGGCCTGTGGAGCGGATGGCTCGCACTTCGAGCGCGAGCTCGATCCCCGCCCCGAAATCACGTCGCGCCAGTAACCGCGCTCCCTGGATATATTCCGGACGCTCCCAGCAAGTCGGAGCGCGAGAGACAAGACCAGCCGCACACCCTCATTGGATGTGCGGCTGGTCGTTTTCCACAGATGCGTTTCAGTTGGTGTAAAGTCGTGGCCCGGATTATGTAAACGAAACACACCAGGTACAATGCCTCAACGAAAGGTGGACGCACGACGAAGAGGCGCACGGCGCTTCTGAGTGTCAAGGAGGAGAGGAGACTTCACATGGCACACAATACACTCGGGCCAACCCAGGACTCCAGCACAGAGCGCGAGACGGTACGAGAAGAGGTCGTCACGCCTGGCGAGCCGACTCAGGAACATGTTCGCGATGACACGGTCCGCGATACCCGCCCAGTCGCCGAGTCGCGCAACGCGGAGCCCGTTCCCGCTGCGAGGACAGTCCAACAGCCAGTCTACCCGCCGCCAATGGGATATCCGCCGCAGCCAGGCTACCAGCCCCAGCCAGGCTATATCCCGGCCCATGCCGAGATGCTCGTGCCAGGCGATCGCATCCGGTGGGGTCCCGTGTGGGCGGGACTTATGACGACGCTTAGCGGCTTCATCGTGCTGGAGCTGCTCGCCTACGCCATCGGCATCCTCAACGGCACGTCGTCCACCGGCACCTCGACAGGTGGCTGGGTCACGGGTATCATCGCTCTCATAGCGTTCTTCCTTGGCGGCTGGGTCGCGGAGATGACGTCGGCCGCGCGCGGCGTGGGCGCGGGCATCATCAACGGCCTGATGGTCTGGGCATTGGGGGTCACGCTGATCGTGCTGTTCTCGCTGGTCGGGCTGGGCACGTTCTTTGGCGCGGCAGGTAACGTGCTCGGGCAGATCGCGGCGTCGAGCCGGTCGCTCAACATCGGCCAGCTCTCGGCGGTCTCGAATCTGGCGGCGTGGGGCGCGTTCATCTCGCTCGTCGCCTCGGCGCTGGCCGCCGCGCTCGGCGGTCTGGTCGCCTCACGCGGAGATGCGATCGGGCGGCTCTCGCACAATCACTAGCGGGTGGAACCTTCACCACCGGAACCTCACTCCCAACCCTTTTCCCTTAGGAGGAAGGGGTGCGTCGGCAGGGAAAAGACCCGCAGATGGCGGCGTACTTCACCCTGAACAAGACATCCACAACACAGCCGCACCTTCCAAACGGGAGGTGCGGCTCGTTCTTGTGTCCGATGATGCCCCTTGATAGCAAGAGTATCATATAACAGCCAAATTGCTTTTCTGGCAAACGCTCACCAATCCTATGACGGCGATTCGCTGGTGCTTGGTAGTGAAAGACAACACGCATGCAAATGAGGCGCTATGTGCTGGGCGGCTTGCTTGTGCTCTCTGTGATGCTTGCCGGGTGTGCTGGGACGACATCGCACAAAACGTCAGCAACCTCTACGCCTACCGCTGCCGCCAATCCCACGGCCGTGGCCACGCCTCGGCCCAGCACGATTTACGTTGGCGCCGGAGAAACCATCTCCGCCCTGGACGTGCACACTGGAGCGGTGCGGTGGGCGTATAACACGGGCGTCACCCCTGTCCCGGTCGAGGGCGTTGGGGCGCTCACGGTCGCGGGTGACGAGTTGCTCTTCCTCGATGGCGGCGATTATTCGCTCTCCGCGCTCTCGAGGACAACTGGAACCCTGCTCTGGAAGGCGGGCAGTGTTCAGAGTGCAACGGGTGGCGGCTATATCGTTGTCGCGGATGGCGTCGCCGTCGCCACATCACATGCGGTTCAGGTGGCGAACACGACGACGGCGGTTGACCTCCAGTCGGGCAAAGTGCTCTGGACACAGCCAACTGGCGCGACTCAGCTACTCGCCGGACGTGGCATGATCTACAAGGCGCGAGTACTACCTGGCGGCGATGCCGAGCCCGTCACGAATGGCTACATCCAGGCGCTCAAACCCACCACGGGCACGGTCCTCTGGCAAGCCGACGGCCATGACTATTCCTTCATGAGTCTAGCTGGAAATTCGCTCATAGCGACGGACAGTCTTGGTCTCGTCTCCTTCAACGCTCAAACCGGCACGCAGGAATGGTCACAGGCACTGCCTGGCCTCTCCACAGTGGAACAGGACGGAAAGGTCTTCTATCTTGGTGATGGACATCATCTGTACGCGTTTGACACCAGTACACATTCGATCCTGTGGCAGACGCCCGTCGCTGATTATGGAGCGCTCTACCAGAATGGGCTGATCTGCGCCAGCGGCTCCGACCAAGTCTTATATGGGTTCGATGCGGCGACAGGCGCACAGCTCTGGCATGCTAGCAGTGCTGAAGGCTACACCGGCCTACTTGCCGATAGCGGCCTGTGTATTGCCGACAGTTACTATGGTCAGGTGACTACAGCGCCACTTACAGCAATAGACGCTAGGACAGGAGCGATCCGCTGGACTGCAAATATGACAGACATTCAGGGACAGCGGTTGGTATCTGGTGGTAACGTATTTGTGATCTCTGGGGGAGGTCACAGCGGGCAGAATACCACTCTGAATGCACTCTCTGAGGCTGACGGTTCCAAGACGTGGCAATTTGACACCGGTGGCGCACAGCAAGGTTCTATCGCGCTTGGCTCGTAGAACTCCAGTGACACGCCGCATCAGCAAGTTTCTCCTCTCTCAGCATCAGCCAGGGAGGGGGACAGTGCTGACCTCAGATAAAATAAAGCCGCATCTTCCACAAGGGAAGATGCGGCTGTTTCTGGTGGCGAATGGTGCCCCCAGGGCGACTCGAACGCCCGCACCCGGCTCCGGAGGCCGGTGCTCTATCCGCTGAGCTATGGGGGCTTGCGGCACAGAAAGTGTAGCACACGGAGACGCTCACTTCAAGGTGAACGCCTCCTAGCGAAGGAGACGGACGGCGAGGGGGCGAGCGAGGCATGCCTCGCCCCTACAACGTCGGCAAGGACGTGGTGAGAGAGGGATACTTACCATAACCAGAGTCGGCGCGTCAAAACCGTTTTACACCCGAAATTGACAGCTCCGACGCAAGCATCCTGTGCTACACTCGCAGCAGCCGCCGTCGAGTGGTTTCGCCAGAAGACGCTAATTGAGTGACGGCTGCAGCCTCTCAGCACGCGAGGATGAAGTTCATGCACCGCCGTCAGCCGCACGTCCAGGTCGCACCCCCACTCACCACGACAGAGGCCGCCATCACAGCTCAAGGGCTGACCCGCACCTTCGGCTCCCGCGCCGCTGTCGACTCGCTGAGCCTGACGGTCGAGCGCGGCGAGTTCTTCGGTTTTCTCGGACCCAACGGTGCGGGCAAGTCGACGACGATCAAGATGCTGGTAGGCATGCAGCGGCCCTCGGCGGGGTCATGCGCAATCTGCGGGGTAGACGTCTGGCGCGATCCACTGGCCGCGAAGTCGCTGCTGGGCGTGCTGCCCGAGCACCTCAACCTCTATGAGCGGCTCACCGGACGCGAGCTGGTCGAGTTCGCCGGGCGACTCTACGACCTCCCCAAAGCCGAAGCGCGACGTCGAACGGGGGCCCTACTCGATGCGTTGCTGCTCGCGCCCGACGCAGACAAGCTTGTGATCGACTACTCCGTCGGCATGCGGAAGAAGGTCGCGCTCGCCGCCGCGCTCGTCCACCGGCCACAGGTGCTCTTCCTGGATGAGCCGTTCGAGGGCGTCGACCCGGTGAGCTCGCGCGTGATTCGCGATATTCTGCGCGATCTGACGGCGAGCGGGACGACGATCTTCTTCAGCTCGCACATCATGGAGGTCGTCGAGCGGCTCTGCACGCGCGTCGGCATCCTCAACGCGGGCCGTCTGGTGGCCGTGGGCACAATCGACGAGCTGCGCCGCGTCGCAGGGCTCTCCAACCCTGACGTCTTGCCCGCGTCGCTCGAAGACGTCTTCCTCGCGCTGATCGGAGCGGAGCGCCGTGAGGGAGGGCTTGAGTGGCTGGAGTGACGCATCCCGCCACGCGTGCGCACGCCGCCAGTCCTCCGATGGCCAGACCGCGACGGCTGCCACGCGTCGCGCACATCCGCGCGCTGCTCTGGCTTCGCTGGCGCGTGACCGTGCGGAGCTATACGCTCAGCAGGCAGCGGCGTGTCGGTCTGGCGCTGCTGCTGCTTTGCCTGCTCGGCATGGGTGGCGGCGGGGCGCTCGTCACGGGTATCGCCTACGTCTCCCTGCCGGGTGCGGAGGCGGCGCATTTGCTCATCGCCGTGCTCACGCTGGGATGGCTGCTGTGGCTGCTGCTGCCGCTCTTTCAGTACACAGTGAACGAGGGGCTGGACATCACCCGGCTTCAAACCTATCCGCTGACTCGCGGAGAGCGCATGGCGGGCCTCCTGCTGGCAACATGTCTGGACGTCAGCACGCTCGGCCTGCTGCTGCTCTACATTCCTATCCTGATCGACTGGCATGCGTCAGCGATCTCTGGCGCTGTCACCGTGGCAGCGCTGGCGCTGGCGTACGTTCACACGGTCACGCTTAGCCAGCTAGCGCTCGCCGCACTGATGGGCCTGCTCCGGAGCCGCCGCTACCGTGACCTCGCGCTGCTCGCGTCCGCCGCTCTGGCTGTGGCGATTACAGTGCTCGCACAGGTGCTGCTGGCGTCATTCCGCCACGTCAGCGCGCGGGCCATCCTCGACGCGCCCATCGATCGCTATCTCCAGTGGACTCCTCCCGGCATGGCGGCTCGGGCGATCTCTATGGCGGCAACAGGTCAGTATCGGTCCGCGCTGGTGTGGCTGGCGGCGCTGTCGCTGTTGGCGGTCGCGCTGGTTGTGCTCTGGTCGCGCATGCTCGACCACACCCTCATGAGCGCCGAGACCGGGAGGGTCAGACATCGGCGCCTTAGATGGCTGCCACCCCAGAGGCCGGCGCATCGCGGCGGAACAACATACGAACCGCACGCCATCTGGGGTTGGCGGTTGGGCTGGCCGTTCCACATCCTCCCTGGACCTGCGCGGGCGATCGCTGTGAAAGACGCTCGCTATCTCTGGCGCGACCCCCAGCTCAAGGCGGCGTTGCTCAGCGCGCTCTTCCCGCTGATCATACTCTTTCTGCCCCGGCTCTACGCGCAGACGCAGACCAGCGCTCCGCTTGCCTCGCCCTCCGGAATCGGCCCCATCCAGGTGCTGCTCGCTCCGCTGCCCGCGCTCTTCATCGTGCTGACGCTCGCCCTCAACGCGCTCGGGCTGGAGCGACAGGCGCTACGGACACTCTTCCTGTTCCCGGTGCGACCGTTGGACGTAGTGCTCGGCAAGAATGTCCTCACTGGGAGCGTTGCATTCGCCGCCGCGGCGCTCGTGACGCTGGTGGCTGCCGCCCTCGGCAATGGCTGGGTGTACGTGCCGCTCGCGCTCGCTGGCGGGCTGGCGGCGATCCTGGTGATGCTTGGCTGCGGCAACCTCACGTCGGTCGTGCTGCCGTTCCGCGTAGGGCAGACGCAGGCTGGTGCGGGCAGCGTCGCGTCAGATGCCGGATGCCTCCGTAGTGTCGTCATGCTGCTGGTGCTGGTCGTCACACTCTTCCTGTTGCTGCCGGTCGCAATCGCCATCGGCATGCCACTGGTGAAGCACGAGACGCCGCTGTTTCTGCTGGTCCTGCCCGTGGCGCTGATCTACGGCGTCGCGGTGTATCTGGCCGCCACACATATTGCCGTACGGCAGCTTCGGTCGCGCTGGCCCGATATTCTCGACCACACCGCCCGCGACTAGGTGTGCTCTCTCGACCCCTCTCCTCGCCTGGTGCTAGAGATAGTCTCGCGCATCCCGCGCTCTCCATCGCACGTATATTCTGATAGAATGAGATGTTTAGCACCCGTCGCAGAGCGTCCCTCGCGTTGACACCTCCTGGGGCGGGCCATATACTTGGGCTGGTTGCCGCGAGGCAGCTGGGTCATTCACGGCAGCGGACGCCGGACGCAACCCCTGTTGCGCGAGTCTCCCGCTGGCAGACGAGCACGGAGTGAAGAGACGATATGAGCGGTCCGGGGGGGCAAACAACAAAGCGCGACCAGCGCCGTGACCAGCGCCGCTCCCAGCTTCAGCAGCGACAGTCGCAGCGACAGCGGGAGCGCCAGCGCAAGATACGCAACGATCGAATTCGCACGTTCAGCATCATCGGCGGCGTGGTGCTGCTGGTCGCGCTGCTCGGCGTGCTGCTGGTAACGCATCTGGGACAGCCCGCGCCGAGCCATCACACCAGCGGCTCGTTACAGCCAGCGAACGGCGCGACGGTCGATGGGTTCATGAACTGCGGCGCCAGCGAGGGCACGGTCATCCACATCCACAGCTATCTCTCGCTGTATGTGAATGGCGCGCAGCAGACGATTCCGCCGGGCGCCGGGATTGTGGCACCGGAGGGGTCAGGCGCCGTGGCGCTCGGTTCGAATCCCAATCTGACCTGCCTGTATCCGCTGCACGTGCATCAGGGCGAGCCGAACATCATCCACGAGGAATCGCCGATCGTTCACAGCTACACGCTCGGCAACTTCTTCGACGTCTGGGGGCAGCCGCTCTCCGGCACGCAGGTGATGGGCAACTCCGCCTCCGGCTCCAAGCCGCTCACCTTCTACGTGAGCGATGCCAGCGGCAAGATGGTCACGTATACCGGCGACCCGCGCGCGATCACCTTCAAGGACCACGAGACCATCGCCGTGATGTACAACAGCCCGAGCGTGACGCCACAAGCCTTCAACGGCTGGGCACAGTTCGGCATGTAGCGGGTGCGTAACGTCACTATCGTGTTGCACAGGTGCCGAAAAGCTCCGACGGCCACCAGTCGCCCCGACCTCCGGGTTCACTGCGACTGGTGGCCGTCGTCGTGATGCGATACACTATCGTCGAACCGCCACCGCGTGATTGCCTGTGATTGCCATCGTATTTCTGCCTTGCCCCG
>CAYRVF010000105.1:0-18232 GCA_964427535.1 uncultured Ktedonobacterales bacterium
GATCGAGCTGCACGTCGACGACCCGATGTTCCGCCTCGACCTCTTCAAGATTCGCATGTTCGCCTTTGGCAACCTGAGCAGCTTCCTCTCGTCGCTCTCGCGTGGTGGCTTGCAGTTCATGCTGATCATCTGGCTGCAGGGCATCTGGCTGCCGCTGCACGGCTTCCGCTACGAAGACACACCGTTGTGGGCCGGCATCTACATGACGCCGCTGCTGCTCGGTTTCATCGTGATGGGGCCGATCAGCGGGTGGCTCTCCGACCGGATGGGCGCGCGTCTCATCTCGACGGCGGGCATGGCGATCCAGGTGGTGGGCTTCCTGGGGCTGACCTTCCTGCCGCCGAACTTCAGCTATCCCATCTTCGCGATTCTGCTGCTGGTGCTCGGCATCGGCCAGGGCATGTTCGCCGCGCCGAACACGACGGCCATCATGAACAGCGTGCCCGCTGAGTCACGTGGCGTCTCGTCGGGCATGACGGCGACGACTCAGAACGGCGCCTCGCTCATCAGCATCGGCCTGTTCTTCAGCATCGTCACGGTCGGGTTGGCGACCGCGCTGCCGTCGGCGTTCTACAGCGGGCTGACGCAGCATCACGTGCCCATCGCCGCCGCGACGCAGATCTCGCACCTGCCGCCGACCGCCGCGCTCTTCGGCGCCTTCCTGGGCTACAACCCCATCGGCGCGCTGCTGCCGCATCAACTGCTGGCCGCGCTGCCGCAGGCCGACCAGTTGGCGCTGCTGGGCAAGACGTTCTTCCCCAACCTGATCGCCGATCCGTTCATGGTCGGGCTGCGAGCGGTGTTCTACATCTCCGCGTTCATGTGCCTGGTCGCCGCCGTGGCATCGTACTTCCGCGGCCAGCGCTACATCCGCGACGAGGTAGCCACCGGTGAGATCGCGCGCGGCGAGACCATCGAGAGCACATCGGTGCTCGAAGTGTCGGAGCCCTCAGCGCAAGCCGCGCTCGAGTCGAACGCCAACGACGAAAACATCAGCCGCGCGGGCACCGCCGCGGGCCAATAACTGGTCGCACCTCTCAAGCTCCCTCCACCACACGGACGTGATGGAGGGAGTCTTTGTGTTTCACAGTGCGGGCTCTCAGCGTCCGGCGGATGCCACCTGCGGCTGCTGGGTGGGCTGCTGCTGGGGAGCTGATTGCTGCGCGGCCGTCTGCTGTGTCGCTGGATGGTCGAGGCGCGGCGCGTAGAGCACACCATCCATCTGGCGGACACGCCCCTGCTCGATCGCCGCGCGTAGAGCCCGGCGAAAGCGTCCAGGCCCCCAGAAGTCCGCGTCGAGCCGGTCGGCGAGCGCGCGCCGAGTGATGATGTTGTTCGCTTCCACTGTCCGAGTGATATCGTCGATCTCGCGGTCGAGGTTTTCGTCCTGTGGATTCGCGGATGCCTGGGGCATGGGCGCCCAGATGCTTGTCGTGGTGACACTCGGTCCGAGACGATACTTACTCGCCAGGCGGCGGAGCTGGCGCTTGCTGATGCGGTTCTTCATGCGGCTTTCTCCTGCGGCGTGCTCTCCGGTTGATGCGTCCTGGTCCACGACTGAAGCTCTGGACTACACCAACACCTCCACTCGCCAACGGATGTCACACGCCAGTCCTACATGCGTGAATCCGTTGGCGGGAGGCAACTTGCAAAGCGCGTGCCACAGCGTCCCGCCCGAATCTATCAGCAGCCGAGCCACTGAGCGGTGTGTGTCCTTCCGGCCAGGGACCTCGGCTGCTCAGGATGTGCGCCGGCGTCAGTCGGCGGCTGCCTTCTGGTCGTCCTCGACGGCGGCCTTGCCAGCGTTCTGCAACACCACATCGTCGAGCGGCGCGTTGATGAGGCCGGGCCGCGCGTCGCGGAAGAGGCGCTCCAGCCGCATCGACTTCTGCATCGCGGCGCCACCCACCACACGCAGCGCCAGATCGGTGATGCGCACGGCATTGTTGGTCGTCAGCGACTTTACCAGTGGCGCCTGCGCGCGGACCATCGCACGGCTCTCGGGCCGCTCCACCCAGTCGGCGGCGAGATCAAAGAGCAGGCGGTGCGAGACGAGCAGCAGCGACTCCATCTCACCCAGGCGCATGCGCACCGTCGGCAGCTCACCGATCGGCTTGCCCAGCGCCGTGGGAATGCGCGTCGCGGCGAAATGCACCGCCTCATCACGCGCGGCCAGGCCGATGCCGGTGTAGATCGCCGCCAGCGTGATCGGCCCCCAGGGCAGACCAAGCGCGGCGCGCGGGTCGGGCGTGCCGGGCATGCGGATGTCGAGCAGGGTGCTCTCGGGCACCAGCGCATCCTCAAGGACCACATCGTCGCTGCCGCTGGAGCGCATGCCCAGCGCATCCCACGACTTGACGACGGAGATTCCCGGCGTGTCGTTCGGTACCAGGAAGTTGCCAAGCCGGGGCGGCTGGTCCGGCTCCTCGACCGTGGCCAGCACGAGGAAGTAGCGCAAGATCGGCGCGCCTGTCGTGTAGAGCTTGCGCCCGCTGAGGCGCCATCCGCCCGAGGCGTCGCGTCGCGCCGTGGTCTTGGGGAGCCCGCCATGTGCCGGGCTGCCAAGCTCTGGCTCGGCCTGCGCCGCGTTCATCATCGCGCCCTCCTCGACGACCGCGCGAAAGAGTTGCGGCTGGTGGTCCTCCCAGAGGTTGCCCTCGGCGATCTGCGCGATATTGCTGAGGCTCATGCCCAGCGCGAGTGCCGTGGATGGGTCGCCCCAGGCGATGCGCTCGAGCACCAGCGCGTATTCCAGTTCGTTCGCGCCGAGGCCGCCGTAGCGCTCGGGCACGGTGAGCGCGAGCAGCCCCGCGTCGCGCAGGTCAGCGAAGTTCTCGAACGGGAACGAGGCGTCGCGGTCGTGCTCCGGAGCGCGCGCGGCGAACCGCTCGGCAAGCGGCGTGGCAAGTTCGAGCAGGTGCCGCTGACGGTCGGTCGCCGGATAGGGTGTATAGCGCATGGTGGTCGTTTTCCTCACACATTCAGGTATCAGGGCGTCAATATGTGTCTGCCACTATTGTAGGACAGCGCTCCCCACTCCCGCGATCAGGCCCGAGAATGGCTTCCGGCACGATGCGTGCCCGTTCCGCCGGGCCACCGGGACGTACCGGATGGTCCTGCTTTGTGGGCAGAGGGCGACGCGGTTCGACATACTTGTAGCGCGGAGAGCAACGGACGGGCGGAGGAGGTTCTATGGCTCGGGCGAACTCACAGACGTTGACCGACCAGCGTGAGACGGATAGAGGGACAGCTTCCGACACGCCAACGCCACGCGCCCGAAAACGAGCCGCCGCGCAGTCCGACGCACAGACCCCTCTCGGCGACACCGCCAACCACGCGATAGCCAAGGTCGAGACAGCGGCGCAACCGGCCGCGAAGCCGAAGCGCACGACACGCGCGCCAGCTTCCCCAGGCCAGAGCGGAAGCCGCTACGAGACCGCCAAGCTGCCGACACTCACGAGCGCTCACACCCGCGTCACCGGGCCGCAGCCAGCGGTGAAGGATGAGGCAGCGGCGAAGACGCGCGGCAAAGATTCCTCCGGCGCTCGTCAGCCTCGAATCTCTAAAGACGACACGTCGACGTCCGCCCAGACGCCCAAACGCACGTCCGCATCCGCCGCCCGTCGCCGCGAGACGGCGGTGCTGCCAGCGCTGCATGCGCTCAGCGGACCGGTCGAGGTCCCGGCGACAGAGGACAACGAGGCACCCGTCGCGCGACACTCGGTTACGACGGCACGACCACTAACCTCAGGCGATACCGCGTTGATCGAAGAGGCCACGCAGGCGCTTCGCGCGGTGGAGCTGGTCAAGTGGGACGCCGCCGCGCTGACGCCGGTAGACGAGGCGTTGCCACGCGAGCCAGTCACTGTCATTACGGGGTCACTCAAGGCTGATCCGTGGACAGCGCCCCGCCCCAAACAGCATCCCGTACGTGTCGCCATCCGCTGGGGCAGCACACACCTGCTGGCGGTCATCGCGATTCTGGTCACGATCTCTGCGGCGACACCACTGATCGCCGCGCATGTGGCGCAACACGCGCCCGCTCTTGCGCTCGCTCAGCTCGGCACGCATGCCAACACAATGCCACAGGGGCCGTGGGATACATCGGTCGGCATCACCGAGACGCTCGGCCTCGGAGGTGGTGCCGCTCCAGGGGTTAAGGCACCGGGCAGCGCCGGACTGGCTGTGAAGAGCCCGCCACCGGTTAGCGTGAATACCGTGACGGTGTCGCCAACTAACGTGTCTCCTGCGCCCTTTCAGCCGTGGCCGCCGTCCGATCCATTCATGGCGGTGCCAGGGCACGGCTCGTTCGCGATGAACGACCCGAACGGCTACTACTCCTGGGCATTCGGCCAGTGTACGTGGTGGGCGCAATATAAGCGGCAGGACGAGAACCTGACCCAGATGGGCAACGCGCAGTACTGGGCGAGCGGCGCCGCCGCGCGCGGCTACAGCGTCGGCTCGACGCCCATCGCGGGCTCGACGGTCGTCTTCCAGCCGGGCGTGCAGGGCGCGGGCGGCGCGGGCCACGTCGCGCATGTCGAAGCAGTCTACCCCGACGGCTGGTTCCTCATCTCCGAGATGAACTTCTACGTTAACGGCGGCGGCTGGGGTCGCGTCGATTACCGCTACGCGCATACCGGCTGGGGCGTGCAGTTCATCGCGTAGCTGATGAACCTGCACAGTGACGGGCAGCATTCTCCCTGCATGTCACAAATCGTCACCGTACGCCTACCATCACACCCTAATTTTCCTCGATTTAGCGCTGTCACACTTCCGGAGACTTAGGGCATGTGTGACAGCCTACCCTATGGGTCTCATCTCCGAGCCCTCTCCGTGCGGGAGAGGGGAGGACGTCTCGGCGAGCATGGTTGCCCGCAGGCGACGAACGTCCGCTCCTCCTTCCCCTACGCCGGCACAAGAACCGCCAGCCATCGCACCTCCTCCGCTGGCTGGACAACGCCTCGCACGCGCAGCTAGAATGGAGGCTGCATACACGCAGGCGCGCACACCCGGAGCCGCGCGCCGCCGGTCGTCCCATAGCGCGTGACGCGACGGATGCTGGGTTCCACCGGAGCTCAGACACGTGGAACGCTAGAGCGAGATGAGAGATGAGCGCACAGCATACCGCGGACACCGCGACGACGGGGTTGAAGCGGACACCACTCTACGATGAGCATCGGGCGCTCGGCGCGCGCATGGTCGAGTTCAGCGGCTGGGAGATGCCCGTCCAGTACAGCGGCATCCTCGATGAACACCGTGCCGTCCGCGAGCGCGCCGGTCTCTTCGACGTCAGCCACATGGGCGAGTTCCGCGTGGAGGGGCCAGGCGCGCTCGACTTCCTGCAGGGATTGGTGCCGAACAATGTCGGACGCCTCGCGGTAAATCAGGCGCTCTATACGCAGGTTCTGCTGCCCGACGGCGGCACGCTCGACGACCTGATTATCTATCGCCTCGGCGACACCCTCTATCAGGTCGTCGTCAATGCCGGGACGATGGAGAAGGACTGGGCGTGGTTCTCCGAGCACGCCGCCGGGCGCGACGACGTCACCCTCACCAACATCTCGGGCGAGACGGGGCTGATCGCCGTGCAGGGTCCCCTGGCGGAGCGTATCCTCCAGCGGCTGACGGATACGCCCCTCGGTGAGATCGGCTACTACCACGCTCAGCCCGGAACCGTCGCGGGCATCCCGAGCCTCATCTCGCGCACCGGCTACACCGGCGAAGATGGCTTCGAGCTCTACAGCGCGTGGGATGCGACGCCGCGGCTCTGGCGCAGTGTGCTGGAGGCTGGGACGTCCGAGGGGCTGATCCCGGCGGGGCTCGGCGCACGTGACACACTGCGCCTTGAGGCCGGCTACTGCCTGTATGAGCACGAGCTGACCGAGCAGATTACACCGCTAGAGGCCGGCCTCGGCTGGACCGTGAAGCTGGAGAAGGGACACGACTTCATCGGCCAGCAGGCGCTCGCGGATGAGAAGCGCGATGGGCTGCGCCGCAAGCTGGTGGGCATCGAGCTGCGCGACCGTGGCGTGCCGCGTGCCGGATATCCCGTCCTGCGAGACGGCCAGAAGGTCGGCGCACTGACGAGTGGCACGATGAGTCCGACGCTGAACCGGGCGATCGGGCTGGGCTACGTCACACCAGACGTGGCGACATCGGGCACGCCGGTCACGGTCGAGATACGCGGCAAGCAGGTGGCGGCGGAGATCGTCGCGCTCCCCTTCTATAAGCGACAGAAGTAGCCGGACGCGACATGCGCCGGATACAGAACCTTTGATGAGTTGTGACGGATGCGGGTCAGAAAGAGCGAGGTGCCGCGATGGCCAAGACAGAACAGCCCGAGAACCTGAGGTATGCGGGGTCGCACGAGTGGGTGCGGGTCGACGGCGACGAGGCATATATCGGCATTTCCGACTACGCGCAGGATGAGCTGGGCGATGTCGTCTACCTCGATCTACCGTGGGATGAGGCCGGTACGCGAGAGATTCGCGCGGGCGAGCACTTCGGCGACATCGAGTCGGTGAAGGCGACCTCAGAGCTGTTCTCGCCGGTGAGCGGCACCATCACCAAGATCAATTCGGCCCTGCAAGATCACGCTGAGGTCGTCAACACCGAGCCCTATGGTGGCGGCTGGATGCTCGCGATCCGCATGAGCGATCCCTCCGAGCTCGACAAGCTAATGGACGCCGACAGGTACACAAAGTTCCTCGAAGGCGCCGGGCACTAGGAGCGCGAGGAGAGGAATCCCCAGAACCTCACCCCCTACCCCCTTCCCTTGAGGGAAGGGGTCGCTCTTTGAGCGGCCGTGGCGGAGCGCAAAGGCTGTCCCGTGGCGGGGGTAAAGGCGCCTCACCCCAACCCCTCTCCCTGCGGGGAGGGGGGCTTTTTCATACGCGCTCCTCTCGTATGAGGGGCGATGTTCGCGCGACGCGCTGTAGGGGCGAGGCAAGCCTCGCCCGCTGCCCCCGACAGCAGCTAAGCCGCCAGCGGAATCATCGGCTGGCCTTCCGATCACTGGCCCGGCACGACACCTCCGCGAACGCTTGTAAGGAAGCTCGCGACCAGCGGAGCGGCTTTGTCAGGCATCTCGGCGTGTGGATAGTGTCCGGCGCCGTCGATCAGATGCACCGGCGCGTGAACCTGCTCGCCGATGTAGCGCGCCTCGCCTGCAGGGTCCTTGAAGTCGCGGTCTGTCGTGCCCATCAGCACGAGCGCGGGCACGCGCACAGAGGTAAGCCGGTTCCCCGACGCCGCTTTGGACGCGAAGATCATCTGCCGGAGCGCCGCGAGCCTGCCCGGCTCTCTGAGATTGGCCGTCAGACGCTGAAGGTAGTCCGCGAAATCAGACGGTTTCGCGGTCGGATAGAGCGAAGCGTAGTAGCGCTTCCAGACCGCGACGCCCCACGGATCGGCAAACAGCGTCGCGTAGAGCGCACGGGTCATCCACGCGGGCATCGCCGAATCGAAGTCGCGCACGATCGGGTCGAGCAACACGATGCCTGCGACGCGCTCCGGCGCCTCCACCGCTGCCCAAACAGCCGCACCCGCCGCCATCGACACGCCGGCGAGGAAGGCTGGCTCCTCACCTAGTGACCGGGCCAGCGCGAGCATGTCGGCACCGATGGCCCCGACGGTGTAGTCGTCCCAGCGGACACTCGACTCGCCATGTCCGCGCACGTCCATCGTCGCCACGCGGAAGCCCGCCGCGACGAGACGTGGCGCAAGAAACCGATACTCACCGCGAATATCGCCCATACTCGGCGCGCACACGACTAGCGGACCCTGCCCCGTCACATCATAGGCGAGCCGACCGCCCGGCACGTTCAGATACTGCGTCTCCACTTGCCTTCTCCTCTCACAACAGGATCGAGGCCACGAAACAAGTACTGCTAGCAGTATAACTAATGGTATTAGTCTGTCAAGGGGCAGAACCTCACCACTCCAAGTGGAGGGGCTGCATGCTGGGCGTTGCTAGCGGATGGCGAAAGTTCATCCTCCGCCTCGCCATGCACAGGGAAGGGGACCAACGGGATGAGGTGCCCACCAGCCGACAAGCCAGGAGCATCGGGAGTATAATGCAGCGAGGACGTGGGCGCCCGCATCAACTGGGTGCCGCGAGCGTACCCGGCGGTGCCGCGCAATGACGCGCACGAACTAGAGGAACACGGACTGATATGAGCTACGTGCCGAATACGGCCACCGAACAGCAAGAGATGCTGCGCGCGGTGGGCGCCTCGACCATCGAGGATCTGCTGTCCCCCATTCCCGAGCAGGTGCGACTGCGTCGCCCGCTGGACATTCCCCCGGCAGTCGCCGAGCCCGACCTGAAGCGCCTGATCACCGCGCTCGCCGAGGAGAACGCTGACCTCGACCACTACCCGTCATTCCTCGGGGCGGGCAGCTACGACCGGGTGGTGCCGAGCATCGTGCCGCACCTGTTCAGACGGTCCGAGTTCCTGACATCGTACACGCCGTACCAGCCGGAACTCAGTCAGGGTATGCTCCAGGCGATCTACGAATATCAGACGATGATCTGCCAAATCACCGGCATGGACGTCGCCAACGCCTCGCTCTACGACGGGTCCACAGCCGTGGTCGAGGCGGCGCTGCTGGCGATTGGGCCATCTGGCCGGGGCGAGGTGCTCGTCTCGCGCGGACTCGACCCGCAATATCGCGCAACGCTGCGGACCTACGCCTGGGCGCGCGGCTTCACGGTGCGCGAGGTCGGCCTGGAAGATGGTGTCACCTCGGTGCGCGCGCTCGAAGACGTCATGACGCCGCAGACCAAGGCAGTGATCGTGCAGCATCCCAATTTCTTTGGGGCGCTCGAAGACATGCGCGCGCTCGAAGAGGTGATCCACCGGACCAAAGCGCTCTTCGTGGTCGCCATCACCGAACCGGCATCGCTGGGCGTGCTGGCGGCACCCGGCGAGTACGGCGCGGACATCGTGGCCGCTGAGGGCCAGAGCCTCGGCAACCCCATCGGTTTCGGCGGTCCCGCGCTCGGCCTCTTCGCCTGCAAGCCAGAGTACGTGCGGCGCATGCCCGGCCGGCTCGTCGGCAAGACGGTCGACGACCGAGGCCAGGAAGGCTACGTGCTCACCCTGCAGACACGCGAGCAGCACATCAAGCGCGAGCGCGCTACGTCGAACATCTGCACAAACCAGTCGCTACTGGCCGTCGCCGCCACCATCTACCTCGCCGCGCTCGGCAAGCAAGGCTTCGAGGAGCTCGGCGCGCAATGCCTCCAACGGGCGCACTACGCGCAGCAGCACATCACCGCGCTGCCAGAGTTCGAGCCGCTCTTCAGCCGGCCGTTCTTCGACGAGTTCGCCGTCCGCCTTCCGCTGCCCGCGGCGGAGCTGAACGCCGCGCTGCGTGACCGGGGCATCGTCGGCGGCTACGACCTCAGCGCAGACTTTCCCGAGCTGGGGAACGCGATGCTCTTCTGCGTGACGGAGGCGCGCACACGGGATGATATCGACATGCTAGTCACGGCGCTCGAAGAGATTGTGGGGGGCATCGCATGAGCACGGAGAAGCTGATTTTCGAGAAGGGTGCCCCAGGCCGGCGTGCCGCGGCGTTGCCCAGGTTGGATGTGCCCGAGCGCTCAGTAAACGACCTGCTGCCCGCGGAGTTCCGCCGTGCTGAACCAGCGACGCTGCCCGAGGTGAGCGAGATCGAGGTGGTGCGCCACTACACGCACCTCTCGCAACGCAACTTCGGCGTCGACGTCGGGTTCTATCCACTGGGGTCATGCACCATGAAGTACAACCCCAAGCTGAATGAGGATATGGCCGCGCTGCCCGGCTTCGCGCGCCTGCATCCGCTGGCGGATGCAAGCCTGTCACAGGGGGCCATCCAGCTCCTGTACGAGCTGGAGCGCGACCTCGCCGAGATCACCGGCATGCGACGCGTCACCTTGCAGCCCGCCGCCGGAGCGCACGGTGAAATCACCGGCCTGATGATCATCAAGGCCTATCACGAGCATCGCGGCGAGGGGCATCGCAATCTAGTGCTCATCCCCGATGGCGCCCATGGCACCAATCCGGCGAGCGCGACGCTGGCGAACTATGAGACGGTGGAGCTGCGCTCGGACGCGCGCGGCGGCGTAGACCTCGCACACCTGGAGCAGCTTCTGGTGGAGCGCGGCGACCGCATCGCGGCGCTGATGATGACGAACCCCAACACGCTCGGCGTCTTCGACGAGAACATCGTCGAGATCGCTCAGCGTGTGCATGACGCGGGCGCCCAACTCTACTACGACGGCGCCAACTCAAACGCCATTCTCGGCATCACGCGGCCCGGCGACATGGGCTTCGACGTGGTGCATCTGAATCTGCATAAGACGATGAGCACGCCCCACGGCGGTGGCGGTCCAGGCGCTGGCCCGATCGGCGTGAAGGACCATCTCGTGCCGTTCTTGCCGGGTCCGCTGCCCGCCTATGACGGCGAGGAGTATGGCTGGGAGGACGCCGGACCGCTCTCTATTGGACGTGTGCGGGCCAACCACGGCAACTTCCTGGTGCTGGTCCGCGCGTACACCTACATCCGCTCCAACGGTCCCGACGGACTGCGGCACGTGAGTGAGAGCGCGGTGCTCAACGCCAACTACGTCATGCGCGCGCTACAGGACGAGTACGAGCTGCCGTACGACCGCGCCTGCATGCACGAGTTCGTCTTCTCGGCGGACCGGCAGAAGCGGCAAGGCGTTTCGGCGCTCGACATCGCCAAGCGCATTCTCGACTTCGGCATGCACGCGCCGACGATCTACTTCCCGCTGATGGTCCACGAGGCGCTCATGATCGAGCCGACCGAGACCGAGACGAAGGAAACACTCGACGAGTTCATCGGCGTGATGCGGCAAATCTCGCGCGAGGCCGCCGAGAATCCACAGATCATTCTGGAGGCGCCGCACGTCACCCCCGTCGGTCGGCTGGATCAGACGCTCGCCGCGCGCAAGCCCGACCTGCGCTGGACGCCCGAGCGCGAGAAGGTGGAGGTGTAGGTTCGGGGTGGGGTGCGCCCCCTCCCCCCTCCCGGCTGACGCCGAGAGAGGGAGAAATGGGACGCGCGCGCGCAAAGCATGCCGCATGTCTTCTGGCTCCTCTCTCCCGCCGTCAGGTGGGGGAGAGGCTGGGAGAGAAGGCCAGCCCGCCACGGGCGCCGCACCGTAGGAGCCGTGCGGCGTAATCTGGACGCGCGAGACCTGATGTGATATGGTGTAGTAGCTTTTTATCGCTGACTCGAGGTTTATTGCCAGCATCTGAATTTAGTAGAATTGTTCGTGGAATCTAAGGAGCGGCCGGTGCCGCCCGTTCCGTCGCGGTGAGCCTGTATTCTGCTACTGATCGGCGAGAGCCCGCGTCTGATGCGCCACACCTGAGCCTTACCTTCTGACGATACTGCGAACGACTGCCGCGCGTATATGCTACGCGGCCAGGAGCATCTCCGTGACCGACGAAATTGCATTGTTCATTGATTTCGAGAACATACGTTACAGCCTGATCAACGTTCAGCACCGTGAGCCCGATCCACAAGAGCTGATCGCCGTCGCGCGCCGCTTTGGCACCGTCATGGTGGCACGTGCCTATGCCGACTGGCAGCGCCAGCCCGACTTCTTCAAGGGCAGCCTGACCGCCGCGATGATCGACCGCGTAGATTGTCCTGCGAAGGTGCGCGAGCGCTTCCGCCAGAACAACGCGCAGCCCATGTATCACCAGCATAGTGGGTTCGACCGGATGACGGCCCGTGAGGAGCACGCCGGCGAAGAGGCGGAGTTCGAGGCCGAGGCGCAGCAGTCGATCGAGGACGGCGAGGTACACGACGAGCTCGACGTGCGAGCCGCCGAGCTGAACGATCAGAACGACGAGGAGTTTGAGGCCGAAGGCGAGGAAGAGTTCGAGACCGAGGAGCCCCGCCGCTACGAGCCGTCTCTCCCCTACACGCCGGGTGGCTCGTACTATCAGCAGTCGCAGCCACAGATCATCACCCAGAGCACGGTTGACCTCAACATGCTCATGGACATCATCGAGACCGTGTTCGACCGTCCCTCCATTAACACCTTCGTGCTCATGAGCGGCGACCGCGATTTCACCCGCATCTGCGCGCGGCTCAAGCTGCGCCTCAACAAGCGCGTGATCGTCGTGGGCATTCCGGGCACAGTCAGCCGCGACCTGATCAGCGCCGCCGATCAGTTCCTGCCGCTTGGCGCGCCTGGCAGCGGCCCGCTCGGCACCGGTTATCCACAGCACCGGGGTTATGCGCCGCAGGGCGCGCCGTTCATGCCGTCGGGTCCTGTTGAGCCGGATGAGCCGGGCTTCATCCAGTTCCTCGACTACATCGATCGGCATTGGTCGTGGCGTACCATCGGCGGAGTCGCCAACTTCATCGGCGATCCGTTCAACCCCAAGAACCGCTTCCGCGGCCGGCTGACACGCGAATCCGCGCGCGACCTGTTGCGCGTCTGCGTGGACGACGGCATTCTGCACATGACGGTGGACCCGATGGGCGGCGAGAACCTGCGCCTCAATCGCGAGCATCCATGCGTCACGGAGGTGCTCGGCGAGACAGCGCTGCGCTAAGACTGTTCGGCGTTTCGCAACGTGACATGGCGGGCGTGGAGGGAGGTACATCTCTCCACGTCCGTCGTTTTGTGTGCAAGAGGGTTGCGCACTCCCAAATGTGACTGGAGGCGGCGAGTGGCGAACGAACGGGTCCGCATTCTGGCGGTCGACGTGGGCACCGGCACGCAGGACGTCCTGCTCTATGAGAGCGACCGCACGCTCGAAAACTGCTTCCAGCTCGTGATGCCCTCACCCACCGTCATCGTCGCCGAACAGATCCGGCGCGCGACCGCGGAGCGTCGTCCCGTCGCGCTGACGGGGCGCATCATGGGAGGCGGACCGAGTGCCTGGGCCGCGCGCGACCACGCACAGGCGGGCTATCCCTGCTACATCACGGCAGATGCCGGACGCACGCTCGACGACGACCTCTCTCAGGTGGAGGCGCTTGGCCTGCGAATCATCGGCGGCGACGAGATCGAGGGGCTGCGCACGCGGTTCGGCAGGCGACTCGCCGAAATCGACATGCGCGACCTCGGCGCCTCCGCGCTGCGCGCCACGTTCAGTGCATTCGGTGTCGATCCGGCGGTCGATGTCGTGGCCGTCGCCGCCTTCGACCACGGCGCGGCGCCACCGGGAGTGAGCGACAGACGCTTCCGCTTCGACATGATCGCGGACCGCGTACGCGAGCGGCCCGATGCGCTGGCCTTCGCCTATCGCGGCGCCGACGTGCCCGCCGAACTGACACGCCTCGCCGCGGTTGCCGACGACGCCGCGGCCTACGACGCCGCGGCCTACGACGGTGCGCAGGGCACAGCGCCGGATGTCGTCGTCATGGATACGGGTGCGGCGGCGCTCGCGGGCGCGCTCGAAGACCCGCTGGTCGCGCGGCAGCGCGAGGCGATCGTCGCCAACATCGGCAACTTTCATACGCTGGCGTTCGCGCTCAGTGAGGGACGCATCCAGGCGCTCTTCGAGCATCACACGGGGGAAATAACGCGCGAACAGCTTGAGGGCTACTTACGCGACCTGGCGGCAGGCACGCTGGAGAACGAACGGGTCTTCAACGAGAGTGGTCATGGCGCGCTGACACTGCCTGATATGCGCTCACTGCGTCGGGAGGACGGCGACGGGCCGTTCGTGGCGATCACCGGCCCACGCCGTGCGCTGCTGCGTGGCTCGGCGCTCGCCCCCTACGAGGCGGTGCCGCACGGCGACATGATGCTCGCAGGGTGCTTCGGGCTGCTACGCGCGGTCGCGGCGCTCATCCCCGGCCTCGCGTCGGAGATAGAGCGCACTCTTGGCCCGGCCATCTGACGCGATTCGAGCGGACCGAGCAATTGCGCGGCACTCTACTCGCGTTGCACCGGGCTCCAGGGCGCCCACATAGAGGCATGGGGCACACTGGAGCCCGAGAAGAGACAATCGCGGAAACGTCCTGTTATCGTCCTCCCGCGCGTGAGCGGCTCGCGGCGCCGCCCTTGCGGCCAGCGGCGCGCGCCTCGTCGCTGGTCCACTCGTGCGCTGTCCCCTGCACGTGCGCCGCGCGGCCGCCCTTGCTGGCGATCTCGCGCTGCTTCTCGGGGCTCATCGAGGCAAAGCCCCGGCCGCGGCGCTGCTTGTGCGCCTTCGTCGTCTCTAGTACCATGCTGGTCTCCTCCTCAAATTCCCAACTCATCGGTGGCAGTGGACAGTACGAGTCCCTGGCCGGCGCCACCCCGGCAGAAGCTCCGCGTGTCGACGAGCTCGGCCACACGTCTGGGTGTCCAGATGAGTCACGTTCGTGGTGGGCTTACCAGAGAAGCAAGCCATGCCGAGACAGACACATCCGGAACACTTTGACATTGGGCGTAGCCAGGACTCGCGCCTCTTCCGGAAGAGCAAAGCATTCAAGTCGTGTGCCACGGCTGTGCTAGATTGCGTATCTTGGGAATTTGCGCGCCAGCATCGCAAATCGAGTGATACGCTTCTCGCAGTTCTTGCCGCCATTGTAGCAAAGTAGCGGAATTGATGCCAAACGTGGCCCGCGAGCGTTGGATCCAGAGGCAAAGCCCAGCAGAATGGCGATGGATGCTCTCTGCATGGCCATCACTCAAGTGGCGCACCGAGGGCGCTATGATCGCCCGCACAACCACGCGCCTGCCCGCATAGTGTGCGTGCGGACGTTGTTGCGCCCGCATGGCGAACGGCGCTATACTTCACGCACAGCTACTCTGAGTACTCCGGCGGCTACAGACGCAACGGCGCGCTGTCCTCTCCCCTTCGGAGGTATGCTATGGTGCACGAGTTTTCACCATCCCTGCTCACCCCCTCCGCGCTGACCAGTCCGGCGCTCGCGCTACCAGAGCGGTACAACGCGGCGACCGCCTTCCTCGACGCCGCCTCCGCACAGGGATGGGGAGACCGTATCGCGATCCGCTCCGAGGGCATCACGTGGACGTACGCACACCTGGCCGAGCAGATCGGCCGCGCGAGTAATGGGCTGCGGACGCTCGGTGTTGAGGTCGAGCAGCGGGTGGCACTGCTGCTCTATGACTCGCCGCAGTTCGCCGCGACGTTCTTCGGCGCTATCGCGCTCGGCGCGGTGGCCGTGCCGCTCAACACCCAACTGCGCCCGCAAGACTACCAATACATGCTCGAAGACAGCCGGGCGCGCGTGCTCGTCGTCGAGGCCGACCTGTGGCCGCAGATCGAACCATTGCGCGCGGGCCTGCCGTTTCTGCGACATGTCGTGATCGTCCGGCGGGGCGGCTCGGACGATGCGGCGCGCGACGGCCACACGCTCGATTTCGACGCGATGCTCGCGGGCTCGTCCCCCAGATTGGAGGCCGCGCCGACGACGCGCGACGACGCGGCATTCTGGCTCTATAGCTCCGGCAGCACGGGCTTTCCGAAGGGCTGTGTCCACCTGCAACACGATATGTATGTCTGCTCGGAGCTCTACGCCAAACCCTTCCTGAACCTCCAGGAGGGCGACAGCACGTTCTCAGGCGCCAAGCTTTTCTTCGCCTATGGGTTGGGCAACGGGCTGTACTTCCCGCTGTTCGCCGGGGCCACGACGGTGCTCTATCCTGGCCGCGTGACGGCGGAGGCGGCGTTTCGCGTGATCAGCGAACAGCACCCCACCGTCTTCTTTGGCGTGCCGACGCTCTATGCCTCGATGCTCGCGCTGCCAGAGGTGGAGGGTAGGTTCGACACCTCGTCGCTGCGACTCGGCGTCTCCGCGGGCGAGTCACTGCCGCCTGAGCTGTTCCAGCGCTTCAAGGAACGCTTCGGCGTCGAGATTCTGGACGGCATCGGCAGCACGGAAATCTGCCACATCTTCATCTCCAACCGGGCGGGTGAGGTCAAGCCTGGCAGCACTGGACGCGTCGTGCCGGGATACGAGGCGCTGATCGTCGACGACACCGGGCGTGAGGTGCCACAAGGCGAGATCGGTAACCTACTCATCTCAGGCGACAGCACCTGCTCGCAGTACTGGAACAAACACGAGCGCAGCAAGGCCACGCTGCTCGGCCGGTGGATTCAGACCGGCGACAAATACTACCAGGACGATGAGGGCTTTTACTGGTATTGTGGGCGCTCGGACGACATGCTCAAGGTGAGCGGACAGTGGGTCTCGCCGGTCGAAGTCGAGGCGGCGCTGGTAGCCCATCCGAGCGTGCTCGAAGCCGCCGTCATCGGCCGTGAGGATCGCGACGGCCTGCTCAAACCACAGGCGTTCGTGGTGTTGCAGACGGGCGTCGAGCCGAACAGCGCCCTCGAAGACGAGCTGAAGCAGCACGTGCGCGTATCGCTGGTGCCCCATAAGTATCCGCGCTGGATCGAGTTCACGTCGGAGCTGCCGAAGACAGCCACCGGCAAGATTCAACGCTACCGCCTGCGCGAATTGATTGCGACCAGAGTGGACGAGTAGGGTGGCAACGTCATAGGTGTCAGCCGTGCGAGGCGTCTCGAGGAAACGGGGATGTGGCAGGACGTACGTACCTCCACTCCCCAGGTAACGCAGGGAAGATCACCCGTGTCCTGTAGGGAACTGTTCCCCCTGGTCTTCATGGAGCCGCTGTGCCAGCATTGACATGGAGGGCATGGACGGCTGGCGCCGTCGTGGTGTTGAATCCTTTACCTTGCGCGGTGTTCCGATATCGTCCTCGAATCATGTGCGTACACGAATTTCGCACAGGAACAGGAGTACACTTCAGGTCTGAGCCGGTGGAGTGATGGATGAGAGTGTCCCCGCATGACGTCCCGGCAACGGCGCCGGACACTCACGGGGGCGATGGCAGAGGAGGCGTGCAATGAAGCTCGCGGGACTTCGACAGGCTCGCCGGAGAGGTGGACTGAGCATCGGCAGGTTAGCGGAGCTGACAGGGCTGCGCCGCGAGACGATTACGGCGCTGGAACAGGGCAAAGATGTCGGGCAAGCCTACATGGCACACCGGCTCTCCGAGGTGCTGTCGGCGAGCGTGGTCGAGCTGCTCGATCCGCGGTACGCGCCCGACGAGCCGGTGCCCGCCATCCCCTCGGCAGACTCGCGCGGCATGTGGAGTAGCCAATAGCCGGAGAGTTTCCGCGCCGGAGAGTCGTATTGGCACGAAATCTAGCGCCGTCTGCTATACTGGAAAGCGACGACACGTCCAGGCGGGCTAGCAGGTGCTCGCGCGAGGGAGTGCGCAGTGGACGGGCACGGTAGCGGTGATGCCGCGAATTCTGGTGGTGGACGACGACGAGGGCGTGCGTGAGATGGTCCGCCTGGCGCTGGAGGACGAGGGCTATGTCGTTCAAGAGGCGGGCGATGGCGCCACCGGTGTCGAGATGCTCCGGTCTAGTACACATCCGTATATCGTCCTGTTCGACCTCATCATGCCACGGGTCGACGGCGCCAGCTTTCTGGGGCAGGTGATCGCCGATCCGTCCCTCTTGCGCCATAACGCCTTCGTCTGTTTCACCGCCAGCCCGAACAAGGTCGCGCCCGCGCTGGCGGGTCTGCCCGATGGCTTTAGCGTACCGGTGCTGCCCAAACCGTTCGAGGTCGAGAAGCTCTTCGCCGTGGTGGAGCAGGCGCGCCAACGTCTGTCATAGCCTCGCACTGAGAGCGCTCCTGGCCGTACCACCCCGGACGGATGATGCACCCGTGCCACGTCCTCCCGTGGTGAACAGGCGGCGTTCTCGCCTTGACAAAGCTCGGAGGCACAGGCGATAATTGTGCGTGGCGCTTCGCGGCGCCGTGTCCTCCGGGCAGGTACCGAAGTGGCCAAACGGGACTGACTGTAAATCAGTTGACTTACGTCTTCAGAGGTTCGAATCCTCTCCTGCCCACCCAGACTCTGTGAGGGTGACCCTCGCGGTCTCCTGGTGCGCCCGAGTAGCTCAGTGGTAGAGCGCAATCTTGGTAAGATTGAGGTCACGGGTTCAATCCCCGTCTCGGGCTCCAGCGGTCCCTCCGCACGTCGCCGCGTCCGCGCGCGAGTGGTTGCGGTGGGACGTTTGTTGTGTCTCGGGCTGTGCGCTCCACTCTCACTATTTGTGGTAGCAGCCGCCAACGCCAGCGTACTTGAATATGCGCTGGTCGCATCAGTCCTCAGCGGATTGAGGAAAGGGTTGTAGCTTCATGGCGAAGCAGAAGTTTGTGCGCAACAAGCCGCACGTGAATGTGGGCACGATCG
>CAYRVF010000106.1:0-18167 GCA_964427535.1 uncultured Ktedonobacterales bacterium
AATACGGGCCGATGGCGGAGTAGGAGAAGGAGTGGACGGACGAGATGATGCCGCTGCGCACCTCGAAGGTGCCGAAGATGGAGAGCAGGAACGTCGCCAGCACGAGACAGAGGTTCCAGACTTTGAGCGTGCCGCGCCGCTCCTGCACCATCGAGGAGTGCAGATAGGCCGTCGCGGTGAGCCAGGGCAGCAGCGCGGCGTTCTCCACCGGGTCCCAACCCCAATAGCCGCCCCACCCCAGCACGTGATACGCCCACCACGCGCCGAGCAGCAGACCTGCTGTCTGGATGCTCCATGCGGCGAGCGCCCAGCGGCGCACCGACCGCAGCCAGCTCGCGTCGAGCTGTCCGGTGATCATCGCGGCGACGGCGAAAGCAAACGGCAGCGCGAAGCTCATGTAGCCCATCAGCAACATCGGCGGATGTACGAGCATGCCGGGGTCCTGCAGAATGGGGTTCAGCCCCTGCCCGTCGACCGGAGGAATGCGCACGCGGACGAACGGCGACGAGACGAAGTTGAGCACGAAGAGGAAAAAACCCTCGATGGTCATCAGCACCGCGATGACCCACGGCACCAGCCTGCCAGGGGTGCGCGCATGCAGCAGCACGGCGACGCTGGAGAAGACCGAGAGCATCAGCGCCCAGTAGAGCAGCGAGCCTTCCTGGCCACCATAGAACGCCGCCAGCGTGTAGATCCAGGGCATCGCCATGCTGGAATGCTCGGCGACATACAGTACGCCGTAGTCGTGAATCAGAAACGACCCGATCAGTGAGCCTGCCGCGATGACGAGTAGCGCCGCCATCACTACTACCGCCCGGCGCGCGCTCGCGACCAGCGCGGGCGACGAGCGTACGGCGCCGAGGATCGCGCTACCCAGGGCATATACGGCGAAGACCAGCGCAAGCATCTGCGCGATCATGCCAAGGTCGGAGAGATGCACGGCACGCTCCCGTCTGGGGTCAGGTCAGTTTCCCACCGCGCCATTGGAGGCAGCGGCCGGAGTCGCGGATTGGAACTTGGATGGGCACTTCGCCAGCAACGTCTGCGCGTGGAAGGTCCCCTGCTGCAGATGCCCTTCGACGACCACCTGCACGCCGGGCTTGAAGATGTCGGGCACGACGCCGCTATAGACAACCGGCATGGACTGTCCGCTGTCGGTGACGACGAAGCGCATGGCCTGCGTCTGCTCGTTGCGCACGATCGACCCCTGCTGGACGAAGCCCGCCACCCGCACGGCCTGTGAGCCGCACGTCGTGCAGCTTCGCAGTTGCGGAATCGTCATGTAGAACTCGGCGGTGGTGCGCGTGTTCGCGAAGACGAGATAGGCGACCGCGGCGAGAATCGCGAGCCCGGCGAGCACGAAGCTCACGCGGACTTTGCGCCGGTGCGGCGCCGATGCCTTGGGCGCTGCCACCCGCTCAAGAGAGTCTACTTGCACCCTAATCGCCTCCGTCTATCGCCACCCGCCCGACACCGCACTGCTATGGATGCGGGACCAGCGCGGACTCGTACAGCCCGGTCAATATCGTTCCCAACAGAAATGCCAGCACACCCAGCGCGAGAATCAGCCGCGGGGCAAGGTACCACATGCGTCCCCGGTACTTCGCCAGGCGTCGCGCCTCCTGCGCCTGATACAGCGCCAGCACGAACATGCCGAGCGCCACTGCCACCTTCAACACCAGCACGACGACATATGTCGTGCCGACCGTGACCGTCGTCAGCCGGTCGAACGTCAGGTACATGCCACTGACGAGCAGCGCGCCAATCGAGATGTTCACCATCCGCCGGAACAGCCGCGCGATGGTCGCGCTGACCTCCGGGGCCGCCTTGCCCAGCCGCAGCGCTGGCGTGATCACCAGCAGGTACACCAGGCTGCCACCGACCCACAGGCCACCCGCCAGCACGTGTATCGTCCGCAATGCATCACGCAGCACGAGCGCCAGCATGACGGTGCTCCGCTAGCCCAGCGAGAACGGCGATGCCCAGGTCGAGAAGACCGACACCTCGCCCGTCAGATAGATGACGCCGACGATCACCAGCAACGCGCCCGAGACGATCGAGACCGCCTGGGCGTGCCGCTTCATCCAGCCGAGTGCGCGCATGCCTGCCGAGAGCCCGAAGCCGACCGACAGGAACGGTAACGCGAACCCGATCGAGTAGACCGTCAGCAGCAGCCCCGCGATCCACGGGCTCCCCGATGCCGCGACATAAGCGTAAATCGCGGCCAGCACCGGGCCGATGCAGGGCGTCCACCCGGCGGCGAACACGATGCCGAGCACGAACGGCGCGCCCCAGCCCAGCCCACTGAGCCGTCCCGGTCCCAGATGCAGGCGGCCCTCGCGCATCAACAGCATCGTCAGACTCTTTGGCAGTAGCCCGAGCAGAAAGATGCCCATGACGATCATGACGATGCCCGCGACGGTCTCCATCACCGGCTTGTACGCCGAGAACACATAGCCGAAGGTGCTCGCGAGCAGTCCGACAACGATGAACGCGAACGAGAACCCGCTGACGAAGATCACGCTGACGGCGCCACTCCGCGACATGCCCCACGGCCCCTTGGGGGGCGCAACCGCCTGTCCATTCGCGTCGAGCGCCGCCGTACCGGAGAGATAGCCGATATAGCCCGGGACCAGGGGTGCCACACATGGCGAGAAGAACGACACCAGCCCGCCAAAAAAGGCGATGACCAGCGCCTCCCACGCGGCGTGCTGCAAAATCTCCATCAGTCCCGCTCCCTATGCGGCTGGCGAACTTGCCCGAAGGCGCGCACCGCCGGGCCGCGTTGCCGTTATTTCAGAATGGCCGCGACGTGCTGATCGAGCGTCAGCGGGTCGATTGCTCCGCCCCACTTGAAGTTGATCGTGCCGTTGCGGTCGATGAAGACCGTCTCGGGCACACCCGTCACAGCATACGAGATCGCGATACTGCCCGATGCATCCGCCCCCGCCAGGTACGTCGCGCCGTTGCGCTGCAAGAACGCGGTTCCGGCCTGCTGTGTATCTTGGAAGGCGACGCCGACGAACACCACCCCCTGCGCCGAATACTTCTGCCAGCCCTGTTCGAGCACTGGCGCTTCCTCCTGACAGGGGTCACACCAGGAGGCGAAGAAATTGACGACGACGGGTTTGCCCTTGAGCGCGGCGAGATGTACCGTCTGCCCAGGAGTGCCGTTCCAGACCGTGACGGTGAAATCGGGCGCGTGGCGTCCGACCACGTTCGTGTTCACGGTGCTGGTAGTCGCCTGCCCCGCCGAGATTAGCCGCACGAGCAGCACGACCAGCAGTGCGGCGGTCGTCAGCGTCGTCACCGTGAAGGTGATGATGGCCCGTGGGCTCAGCGGCAACCGTCGTGTCTCCACACGCTCGGCACCTGCGCTCTCCACCTGCTCCCGCTGCTCACTCGTCTTTGGCGCTGTCATCTCGTCACCTTACCGTGCAGGCATGGCCTCTAGCATGACATCTAGGATGAAGGGCTGCCGCAAGATTATGGTAACCCGTCAATCTATTGTGCAACGCGGCGGGACTCTCGACAAGGCCCGCCGCCGTCAGTCCTTCCCCCTCCCGTGAAGGAGGAGGAAGGCACGGTCCCGCAGTACACCATCAGCAACTAGTGCTCGCGACGCCAGTCGGGGTCCTCCGGGTGCTTGAGGTCCCACATCGGGCGGCGGCTGCGCACCACTGGAATGGTCTCGAAGTTCTCTGGCGGCGGAGGCGAGGTCGTCGCCCACTCCAGTGTGAAGCCGTCCCACGGATCGTTCGGCGCCTTGGCCGGCTTCGTTATCGTGATGGCGAAGTTGATCAGGAAGACGATCACGCCGACCGCGAGCAGCAGCGCGCCGATCGTCGACGTCAGGTTCAGGCTGTTCCAGCCCATATCCGCCGGATAGGTGTACTGCCTGCGCGGCATGCCCAGGAGTCCGAGGATGTGCATTGGGAAGAAGGCGAGGTTCAGGCCGATCATGAAGATCCAGAATTGGATCTGCCCGAGCCGCTCATTCAGCATCCGCCCGCTCATCTTCGGGAACCAATAGAACATGCCCGCGAACATCGCCATCGCCGCGCCGCCGAAGAGCACATAGTGGATGTGCGAGACGACGAAGTAGCTGTCGGTCACCTGATAGTCGAACGGCACCACCGCTAGCGCCGCCCCGTTCAGACCGCCGATCAGGAACATCGCCACGAACCCGACGGCGAAAAGCATCGGCGTGGTGAACCGCAGCCGTCCACCATAGACCGTCGCCACCCAGTTGAAGATCTTGACCGCCGTCGGAATCGCGATCAGCGTCGTCGAGGAGGCGAAGAACGCCTGAGCGAGAGGCGGCAGGCCGACCGCGAACATGTGGTGTGCCCACACCGTAAAACTCAGGAACCCAATCGCCACACCCGACCACGCCACGAAGGTGTAACCAAAGATCGGCTTGCCCGAGAACACTGGCAACACCTCAGAGATGATGCCGAAGGCGGGCAAGATCAGGATGTACACCTCGGGATGGCCGAACGACCAGAACAGGTGCTGCCAGAGTAAGGGGTCGCCCCCTTGGCTGGCCTGGAAGAAGTGCGTGCCCAGGTGCCGGTCGAAGTACAAGAAGAAGCTGGCGACCGTCACGCTCGGCAGCGAGAAGATCAGCAGGAACGACGTCACCATCGTCATCCAGGTGAAGAGCGGCATGCGGTTGATCGAGAGCCCCGGCGCGCGCATCCGCAGGATGGTGACGATGAAGTTGATGCTGCCGGTGATCGACGCGATACCGAGCAGGTTGATGCCGACGATCCAGAAGTCCATATTCGGACCCGGCGCGAAACATCCCTGCTGGCCGAGCGCGGCAGCCTGCGCGGCGTGTGCGGCCTGCGACTGCAGGGTCTGGCCCGCCACGTTCTGCGCGATACAGTTCGGCGTGGCCTCCGTCAGCGGCGCATAGCTGAACCAGCCCGCGTTCGGCGCCGCGCCGAAGAGGAAGCTGGAGCTAAGCACCAGACCGCCCGCCAGGAACAACCAGTAGCCGAGCTGATTGATGCGCGGGAAGGCCATGTCACGCGCGCCAATCATCAGAGGCACGAGGAAGTTGCCGAAGCCGGTCCACATCGGCATGACGAACAGGAAGATCATGGTCGTCGCGTGCATCGTGAAGACCTGATCGTACGCCTCGGGACTCAGGAACTTGTTGTTCGGCTGCGAGAGCTGCCAGCGGATCAACTCCGCCTCCAGCCCGCCGACCAGGAAGAACAGGAACGCGGTGTAGATGTACAGAATGCCAATGCGCTTATGGTCAACCGTCGTCACCCACGAACCAAAGGCCGATTGTTTCCAGGTCCGTCGTACGAGCCGGCCGCGTGTCGCGACACTTCCAACAGCCATGCTACCCTCTCAGTCCGGCACTGTGTCTGCTTGGCAACGGTGCCAGGCAGGCAGCGTGCGGGAGCGCATCCCCCACAACCCTGCCTCCGCGCGACACTACTTGAGACTCTGCAAATACGCCACAAGCGCGTCCACCTGCTGAGGAGTCAGCTTGGTGTACCCTGGGCTTGTTCCGTCGAAGGACGGCATGTCGGCACCTTCCTTGACGGTCTGGGCGTGGTAGACCCAGTCGTAGAGGTTCTGGGTGGTGTTGTTGGTCACGCCACCCGCGATCAGCAGCCGGCTGCCGAAGTGGGTCAGGTTCGGACCAATCTGCGCCGGCGTCTGTTTGTTCACGCCGTTCACGACGTGGCAGCCAGCGCACCCTGCCGCGCCGAAGAAGATCGCCTTGCCCTGCTGCGCGAGCGGGTCGGTCGGAGTGGTCGCGGGCTGTAGCTGCTGCGCGATCCATGCCTGATAGTCGCTCTGCGACTGCGCGACGACGACGAAGTCCATATGCGCGTGCTGTGTGCCGCAGAACTCGGCGCACTCGCCGCGATACGTCCCGGCAGTGTCAGCCTGGAACCACATCGCGTTGTTGTGGCCGGGGATGATGTCGGTCTTGCCGGTTAGCTGCGGAATCCAGAAGCTATGGATGACGTTGTCCGACTGCAGATCGACGTGGACGACCGTGCCCACCGGCACGTGCAGCTCGTCGCCGGTGACGACGTTCTCACTGGGATAGCGGAACTCGAACCACCACTGGTGCCCGATGGCCGTCACATTGATCGTCGGCTTCCCTTGCGGCTGCGCCAGCGCGAACATCGTGCCGATCGTCACCCCGAGCACGATGAAGAGCACGACGGACGGCACGATCGTCCAGGCGATCTCCAGTCCGGTATGGCCGGAGACCTGACGTGCCGGAGCGGCACCCGGGCGATCGCGGAAGCGGATCACCGAGTAGAGCAGCGCCGACGTGACGAGCACGAAGACGATAGTCGCGACGACCAGAATGAACCAGAACAGGAAGGCTTCCCGATTTGCTTCTGGTCCCTTCGGATTGAGAATGCTTGGCGAGTTTTCACCGCATCCTGCCAGTAGGGCCGCGGACGTCAGCGCCAGCAGGGCAACTCCTGCGCGCCGCGCCCATTTGGAACGAAACGGCATACGTGGTCCCTCGACCTCCCAGATGTAGTTTTCGGCTCCGTTGCCCGATGCCAGTCTCCACCTCCGCCGGTGCCGCCCCGTGGGCATCCAGCAAGAGAGGAGCATAGACCGGCGCATCTGACACAGTACCATACCAGACGCGCCTTACAAACCCCGGACAGCAGAGGTACTTCGCCTTCATGCTCCCTGACGGGCTCCGCGTCTAGCGCAGCACGCGGTCAACCACCATCATCGCGAAGAGCAGCGCCAGATAATAGTTCGAGAACCAGAACATCGTGCGCGCGTCCTTGAGCGTCCGCGTGCGCGTCAGCTTGATCGCGAGGAAGAGCAGCACCCCGCCAAGCACGATCGCCGACGCCAGGTACACGAAGCCAAAGGTCCGCAGCGCGAACAGCACAAGCGTCGCGGCGAGCAGCAGCAGCGTGTAGAGCACGATCTGGCGGTTTGTCTCGCGCTCACCCATGACCACCGGCAGCATCGGCACGTGGGCGCGCTCGTAATCTTTCTTCAAAACGAGCGAGAGCGCCCAGAAGTGCGGCGGTGTCCACAGGAAGATGATGAGGAACAGCCAGATAGCCGCGAGGCTGACGGAGTTCGTCACGGACGACCAGCCGATCAGCACCGGCACCGCACCAGCCGCGCCGCCGATGACGATGTTCTGCGGTGTCGTGCGCTTCAGCCACATCGTGTAAATGCAGACGTAGAAGACGATCGCCGCGACGGCGAGCAACGCGCTGAGCAGATTGACGAACGTGTAGAAGATTCCGAATGACGCGACGCCCAACGCGAGGCCGAAGATGAGCGCGTGCTGGTCGGGAACGCGATGCGACGGGAGCGAGCGGGCGCGTGTGCGGCTCATGATTGCGTCGATATCGCGATCCCAATAGCAGTTGATGGAGTTCGCACTCCCGGCCGCCATCGCTCCGCCGAGCATCGTCGCGAGGATCAGCGGCAGGCTCGGCAAGCCCCCGTGCGCCACGACCATTGTGGCGAGTGTCGTCCCCAACAGCATGACCGTCACGTGCGGTTTCATCAGATTGAGATACGCCGCGAGTGTGTCACGCCACGTCGGGCTGGCGGCCAGTTCGACCTTTTGCATCGTCTGCGAATCCCTTTCGCGTCTCACCCAGCGCGAGATGCACCAAGCTTACCTCCGAGTGTATCGCGAGAGCCTGACAGGCACCTAGCAGCGCTTGGGACGTTCCTGACAGAGCCCTGAACGACAACGGGGCAGCCACGCCTGCACGCGCCCATTTGCACGCACACCCGAACGACGTTATACTAGCATAAGGCCATTGCGCCAGACACTTTTGTCAGGTAGTAGTTAGGTACTGGAACTCGTGCCGGAGCCTCAATTCCCTGTGCCACAGCGCAACGACGCGCGTCGTTCGGCTCCTCCGTCACTGACCGCGAAGTCGTCCTCGCGCGGCCAGACCAACACCCAGCCGGAAATCGCAGGGCATCCCACGGTGGTCCTGTCGGAGACGCATGTGCATGTCCTGCTGGCGGCACTCCCCACACCACTCGTCGCGCTCGACGACGCAGGCGTGTTACGTGCGATGAACACTCCGGCGGCACGGATGTGCGCCGCGAGCGCCGACGCCTTTCTCGGGCTGCCCGCGAGCGCATTGCAGTCGCACGTGCTGCAGCGCGCGCCAATGCTCGCCGAGCGCATCGGCCGGTCGCTGACTGCGGGCGCGAGTGGACGTGAAGACACCTCATCCGAGCGTGCTGGCGCCGAGCTGACGCATCTCAGCGTCCAGGTGGACGGCGAGTCGTGGCGGGTCGTCGCGTTGCCCGACGGCATCGTTCCTCCGGCGGCGCGGCAGGGCGCGGGCGACGAGTTGCTCACGCGCGTGCTGACCGCTTTAGAGGAGCCGCTCGCCAACATCGCGGGCAACGCCGCCACACTCGCCACTGCGCCGCGACCGCTGGACGTCGCTATCGAGCAGCGCGGGCTACGCTACCTCGCGCGCGAGACCGAGCGTGTCCGCCAGGCGTTCGCTCTGCTCGCCACGCTCACGCCGCTGCTCTCGGGCCGCGAACCGCTGCGGACGGCGCCGGTCGAGATCGGCGACATGCTGATGGGCCTGCTCGCCACATGGAAGCCACGCGCGCCGCGCCATACGCTGGAGCTCGCCGTTCCCGGGCACACGCCGACCATCGTCTGCGACGAGCAGCGCCTCGTCACCGCGCTCGATCTGCTGCTCCAATTCCTCATCCGGCTGGCGCCAGACGGGGCAGCGATTCGTGTCTCGGTGCGCTCTGAGGATTCAGGCGTGCGTATTACGCTGCGGCAGCGCGGAAAAGCGCTCCCTGCCGAGGCGCTGCCCCACCTGTTCGAGGCATTCAGCGGCATTCCCGGTGTGGAGACTGTCTCAGTTGGCGGCGATCTGGGGCTCCCGCTCGCCCAAGCGATCATCGTGGCACACGGCGGCGAGGCCCATGCCGAAGCACTGCCTGACGGGCCCGGGCTGATGCTCTCGGCCACGCTGCCGCTCTTCCCGCCCACGTTGCCGGTGCGCATGGAGGACAGTCCTACTGGCACTGGCGACAGAGAGCCAATGGGCGCCGCCAGTGGCATGGCGCCGTTGCCGGTCGAGCGCGCCCACCGGGTCGTGCTCGTCGTGGAGCCTGAGGCGCGACTCTCGCGCTACCTGCGCGCCAATCTCGAAGCGCAGCGTTTCCGCGCGCTCGCCTGCGGCGCCCTCAATGACGCGCTCCATACTATTGAGCTTGAGGAGCCGGACCTGATTCTGCTGGGCGGCGGAGCGAACGGGGCCAGCCTGCTCGAACAGTACCGGCGGATTCGCGACGAGACGGCGGCGCCGACCATTCTGCTAGCGCGCAAAGGCGACCCGCTGGAGTGCGCGCATGCGCTCGACATGGGCGCGGCCGACTACCTCGCCGCGCCGTTCAGCCTCGAAGAGCTGCTCGCACGTATTCGGTCCGCGCTGCGCGGTGCCGACGCCGCCGCCCGGCTTAGCGCTCCCGAGCCGGTCTTTACCTTCGGCGAGCTGACGGTCGACTTCGCCCAGCACTGTGTCACGGTCAGCGGGCGTACGGTGACGCTCAGCAAAACGGAGTACAAGCTACTGCGCGTCTTGGCGCAACATCCGGGGATGGTGCTCTCGCACGAAGTCTTGCTCGAACGCGTGTGGGGTCCCGGCTACAGCAGCGAGGTCGAGTTCGTGTGGGTCTATGTGCGCCGCCTGCGCCGCAAGATCGAGCCTGATCCCCGCAAGCCACGCTACATCCTCACCGTGCCGGGCGTCGGCTACCGACTTGCCCGCCAGTAACTCCAAACAGCCAGCCACCATGTCAGGAAAACACCTGAGGGACAGTTCGGGTACCGCCCGGATTGTGGGCGTCCGGTCATCTGCGTTATACTATGCGTTGGCTTCGACGCTCCTCTCTCGCACGTGACGTTGCCCGCAAGGCAGAGGGCGTGGAAAATGCCCATACGTTGTCTCGCGCAACACGCACCTGGCCCATAGATCTATCAGGACGTTCGGCAGTCGCCCGTCGTTGTGCGCGCTGCTCGGAAAGGACCACACGCTCTCATGAGAAAGTTCGCCGCACTGATTCTTCCCGTTCTATTGTTGCTCTCAGTGGGTTTCGCCGCTTGCGGCAAGACACCGGGAACGGCATCGAACAGCTCCACGACTCCCGCGAATCAAGTTGACATGGGACAGGACAACTTCGTCCAGACGAGCCGTACGGTGAAGTCGGGCGACACCGTGATCTTCAAGGACGCGTCCGACGGCGCGCCGCACGTCATCTGCGTCGGCACCAATGGACAGTGCAACGCCAGCGACGCGACCGGCACACTGCCCACCGAGCTCAAGGCGCCCGGCTTCAACATCAACCCGGGCGAGTCGAAGAACGTGACCTTCACCGCACCCGGCACCTATAAGGTCACCTGCACGATTCACCCGCAGATGAACATGACGATCACCGTCCAGTAGCGGCACGCTCGTCACGGTTGCATGGAGGCTCCCAATCGGGAGCCTCTTTTCGTGTTTTCGGTTACCCGCCGACGAACGCGCGCTATCGATCTGTCGGCGCGCGTGGCGACCGAGTAACGCAACGTCCTGGCTACACTCTGAATCTAGGACAGGCGCTGCGACTGCGCTAGAGGAGAGCACCGATGCCAGGCTTCCTGGGCACCATCGTTTCCTCCACTCAAGGAACGGAGCATGCGGTATGCCACTGCCTTCCTGTGGCCTCGGTTGGCCACGAATCGATCCGCCAGCCAGTCGTGTTGGTCCATCGGTCACATTTCCTCCGTGCGTGGCGTCATAGTAGTGACCGGCGAGGGTCGGTCGATGGTGACACCACGCATAGAGCAACTGAAGGGAGCTCGTGATGGCCTCGGGTATAAGCACGATCCTCTATCCCGTAAGCGACCTCGCGCAAGCGAAGGCGCTCTTTACCCAGTTCCTGGGAGTCGAGCCCGCTACGGACTCGCCGTACTATGTCGGGTTCGAGGTTGATGGCCAGCAGATCGGTCTCGTTCCCAATCAGAACAGTAGCGACACCTCGGGACCGGTAGGCTACCGCCTCGTCGACGACATCGAGGCGAGTCTCCAGGTGCTCCTGGATGCGGGGGCGCAGTTGCAGCAAGCGGTCAAGGATGTGGGTGGCGGCAGGCTGGTCGCCACGGTGAAGGACCGGGACGGCAACGAACTCGGCCTGATGCACGATCGCTGATTTCGCATCGTCACGTCCCTGGCCTACCGTTCGGCATGCGCTCAGCGGCAGGCCAGGGAAGCTCGGTCCCCCGGCAAGCAGATGTGTGCACTCGTGCGTATCGCGCGTGCCACAGTCCACGACTACGACGCACCGATACGGAGCTGTGAATCTGGCCTCGGGACAGTCCTGATTGCTACAGAGTAGAAAGCAACTTCACACCATGACAACTCAGCCTGGGCCTCGGAGTGGGGCGGAGCGTAAAGCGGATACGTTGGCAAAGCTGCACACAAGAGGCATTGACGCCTGGGTTGCCTCGGCTTCAGCGTCCGAGAGTGGTTCAGCCCAGGCGCATCTGGTGCCACTGTCACTCGCGTGGATCGACGAGCGGATTGCCGTCGCGTTGGAGTCAGATTCTCGCACTGCCCGCAACATCACCGAATACGGCACGGCAAGACTCGGGCTCGGTCCGACGCGCGACGTGGTGATCATCGATGCCGTCCTCGATCGAGCCATCAAGCTGGAGGACGCGCCGGATGGGCTCGCCGAGGGCTATGCGGGGCAGGCCGATTGGGATCCTCGAACCGCCGGCGGCCACTACCTCTATCTTGTGCTGCGTCCTGTGCGTATCCAGGCATGGCGAGAGGCCAATGAGCTCGCGGGTAGAACACTTATGCGTGCCGGCTCATGGGTGGTCTGACAGGGACGTTCACCATGGAGATGTCCCGCTCACACGACAGGGTCTCCCCATCGAACGCCGGTCGAGTAACACAAATATTCCAGGGAGACTCGCGCATCGGCCACTGGCAAGGTCCCCGGACCTGCTACTGGAGCCTGCGCAAGACCCCTGTTGGCCTGCGCCGCCTGGACGTCGTTAGCCATGTCCGCGACCTCATGCGCCTACCCGACGTCACGCTGGCGGCTTGAGCAGTCCTGCTGCACTACGTGTCCGATGCCCTAACCCTAGTTAAGCGATGTCGCACCAGCCCAAGATTCTGTATGCGCTCTACGAGAGGCGTGCTCGCGTTGACGTTGGCTCGCGGCAGCCGACATAATGCCAGGGGCGCCGCGAGAGCGTTCGCGGCCGTCATGCGCATACCTGCAATCTCTGGATGAACCGCCATGCAGCACTCCGAAACTCCCACCGTCGATAGTGGACCGAGCTACGACGTCATCGTCGTCGGCGCGGGACACGCCGGCTGCGAAGCCGCCCTCGCCGCCGCCCGCATGGGCCGCTCGACGCTTCTGCTCACCATGAATCTGGATAGCGTCGCGCTGATGCCGTGCAATCCTTCGATCGGCGGACCAGCGAAGGGACATCTCGTCCGCGAGATCGACGCGCTGGGCGGCGAGATGGGGCGCAACACCGACCGCACGTTCATCCAGGTCCGGCTGCTCAACACGAGCAAGGGTCCCGCCGTGCAAGCGCTACGTGCTCAGTGCGACAAGCAAGCTTATCGCCTCAGTATGAAGTACGCGCTGGAGTCGCAGCCCAACCTGGAGCTGCGCCAGACCACCGTCGCCGGGCTGCTCTCCGAAACTGGGCGCGACGGCCGGCCGCGCGTGCGTGGTGTGCGGCTGACCGGCGGCGTCGAGTTGCGCGCGCGCAGTGTCGTGCTCACCACGGGCACGTTCATCAACGGGCGTCTCGTCGTCGGCGACAAGACACAGGCAGGCGGCCGCGCAGGCGAAGCGCCGTCGCTGGGCATTTCTGATGCGCTACGGGGCGTGGGGCTGACCGTGCGGCGGTTCAAGACGGGCACCCCGCCGCGCCTCGACGCGCGCACCATCGACTGGTCGCAGACCATCATCCAGCCAGGCAGCCCCACGCCGCTCTACTTCTCGTCCGACGTCAGCGCGCGAGAGGACGTGCAGGTGCCGCGCGGGCATCCTAACCCCATCTATCCGCTGCCGCCCGAGGCGCAGACTGCCTGGCGTCTGCAACTGCCCTGCTACCTCGTGCATACCAATGAGCGGACGCACGAGATCATCCGTGCCAATCTGGACCGCTCGCCGCTCTACAACGGCATCATCGAGGGCATCGGTCCACGCTACTGCCCATCCATCGAAGACAAAGTGGTGCGCTTCGCCGACAAGGAGCGCCACCAGATATTTCTAGAGCCAGAGGGCTGGCGTACCGGTGAGGTCTACGTGCAGGGGATGAACACCAGCCTGCCCGAAGACGTACAGCGCGCGATGCTGCGGAGCATCCCAGGGCTGGAGCGCGCCGAGCTGATGCGTGTCGGGTACGCCGTCGAATATGACTACGTGCCCTCCGACCAGCTTAGCCTCTCGCTAGAGACGAAGGCCGCCGCGGGGCTCTTCCTCGCAGGGCAGATTAACGGCACCTCAGGCTACGAGGAGGCCGCCGCTCAGGGCATCATCGCGGGCATCAATGCGGCGCTCTCGGCCAGCGGCGACGAGCCGTTCATCCTGCGTCGCGACGAAGCCTACATCGGCGTGCTCATCGACGATCTCGTCACCCAGCCGCCGACGGAGCCCTACCGGCTGCACACATCGCGGGCCGAGCACCGGCTGCTGCTGCGCTCCGACAACGCCGACCTGCGCCTCGCCTCCCACGCCTACCGGCTCGGCCTGATAGACGATGAGCGATACGAGGCTGTCGAACGACGGCGCCAGCTTGCCGAGCAGGCGCTTCAGCTGCTGGAGAGCGTGGCGATCACGCCCAGCAAGCCAGTGCAGGCGCGCGGCGCGGAGTTGGGCATGTCGCCGGTCACGCAACGCATGTCGGCGGCCGAGCTGCTGCGCCGACCGGAGGCGCGCTACTGGCACGTCCGGGCGCTCTGTGCTGTAAGTCCGTCCACCAGTGACGTCGCGGAACCAGCGCTCCCCGAGCTGGACGACAATACCACTGTCGAGGTCGAGCTGCGGGTAAAGTACGAGGGCTACATCCGCAAGGAGCTCGCGAGCGTTCACCGCGCGCTCCGTCTCGAAGAGAGCCGCATCCCCGAGGGGCTGGAGTATGCCGCCCTCAAGGGACTGCGGACGGAGGCCCGGCAACAGCTCACGCGTGTGCAGCCGCTGACGGTCGGCCAGGCCTCCCGCATCCCCGGCGTCACCCCTGCCGACATCTCGATTCTGCTGGTGCATATCGAGCGGACTCGCGCCGGTCGCACGGCCGTGGGATAAACTGGCAGACGCTTCCCCCTTCCGCTCGTGACCGGACGAGAACATGATCGCCTGACTTGCCGAGGTGAGATCCAGCCGGAGCCGTGAGTTCTTGTATAGAATGAGTCGCCGAGTGGCCCGGCGCATCTCTGCTCTCTAGCCAGGAAGGTGAGCGAATTGACAGGCTCCAAGCAGCCCCATACTATGGGAAGAAGGGGAGCAGTCGGAACACTGCCCCGTGAGGGCGCAACCACCCTGACGCAAGGAGGAGGGCGCATGCGGGTCCTGGTCGTAGACGACGACCCCCTGGGCAGCCGCATGGTGCAATTCCTTCTCGCCGAGCAAGGATACACGGTGGAGATGGCGGGCACCGCGCATGCAGCGCTTCAGCACATCGAGCGCACGCCACCCGATCTGCTGCTGCTCGACGTCAATTTGCCGCAGCTCAACGGCTTCGACCTCTACAAACGGCTACGCTCGCGGGGAATCGACATACCCGTGATCTTCGTGACCGCCAAGGACGAAGTCGAGAATAAGGTGCTCGGCCTGGAAATGGGCGCGGACGACTACATCGCGAAGCCGTTTCAGCCAGCCGAGCTGACCGCGCGCGTGAGTGCGGTGTTGCGGCGCTATCGCAAGAGTGGTCGCGGCTCCGAGCCGATCACGGCTAGCGGGCTCGTCATCGATCCCATCGGGCTGACGGTCACGGCGCCAGGCCATCGTCCCGTCTCGCTGACGCCCACCGAGATGAAGGTGCTCGTGTATCTGGCCCAGCGCGCTGGGCAGCCTGTCTCGCGCGACGAGCTGATGGCCAGCGTGTGGGGTGAGACGTTTGAAGGGGAGAGCAACATCGTCGACGTCTACATCCGCCGTCTGCGTCGCAAGCTCGAAGACGATCCGGCGCACCCCCGGCTCATCCAGGCGGAGCGTGGCGTCGGCTACACCCTCACGAGATAACTCCGTATGACAGCACGCGCCTCAGCACCATCGTCCGCACCACCTCCCCCGTGGCAACACGGGCAGAGCGCGCCCATAGACTCTTTCCAGACTGTGCTAGCTCAGATTGGCGCGGCGACCGACGCGCACCTCGCGGCGGCGCTGCGCACCACGTTGGATGCCGAGGTCGTCGGGATTTATGCACCTTCGCACGCAGCCCTGCGGCAGGTCGGGCTGGCACGTGCTACGAGTAACCAGCTACCACCAGCGGTACGGCGGAAGCTGCGCGCTATCGCCGCCGAGGCGCTCACGCGCGCCACCGACCTCGCCAGCAGCGTTCACGGCGGCACCGGAGTAGAGGAAGTGGTTGCTCTCCCTCTTGGCAGCGCAGAGCAGCGAGCCATACTGGTGATCGCGCGCGCATCGGCGGAGGACGCTCAGGGGGGCGCCGCTCGCTCGCGTCTCCTCAAGCAGGCGACCGAGCTACGTCCGCTGATCGAGGCGGTCCGAGCGAACAGACCGCGGCGGAGGGCTGGTGTGGCCGCGGCTGCGCGCGTTGTCGATGCGCTGGAGCGGTCGCCGGATGCTGCCATCGTCGTCAGCGGCGACCTACGCATCCTCGGCATGAATCCCGCCGGAGCACGTCTTTTCCCGCCGGCCCCCATCCCCGCGTCGGGCCAGTCCTGCGCTGAGGTGCTCCGCTGCCGCGATACCTCGGGAGCCGTGCTCTGCGGCACCTCCGGCTGCCCGGCTCGGCGTGCCCTTGAGAGTGGTGAGGGGTGGTCGTACCCCGTGCTACGCTTGGGTGTGGATCCGTCGCACACGTCGGGTGTCTCGCTGACCACATCGCCTCTTGGAGGGCGCAGCAAGCCGTCCGCCGTGCTGCTGAGTGCGCGGGCGCTACCGGCCAGGCAGGAGACTGGTCCGGCGCAGGCAAACTTTCTCTCGATGGTCTCTCATGAGCTGCGTACGCCGCTCAATGCCATCAACGGCTTCCTCGAAATCGTGCTCGACGGCTACGTGGGCGCACTCGCCGAGAAGCAGCAGGAGTTCCTGGAGTACGCGCACACCAGCACGCAGCATCTTACCCGGCTCGTCGAGGATGTGTTGCTGCTGAGCAAGGCGGACGCCGGACAATTCGCCCTGCGCCCCGCCCCGGTTGATGTACCGCTGCTGCTCGCACAGAGCGCGAACCTACTCCGTCCGGAAGCCGAGGCGCGCTCCATTCGTCTTGACGTAGAGCTGGAGCCGCACCTGCCCGCGCCACTTGCCGACGGCCTGCGCATTCAGCAGGTGCTGACAAATCTCGTGAGCAACGCGCTGGCGCACACACCCGACGGCGGTCAGGTGGCACTCAGTGCGGCGCTCGACGGGTCATGCATCCTCTTCACTATCACCGACACGGGTCCTGGCGTTGCCCCGGCAGAGCGCGAGCGCATCTTCGAGCGATTCTACCGCTCCGAGGAGTCCGCGCGGGTACACCCTGGCGGCTCCGGCCTGGGACTGGCGATTGCACAACTCGTCGTCGAGCAGCATGGCGGGCGCATCTGGGTCGACGACGCGCCGGGCGGGGGCGCGCGTTTCCGCTTCACGCTTCCCCTTCCAGGCACACCCTCCTAGCCTGCCCCTCCGAATCACCGCCCTCGCGTCGACTGCAGGGGGCAAGCATGCCTCGCCCGTCTCCCGGCCAAGACTACGAGCGCGATGCAGGCCTGGCGACGAAGACGAGATGGTCGCGTGCGGTGGTCTCTGCTGGCCCCTCGTACGCGACGAACACGTCCTCCACCTCGTACCCGGTGGTGGTGAGCGAGAGTTCCACTTCGCCTCGTGTGAGCAGCGCCAGATCCATCTCTGCAATTGTGCGGACGACGGCGCCGCCCTGGTCTTGCACGTCGTAGAAATGTGTCACCGAGACGCGTTCGGATGAGCGCAGGGGCTCCGCCACGATGAAATGGCTCAGCACCGCGTTCGACTCGGGTACAGGCCAGGTGCCCTGCCACCACATCCGGTTCGGCTGCTCGGCCAGCAGGTGCGGCCCGGCGAGATCGAGGTCGAGCAGCAGGTGGCCGGATGGACGGATGTGCGGGAGAACGTTCCTCAGCGCCGCGACCCGAGCTTCCGGCGATGTGAGATGGAGGAACGTGTTGAGGCTGAACACCGCCACGTCGAAAGTGTCTGACTGCGGCAGACTCAGATCAAGCGCGTTCCCCGCGACGATACGCACGCGGCGAGCGACCTCCTCGGGAAGCGTCTTGAGGCGCCGCTCGAAACGCCGTCGCATCGCCTCGGATGGCTCGACCGCTGTGACCACGTGCCCCGCCGACGCCAGTGCCGCCGCGATGCGTCCGGTCCCAGCGCCGATTTCAAGAACCGCGGCTCGCTGTGGTGCGGAATCAGCGAGGTAATTCAGCAGCCACGAGATGTCATCGGTGTGCCGGTCATGCTCGACATCATACCAGGCAGAAATCTCCGCGTAGGGATCTGCCGCTCGTTGTCCTTCTGCCATCGTCGACCTCTCATCCATGACTTTTCTCACTAGCACTGGGAGTTAATGCACTCTATGATCTCCGTAACATAGGTGTTACGATAGCGCGTGGCCAATCGCGGGTAGCACAGCGCCGTGCAACCGGCCATCGGCTCGTCCGTACATATATCCGGCATAGGCGTCTGCCTGTCCAGTGCGCTCCGGAACACGCAACGGGCGATACGTGACGAGTGTATACCGCCACAGGGAGGACGGTTCATCGTGGATACGGCGCAACAACCCGGCTCACAGACAGTACCCACCGCAACAGGTGTGCCCGCGCTGGAAGGGGAAGACATCAAAAAGTCGCTCCCGCTCGGCCGATCACGCATCGACATCCTCAACGGCATCAGCCTGCGCATCGCGCACGGCGAGTTCGTGG
>CAYRVF010000107.1:0-17780 GCA_964427535.1 uncultured Ktedonobacterales bacterium
CGTGACATGCGAAGCGCACGATTCGGCTCAGAGCACGTTCTCGTCTTCGAGCCGGGCGAGCCTCTGATCGAAACCTTCACGTCGTACCTGGCGGAGCAGCATGTCAGCGCTGGACGCTTTTGGGCGCTGGGCGGCTTCGCTCAGGCGCAGATCAAGTACTGGAACGCACAGACAAAGCAGTATGAGCAGCGGGAGGTGAGCCAGCAGGTCGAGGTCGTCAGCCTGTTAGGCAGCGTCTCGCGGAAGCAGGATCAGCCCTACATCCACGCGCACGTAACTCTCGGCACCTCGGACTACACTCCACTGGCTGGACATCTCGGCGAGGGCACGGTCTATCCGACGCTCGAAGTCTTCCTTACCCAGATCAATGGCACACTGGAGCGCCAGCACGATCAGCAGACCGGCCTCGATCTCCTCCATCCGGTGCCGGATGGGCTGACATGAGCGGCAGCGAGAAGAACGATTCCCCATCGCAACGCGCCGTCAACACACGGCGCGTTGCGATGTATGGGTCACGCACACATCTGCTGCAGTGAACATAGCCGTGGCTGAGCTGACGCGTGGCATGGCCCTTGCGCTCCTACACAACATCATGCTGGACATCGTGCTGGTCGACGACCGGAGACGCTGGTCATTTCTCGCACTGCGCTCCGTACCAGTCTATCGGGTCCGAGCCGATGCTCGGCAGTGTATGAGCACAGGCCGCGCATCTCGCCGGACCCGATGGATGCTGCGTGTCGTGATACCAACGCCGCTCCTGAGGCGCGGCAGCGGGCCGACAACTAAGGTAGTGGAACGGCCCGGTCGCTTAGAGCGGAATGGAAGCGCTCGACGGCAGGCGCCCGATCCGTCGCCTTGACCGCATGGAGGCGGATACCGCGAGGCGTGCGGCCGCGACGGATAGATCGGCGGTCCACCAGGATGAAACGCGCCGATCACGCACATCCGTCGGCGCGTTTCAACTCCACTCGCTGTCGTTGCCGCGGACGTGCCGCGAAGAGGATGACGCCGCGACACTCGCACCTGAAGAGGACCGATGTGAGCATAGACGTTCGTGGCACATTCCAGAGCACCATCAACGAAGGAGACGAGCGTCTCAAGCGCACACTTCCCTCGCTGCTCGCGACTGGTCTGGTAGGCGGCGCCGATGTGAGTCTGGGCGTGTTCGCGCTGCTGCTCGTGCTGCGTTACACGGGCAGCGAGATGGGCAGCTCGATCGCGTTCGGCATTGGTTTCCTGGCCTTGACGCTGGCGAATAGCGAGCTCTTCACCGAGAACTTTCTGGTGCCGATTACGGCTCTCGTCACGCGGCAGAACACCGTGCTTTCCCTTCTGCGCCTGTGGAGCGGAACGCTGGTGACGAACCTGATCGGCGGATGGCTCATTACCTGGCTCATGCTCGCGGCGGTGCCCGAGCTCAAACCAGTCGCCATCACGACGGCGAGCCACTTCTTCGCGCGCGACATCGGCACGTCCTTCGCCAGCGCGTTGCTGGCTGGGGCTATTATCACCCTTATGACGTGGATGCAGCACGCCTCGCATTCAGAGTTTGCCAAGCTTGCGGCCGCCTTTGCCGCAGCGTTTCTGCTCGCCGCCGGCCACCTCAATCACGCCATTGTCATGTCGTTGGAGGTCTTCGCGGGAATCCACGCTGGAGGTCCATTCCACTACGGCACGTGGCTCGGAATGCTTGCCTTGGCGTGCCTCGGCAACATCATCGGAGGAGTGGGCTTCGTCACGCTCCTGCGGCTGGTGCAGGTGGGAGCGAGAAGCATCCAGCAAGAGCAGAAACGCGCTGGCTCGGCGACGGGAGACGACCGCCACTGACATCCGCAGCGCGGCAATCAACATGTCTGTCGTGCGCCCGCGGCTGGACAATACACCGTCGATTTCGGCTCGTGCATTCAGTGTGTACTGGTATGCATCTTGCACCGATTTTTTCCCAGGACGTCCAGGATGACACACCCGTTCAGAGGAAGGAACATCATCGTATGGCAGACAGAGCCGAGCTCCGAAACAAGCTCGTCAGCTACATCGAAGACGCGTACGCGATGGAAAATCAGATCGTCGAAACGCTCGAGAAGCAGCTCGACGATGTGGCCAAGTATCCACAGGTGCAGGCCAAGATCCGTGAGCACCTGGACCAGACAAAGCAGCATCGGGACCGCATGGAGGCCCGCCTGAGGGCATACGACAAAACGCCACCAGCGATCAAGAGTGCCATGACAGGACTGCTCGGCAATCTGGCGGGCGCTATGTCGGGTGTGCGTCCGGACGCGGTCGCGAAGGATGCCCGCGACGACTATGCGACCGAACACATGGAGATCGCCTCATACGGCCTGCTGATTGCTACCGCACAGCTCTATGGTGACGTCGATACCGTACATGCGGCGGAGCTCAATCTCGCGGACGAGATCGCCATGTCGCGGTGGCTTGAGCAGCATCTCGCGGAGGCCGCGATCTTCGCGCTGCAAGACGATGGCATCGACGTGTCCGCCACTGACGTGGAGACGGTATCGACCGCGGTGACGCAGGCGTTGCAATCGGCGTCGCTCGGCGTTGGCTTTGGCCAGGGGCCGTCGCAGCCCTCGGCCGGCACCTCCGCACTGTAGCGCGCGGCAGTCCTCGGCACATCACCAAGGAAAGACTCAACATACGCCAGGGCGAGGATACAGCCTCGCCCTCACTTGTCTGTTCGCACAGATGTATGGACCACCGGCGAGGCGAAGGAAGATGGAGGTAGACCATGCAACGCGACAACTCCGAATTGGACCCGCTCACGATTGAGGACAACGCAATCTCCGATGGTTCGGCAAGACCCGACCGCCGGGACGTACAAGGTCCCCCCACCCGTGATGGCACACCTGGCGGACACGACACGACTCCACGGCCTGACTATCGGGATCAAACATCGCCTATCGGCGCTCCCATGGACGAGGAGGAGTTCGGCTCTGCTCGTGGTGGCACTCGCCCCGATGACACGACGAATCCGAGCTATCCCGACCGTCGCTCGACCCTCGGTACACCAGGAGGTGTCGAGAGTAACAGTGACGATGACGTCGAGCCGGGCACACGTGATGTTCCCGGCACACCCGTTCCCGACGCGTTCGGCGTTGATCCGACTCCTCCGGCGATCAATGGAAAGCGCTCCGGACAGGAAGGCGCTCGCCAGACGCTGCGAGGCACCAACGCGGGCGTCGCGACAGGGCGTACGGCCGGCAACTTGGGAGAACTCGGTCGGCCTGACGTGGACGGCATCGGCGGCACGATGGACCCGGCCATTCCCGAGGAGAACAACGCGAGCCAGTCGTCGCTCGGAGCGAACGAGGACCAGGTTGACCGCGACGATGTGACATCCGACGTGACGGACATGGGCCTGGACGCCCTCGGCCGCGACGAGCCGGATGATCCGGATTATGGCCGCGGTGAACCTAGCCCCGAGGAAGGCTTCGCCCGGCCGGATGACGACACGCCTGGCTGGACTCGGCGCGACACCGATGTGCCTGGCTATGGCCGCACCGGAACACCTGGACTCGGCGGCGCGCGCCCGCCACAGCCCGAGCGCGACGACGAGAGCTTCGAGTCCCGCGGTCACGACATGAAAGCTCCCCCCGACGCGGGACTGATGGACGGAGCTGGTGGTTCTGGCTATGACAGCGCAGGCTCGAATACGAGCGAACAGTCAGCCGCATTCGGCGGCGGTGCGGCGAATGGCATGGCAGGCAGCGGTCCGATCGGTGGCGTTCCAGCGCGTGCGGACACGCCGGATGCTGCCGCGCGTCGCCAGATTGAGCGCACGCCAGGGCCAAGCGCGTCTCCTCAGCCCTCCATCGGCGTTTCATCGCCCACCGATAACACCGTGCCAAATCCGTCCCCGCCTGCCGTCTCGACAAACCGGTCCGCTGAGGCAGCGCCGGATGCGGGCGAGCGAGGCGTAGTCTCGTCGTATGATGGCGAGGACGAGAGCGCGGGGAGCGGTGGCACCACGAGCGGCGGCGGCGGATTGATGGCATCGCGCGCCGCGCGAGACAACCGCGGATCCGCTCAGACCGGCGACGACGACGACCGGAACATCTACTACGGCAGCTCTGGCGGCATGGGCCTGGGTGGCGCCGAGCCTCCATCCCCCGAGCCACGGTACGCCCCTGCGGACAGGCAAAAAGACCCCGATCTCGAAGGCCGTGACCCAGTCGACGAAGAGCTATTCCGTCCGGCGGGCAGTCACGGTCCCGGAACGGATACGCCGCTCGGTCCACCTCCTGGCTCTGGCGTTTCGGGCGATTCGAGCGGCCCGGATGTCTTCGCCTCTGACTCAGGCCCGATCGATGCCCCCGCTGACTCGGGCATCGTCACGGCAGGTGATCTGCGCCGCGAGTGGGAAGACGGCACGCCGCTTCCGGAGCAGAGCGGGCCTTCGCCAGTGCCGGACGACACCGCCTTCCACGGCGACAGCGGCGGACTGGGCGGAGGCGCCTGGACAGGTGGTGTGCAGGGTCAGAGCTCCATGTTCAGCGGGGGAAGTGGTAGAAGCGGTGGTAGCGGCGGAGAAGCCGACGAGGCCTTGCGGCGTGCCGCGGAATGGTCGCGCAACGACGTCTCCGCCGGTCCGGAACCGGTTTATAGGGACGATCTCGGCAGCGCCAGCACCGCGGCAAACGACAGCTCACTCAACTCTGATCTGGAGGACCCCAGCTCGCCGCCGCTGGGGCCGGGCAACCCGAACATCCCCGGGCAAGCCGCTCCCAACGAAGATCCATTTGACCCCTCGCGTGACCCAACACGCAGCGCCGATCTCGCTCCGGAGGGAGGCGATCTCGTGCTCGAACCTGGCACGCATGTCGACGTAGACGCCGCCGACCCGACCAAGCCATCCGACGATGTGACGGGGCCGGGCGCGAACATTTAGTCGTGCGGCGTCCTCTTGCTATGGACGCTTGGAAGTAGTCGCTGCCAACATCCTCTGACCGGATTGCAGCGACTACTTACTCTCGTGACGAGCCGCTCCATGTGCTGGCGTGCGCTCGTAGTGTCTCCGCTTCTGCCACCAGCCACCTTTCGCGCGTACGATATACCTCGGCGCGTGAGTTGAGCGCCGCGAGTGAGTCCTGACCGGTGAGGTAGCGCCCCATGCGGTGGACGAACGAGACCGCATCGCGCAGGCGCAGCGCATCCGGCAGCGCGGCAAGCTCTTCGGATGTGAGCGGCACCACGGCCATGTAGGCTCGCCCCAGCGGATCGATGACCTCCCACTCGCGGCCGGTCCCCAGCAGCGTATAAGGCCACCAGCTCATGGCGATAGCTAGGTCGAGCACGCGCAGGTCCCACGCGGCGAACTCGAAGTCGAGCACTGCCGTGACGTGCGAGCCTTCCATCAGGATGTTCGTCGCGTCGAAATCGCGGTGAACGAGCTGTTGCGGCAGCCGGGAGTACATCTCAGACGCGGTCGATTGCGCGAGTTCAAGCGCCATCCGCATGGCAGCGCGGCCGTCGCCGTCGAGGGGCAGCGAGTCCAGTGCGGCCTGTGGATCGCCGTCGAGCGGAAACCAGCGATTGAGCGCACCCATCGGCGGCAGGAATGGATCGCCGAGGCTGGCGCTCGCCGACAGGCTTGCCAGCGTCAGATCGAGCTCGCCAAGCGCTCTCGCGGCGAATGGCAGTACGGCGAGATCAGTTCTCGCTGGTGGCAGTCCCGGCAGCAACGGCGTCAGAATGGCGATGCATGCCTCGTCGCCATCACTCACATACAACGCGTCACTGGAGATCGTCGGAATCGGCGCGGGTACGGCAAAGGATAACGGCAGCCGCGCCAGCTCGCCGAGTAGTTGTGCCTCATACCTCAGCGCAGGCTCTTGCGAGCGGTCGCGCACGATCCGCAGCGCGTACCGCTGGCCGTCGGATGCGTCGGCGCGCCAGATCGCGTTGTTCGTCCCGCCAGCGAGCCGGCTCAGCGTCCAAGGACCGGCCACCGGCCACGCACGCCACAGTGTCAGCGGATCCATCTCACGGTCTCCTCACCTCTCGCGGCTCCCACCAGCGCCCGACGCTCGGTCCACGCTCGCGGAGTATAGCACCACATCCACCGTTTCACGTGAAACAACACGCTCCGCACGCTGCCGATACTCGACGTCTGTAGGACCGTGGCAGACCTCGCCCGCTTCTCCCCTCATGCCGCCGTCCGATTACTGCATCACAACGTCGCCTGACTTGTTTCCTCCATGTTTCACGTGAAACGCCTGCCGGTCGCCGGTGGATGTATCCGCTGGACGCATAGCAGTCCCATTCCGGCGGTCTCACCGGCGCGTGTGCTACGCTTCCAGGAAACGTGCTGATTGATGCCAAGACTGAAGGAGCGAGACCCGATGGACGAGGATGGACGCCATCCGCGCATATCGAGACGCCAGGCTGAGGACGCAGCGGCCGCGGTTGCCGGATGGTGGCCGGAGATCTGGCGGCGCTGGCCGTGGACCCGCCAGGAGGCGCTCTCGCCGGTGTATAAGCTCGTGGGTGATACGTGCGTCGCCCTCGTCTACGGCATTCCGCAGATTCAACGCTCGAACCAGGCGCGCTGGTACACGCGCGACGTGCAGGGTACGCCCGCGATCTACGTACTGCCGCCGGATGAGTTCACGGCCCAGGCGCGGCGCGTCAGCCCGAGCGGCGATTACCGCGCGATGGAGGGCAAGTCCGCCGTCTCGTATATCTACCTCGTCGAGCCGGATTCCGGACACACAGAGGTTGCCAAGACCCTGCTCGTCTCGACGGAGACGAACGCGCCCTACTTCCAGACGCAGGTCGCGCATGAGGCGCTCAACTGCTTCTGTTCTACGGAGTGGGACGGCTCGGTCCTGCGCAGCGGTCTGCGGCGCGCGCATTGGGGAGGTGGCGCGATGCTCCAGCAGGGCGGCGCACTGAACGACCTGCTGCTCGATACGCTGCTGCTGCGTGTGCTACCCGCGACGACTGACGTGACCACGGAGTCGCTGATGAATGGCATGCTCGGCCCCTACTGGAACATCGTCGAGCTGTATGCCCGCACACTCGTGCGCATGCCCGTCGCGGACGTCCTCTTCGGCCTTGATGCCAGCCTGCTCGAATCGTTCGAGACCGCCCTCAACCACCTCTTGGGCCTGGACGACGCCGTCGCTGAGCTGGATAGTCTGCTTGACCGCCACGAGTGGCAGGGCCTGCGCGAGCTCGCCGAGCGGATGTAGGTGACACGCCTCACTGGCGATGCGGTGGACTGTTGCCACCACGCCGTTCGCCCACTGTTCGCGGTGCGGCGTGATCCGCTGCCAGAGCAGTGTGACCTTGCGCTTCACATCGGCGGTGTTGCCCCATGCCTGCGTCTCACAGAGCGGCCGTACGGTTTGCATTGGGGGCCAGGACAGTCCTCGCGATCTACCCGCTCACGTTGCCGGGCGGCTCCTTGCCCAACATTCTTCCCGTGTGAAATTGTGGCCAGCGTAGTAAGCTATCGGTCTTCGTGCAAGCGGAGGATGTACGGCGGGCGATGGCACACACGGGACAAACTCCCCGCAAGCACCTCTCGCAGGGGAGTGCTATAGATCTAGGTAGAGGGACGGGACGCCAGTGGCGTGATAGTAGGCGAACTCTCCCACTTTCCAACTGCATCCAAAACTCGATACTTCGCTCTAGTAGGAGTATTCGCAGATGCGCGCGGCCTATGTAGAAGAAGCTGGTCGTCTGGACAAGCTGATCGTCGGCGAGCAACCCACACCCGAGCAGACGCCCGGGACCGTGCTGGTCCGCGTACAGGCGACTGGTGTGGGTCCGTGGGATGTGAAGATTCTGTTATCCGGGAGGCTGACGAGGACCCCATATATTGCGGGGTTCGAGGTCGCGGGCATCGTCGAGGCGGCGGGTGATGAGGCCGGTGTCGCGGTGGGCGATGCGGTCTACGCCAGCCTGTTTCAAGATTTCGCCGCAGGTGGCCTGGCCGAATACGCGGTGATGCCCATGCACCGCGTGGCCCGCAGATCCACGAAGCTGAGCGCCGAACAGGCCGCGTCCCTAGTCGTGGCCGCAGGGACTGCCTACGAGGGGCTGATCGACCGGCTGCACGTACAACCCGGCGAGACGGTCCTGATCACCGCCGCAGCTGGCGGCGTCGGCACCGCCGCCGTGCAGATCGCGGCTGGGGCAGGTGCCCGCGTGTTGGGTGTCGCCAGCGCGCGCAACCGCGACTACCTGCTGGGCCTCGGCGCCAGCGACGTATTCGATTACCACGACGCGGACTGGGTCGAGCAGGTGAAAGCCACTGTGCCCGGCGGTAGTGACGTCCTGTTCGACGCCGCTGGGGGTACAACCGCGAGCCAAGCCGTTGACGCGCTCCGCCCTGGTGGCCGCGCTGCCTTCATCGTCGGGGCTCCCGCCACCCTAGACCCGAGCATCCAGGCCGACGCCTTTGCCGCTACCGTCAACCGACAACGCCTGGACGCGCTTACCCGTCTGGTAGACGCAGGCACGCTGCACGCCGAGATCGAGGAGACCTTCCCGCTTGAGCAGGCCCGCCAGGCCCTCGAACGCGTCGCCGGCGGCCACACGCGTGGCAAGATCGTCGTCGCAGTAGGCTAGCGGCAGTTGCGAACGCTGAGCGCTACGGCTGCCTCGATGTGCCGCGATGCTGGACCCATCGAATGAGCGCCTGATCACTACCTGCTCTTCTGCTCCCCATACTATACTGTGCCTGTGTGGGCTTGAGGCTTGAGGTGTGCTCGACGAGAGGGTCTTTACCGGGAGAGTACGACATGACTCCGCGACTGACGGCGGGATCACAGGACACGCCGGAGGACACGTCCGAGCGTGCGGAAACCACTTACGAGGTGATGTACCGAGGACAGCCTATAGGCCGGTCACGCCTCGAAGGACGCGACTCGGCAATGGGCGTCGCATTTGGCGCCTTCGAGCCGTTACCTGCCTATCAGGCAGTACAGTCGCTCTTCCTGCTCTTCACAGAGGCGCACGAGGCGCGAACGCGCGGGGAAACCATGTTGGCGGAGGAGCGGCTCGCTGCCTACTATCGAGGCCGCGACGCGCTCCAGCTCACCCTGCAGACGGCTGGCGGGCAGGTCGTTCCTACCAGTGTAATCCACATCGTGGATTGGGGTGAGCTAGGTCGGGACATCGAGGTGCAAATTAGTGACTCCGCCTTCTGACTCGACTACCCGCTATGGTGACGTTCCTAGCGCAACCCAACTGCTATCAGCTACCGCTCTCTATACAGAGTTCTCCGGAGTTGACCACCCTATTCGCCTCTGACGACCAGCTCCGTTGAAAAGTCTCCGATCTTCACGTCATCAATAAAGGTCGTCCAAAAGCTGTTCTCGTCAGCGACCGCTGCGGGATCAATGCTACGGAGGATCTCGGTGAGTTCGTTCCCGACTCGTATGCCCTCGTCATGCAACGCTTTCATATCGATTTCGTCCTCGCTCTCTTCGACGTTTACATCATCGAACGTAAAGCGGTTGACCATGGCGCGCACTGACGCTGTGAACTGCTTTAGACTCGAATTCACCAGGCGGACGGGTCCGGTGGGACCAGCGGGCAAGTTGATGGTCTTGCTGAATCGGCTAGGGATAATGGTGAGCTCGACAACATTGCCGGTTCGTGGATCCAGGCAGATGTTCTCAAAGAGCATACTGGTGCCGAAACACACGAGCGGCGCTTCGCCGGGTTCCTGCAACATCGATAACGCATCCGCAACATGGTATCGCCCTACCAGGTCCTTCGGTACGCCCTGCTCCAGCAACGGTGCCGCCACCTCATACGGAACGCCACTTGGCTCCGAGAAGGTTACCAGCTCGAAGTGTGGCCAGCGATTCCCTCTAGCATCGGACATCTACAGTCCCTCTCTCCTCAACAACGAGGTAAGCTACACAGAAACCGGCTGGACAAACAGGCGAGGCGAGCCGGAAGGAGAATACTCTTCCGGTCCGCCTCGCCTGCTCTGGATGTGGCTGTTACCTTGCGCCCTGCCGCTCTGGCCGCATCGCGCTCAACAGGTCGGCTTGCGCCAGAATGGACCGCAGTCGCAGCCGTTCGGCATCGCCAAGTGGCGCCAGCGGACGGCGCGGCTCGCCGCCATAGTGCGCGACGAACTGCAGCGCCGCTTTGAGGCCCGCGACACCCCAGCCCGACGTTACCGCCGTGTTCACCGGAATCAGCCGTGCCTGTAGTGTCCGCGCCTCGTCGAGCTGCCCGTCGCGGATGAGCTCGTAGAGCCGCAGAGCCTCGCGCGGCGCGACGTTCGCCAGCGCGGCAATCGCGCCTGTCGCCCCCACGACCATCGCCGGCAGCAGGAAGCCCGCGCTGCCCGCCAGCACTGCGAAACCCTCGCGTGCCCCCGCTGCGATCTCGGCGAGCTTGGCCACCGCGCCCGAGCTATCCTTCACCCCCAGGATGTTCGGATGCGCCGAAAGCGTGATCACCGTCTCCGCGTCGAGGTCGATGCCGGCGCTGTTGGCAGGCATGTTGTAGATCAGCACTGGCAGCGGGCTGGCGTCGGCGACCGCCAGGTAGTGCGCCCGCAACGCGTGGCCCGTCATCTGGCTGCGATAGTGGTGCGGCGGCAGCACCAGTGCCACATCCGCGCCAGCCTCGTACGCGAGCTTGCACAGCGCGATCGTGCCGCGGGTGGAGTTCGTGCCCGCGCCCGCGAGCACCTGCGCGTCTGGTCCCATCTCGGCGCGCACCGTCTCGATCACAGCGCGGCGCTCGTCGGGTTCGAGATGCATCGCCTCGCCGTTCGAGCCGAGCGCGACGATGTTGGCGATGCCCTTCTCGCGCAGCCGACCAAGGTGCTCACGCAGTGTCGCCAGGTCAAGTGATTCGTCCGCAGCAAAGAAGGTCGGCACCGGTGGGTAGACGCCGGCCAGCGTCAGGTGCTCACTCATCGGACCGCTCCAGCGGACTTCGCCGTCCTGCCCTTCGTCGCCTTAGCATCCTTCACTCCCTGTGCCGCGACCAGACCCGGCCGTGCGACGATGGCGGGATCGTTGCCGATGGTCTCCAGAAAGCGGATAGCCTGGCGGATGAGGTGGTAGAAGTTCGGCAAGTGATACTTCTCGTTGGGCGCATGCACGTTGTCGTCCGGCAGGCCGGTGCCCATAAAGATGATCGGCGTGTGCAGCAGGCTGTCGAACAGCGCTCCGACTGGAATCGAGCCGCCAGAGCGCTCGAAGACCGGCGGCCTGGCCCACTCCAGCTCAAGTGCCTGCGCGGCGGCCCGCATGTAGACGTTGTCGATCGGCACGAGGACGCCGTCGCCACCGTGGATCTCGCGCACCGTCACCTGCACCCCCGCCGGAGCCAGCTCGGCCACGCGCCGTTGCAGCCACGGCAGCACCTCGCCTGGATGCAGCTCTGGAGGCAGGCGCAGGCTGACTTTCGCCGTCGCTTCCGCTGGAATAACGGTCTTCGCGCCCTCCTCCACGAAGCCACCCCGGATGCCGTGAACCTCCAGCGTTGGACGCGACCACATGCGCTCGCGGGGATCGAGGTCATTCTCGCCGGTCAGCGCGTCGACGCCCATCTCGTCCTTCAGCGCCGCCGTGACATCCATCGGATTGCGGTCCCAGAGGGCGCGCTCCTCGTCGCTCACTGGCCGCAGCCGCTCGTACAGCTCTGGAATCGTGATGCGTCCGTCGTCGCCTTTGAGTCCCGCCAGGATGAGCGCCAGGGCGTGAATGGGATTCGGCCCGACGCCACCGTAATGGCCGCTGTGCAGGTCCGACTTCGCGCCGTGGACCTCGATCTCGGTGTAGAGGATGCCGCGCAACCCGTAGGTCAGCGCGGGCACGCCAGGCGCGGGCATGCTGGTGTCGGCCACCAGCGCGACGTCGGCGGCGAGCTCCTTCGGATGCTCACGCACGTACTTCTCGATGGAGACACCGCCCTCCTCCTCCTCGCCCTCGATGAGCACCTTCACGTTCACCGGCAGTGCGCCGTTGCCCGTCCGCGCCAGCGACTCCAGCGCCTTCACCAGGCCGAGCATCTGGCCCTTGTCGTCCACCGCGCCGCGCGCGTAGAGGTTGTCGTTGCGAATCTCCGGCTCGAAGGGATCACTTAGCCAGAGCTCGCGCGGGTCGACCGGCTGCACGTCGTAGTGGCCGTAGATCAGGACGGTAGGTCTGCCGGGAGCCTCGAGCCACTCGCCGTAGACTAGCGGATGGATGTCGGTCTTGATAACCTTGACCTTTTTGAGGCCCACCGCTTTGAGCTGATCGGCGACGTACTGCGCGGCGCGTTGCACGTCCTTTTTGTGCTGCGGCAATGTGCTGATGCTCGGAATGCGAAGCAGATTCTTGAGGTCTTCGAGGAAGGCGTCGAAGTGTGTGTCCGCGTAGGCGAGCGCGGCAGTCTCGGCCTTCTCGACCTGGGTAGCCTCGGGCATGCTGATCTTCCCCTCGGAATGCTCTCACGGCACAGGATGACGGCGCCGCGACACGCGGAAGCCGCCAATTCTACGCACAATGGTAGCAGCCCTCGGGGGGAGTGTCCAGAAATCCCCGATACGTGCCTGGGTGCTAGTGCTGCAGCAGCAGCAGAATTGTGCCGATCGCGGCGAGGCCCATCACGAGGACGGTGAAGCCGCCAATCACGTTCGAGACGCGACCGTTGACGAAGGAGCCGAGGACCTTCTTGTTATTCGCCACCATCAGAATCAGCACGAGCAGCGGCACCGCGACGATGCCATTGATGACGGCGGTGTAGACGAGCGCCGCGATCGGATTGATGCCGATGAAGTCGAGCGCGAGGCCGATCAGCGTCGACGCCGCGATGACTGCGTAGAAGCCGCGAGCGTGCGCCAGGGTCTGCGAGAGGCCCTCGCGCCAGCCGAAGCTCTCGGCGATGCCATAGGCCGCCGAGCCTGCCAGCACCGGTACGGCGAGCAACCCTGTGCCGACAATGCCGAGTGCGAAGATAGCCTCGGCGATCTTGCCCGCATGCGGAAAGCTCTTGACCAGCGGCCGCAATGCCTCCGCCGCCTGTTGCGCGGAATCGATGTTGGTAATGCCGTGCACGTGTAGGGTGCTGCTCGTCGTCATCACGATGAACCAGAACGTGACCGAGGCGGCTACCAAGCCCGTCACCGTGTCGATGCGCAGCGCATGAATCTGCCTTTTCAGGCCCGCCGTGTGCCTTGCTGGAACTGCCGTCGTATTGCGGTGATGCAGCTTGGCCTCTTCGACCTCCTCAGACGCCTGCCAGAAGAACAGGTAGGGACTGATGGTCGTGCCGAGCACGCCGAGCGTGAGCGCGAGAAATGTCGGCGTGAACTGGACCGTCGGCACCAGCGTGTCACGCAGCAAGAGTCCCCAATCCGGCTGGATGAGGATACCGGTGAGGACGTACGCCAGCAACGAGAGTGTGAGGATCTTGAGCACGCTGGCATAGAGGCGATACGGCACGAAGACTTCCAGCCCGAGGATGCCGAACGCGAAGACTACCAGTAACAGTCCCGTCGGCACTGGCACCAGCAGATGCAGCGACGCCGCCATCGCGCCCAGGTCGGCGCCGACATTGATGGTGTTGGCGACGAAGAGCAGCCCCACGGCGACGTACAGCAGGCGGCGCCCGTAGCAGCGGCGAATCACACCCGCGAGCCCCATGCCGGAGACGAGGCCGATGCGGCCACACATTTCTTGCACGACGATGGTCAGCGGAATCAGATACAGCGCGAGCCAGAGCATCCCCGGCCCAAACGCCGCCCCTGTCTGCGAGTACGTGCCGATGCCCGAGGGATCGTCGTCAGCCGCGCCGGTGATGAGCCCTGGCCCAAGCGCCCGCAGCCAGCGGCCCGGCACACTTGCCGGTGCGGGTCGGCCCCGGTGCGGTCGCTGCAGCAACACCGCTCGCAGCCGCCGGGAGCGTATCTGGTCCGACGACCGCCGCTGCCCTTTCGCCGGAGCCGGTACGACCTCGCGTGTGTCCACCGATCACCTCCTCCCCGCACCGCATCCACCCGTGTGGACTCGCGGAAGGTTGTCCGATCAGGGCTTCTGCCAGAAGGTGAAGGTGCTTAACCCGGTAAGTGCCAACTCTGGATCAATACCGAGGGTGAGCAGTGCGTTTCCCAGCACTTTCCAGAACTCGACATTGACCGGCGGTACAAACCAAAGCAACAGGAACACCACGAGCATGCCGTACGAACTGAAGGTGTATGCCAGGGCTTGCAGGTCACGCGGCAAATATGGCGCGATTACGCCGAACCCGTCCAGCGGCGGAATCGGCAACAGGTTCAGCAGCACCGCGGACGCCTCGATGAGCGCCAGGAAGGCGAGCGCGTTGGCGAGATCAGGGTGTGCGTGCGCGTCGAAGAGGCTGGTGTGAAAGAGCGCCGCAACGATGAGGAGGATTACCAGATTCGCGCACGGTCCCGCCAGTGAGACGGCGCTCTGCCAACCGCGTGAGCGCAGCCGGTCGCGCCGGATATACACCGCGCCTCCTGGCAAACCAATGCCGCCAAGGAAGAGAAACAGCAGCGGCAGCACTATGCTGGTGAAGGTGTTCACATAATGGAGCGGATTGAAGCTCAGGAAGTGTTGTGTCGTCTCGCTGTCATCTCCGCCCAGCACGGCGACCGCCGCATGGCTGAATTCGTGGAGGCAAAGGCTGAAGACCCACCCGATGGCGACCAGGCCGACCGTGCCAGGAACCACCAGGTTCTGCTGCCCTTGCCAGAGGAGGAAGCTGAAGAAGCCGAGAAGCACTAGAAAGCCGAGGAAAATCTCCCAATTGATCGATGCCGCGATGACTCGCCCCGGCCGCCTGCGATTCGGCGTTCCTCCGTACTGGACGAGCAGCCGCTCGCGCTGTCGTTTGTCGAGCACAACCTTCTCCACTCCTGCTGGGACGAACACCGCACGCGTGCTGGACGCTGGAAACGGCACGCTCGCCCGTAGCGTACCATATTCCGTCTCTGCCACCCATACCGTCTACGTGTGTCGGTTCGCTGGAGTTCTGGATAGGCCCGAGAGGATGATGTGCGACTCCCTGCGTCCAGCGCCTGCCTACCGGCGGATTACCCGGCGCACCATGCGGTTGAGCAGCGCCATCTCCTCGATGCCCAGGAATCGCGAGGCGGCTAGGAACGCGCCCAGCCCCGCCACCACGGCCGCGGCCAGTCGCACGACCTCTTTCACCGTCTCAGCGGTGGACGTCTCCGTGATGGGCAACACCAGGGTGCTGACGACATACACCAGCAGCGCCGCCAGCGCGCAGACGACGCCCGCCGCGAGCGTGTTCAGCAGGAAGACGCCCAGGCTGCGCATGTCCATCCCACCGATACGTGGGCTCAGGAAGATCAGCAGCACCAGCGCTTCGCCGAGCCACGAGATCGAGTTGGCCAGCGCCACACCGCCCGCCCCCATCGGAAAGATCAGAATTAGGCTGAGGCCGATGCCGAACAGAAACTGGATGATGCTGACCTCGACGGGCGTGCGCGTGTTGTGCAGCGCGTAGAAGCTGCGCGTCAGTATCTCGACCAGCGCGAGGCCCGTCAGACCAACCGCGAAGAAGAGCAGCGGCTGCGCGACCAGGGGAATATCGGAGAGATGGAAGCTGCCATGTCCGACGATCAATGTGGCGATCGGCTGCGCGAGCACGATGATGCCAAGTGACGCCGGAATGGACAGGTACGCGATGCCACGCAGCGTCCGCGTAATGGTGTCGCGGAGCCGGTCCCACTCGCCGCCCGCGACAAAGGCCGCCATCGTCGGGAAAGCCGCCTGGGCCACTGACTGCGCGATGATCGCCTCGGGCATGAGAATCAACGTGAAGGCGGTCACATAGCCGAAGACAGCGCCATCACTCAGATAGCCCGTGAGCAGGTCGCGGTTGACATAAATCGACACAAACAGGATCAGCGAATTCAGCACACGCGGCCCCATCATCAGGAACATCTGCCGGATGCCCGGATGGAACACGTCGAGCGTCGGCCGGTAGTGCATCTTCGCCTTGATGAGTCCCGGAATCTGGATGACGAACTGCAAGACGCCGCCGATGACCACGCCCCATGCCGGACCCGCGATGCCGAGCGCGGGGTCCAGACGAGTCGCCATGATGCCGCCGATGAGGCTGCCGGTGTAGATGACCTGCCCCAGCGCGGGCAGCACGAACGACTGGCGCGCCTGCAGCACCGCGATCATGATGGTCGCCCCGCCGAGAAAGATCGGCTGCAGCAGCATGATGCGCGTCAGGTGGACGACGATCGTGCCTTCGCAGTTCGGGTGCGGTCCTGGACCCTGACATCCCGGCCTGGTGAACACCGGATGCATTGTCAGGTCGAGGAACTGCGGCGCGAAGATGATGCCGAGCACCGCCAGAATCACCAGCATCAGCATGGTCAAGTTCAGCGCCGCGCTCGCCACGTGCCATGCCGTGCGCTTGTCGCGCTTCTCGATGAGATAGCCCGCGAAGATGGGAATGAACGCCGAGGCGAGCGCGCCGCCCGAGACGACGTTGAAGATCATGTCGGGGACGGTGAAGGCATTGGTGAAGGCGTCCAGATCGACCCTATTATTGCCAAAGGTGGCGGCGAAGAGCGTCGTACGCAGCAGGCCCAGCACCCGACTCAGCAGCAGCGCGGCCGTGATGATTAGGGTCGCGCGGGCAACAGCGCCCGTCCGCAGCGCGCGCATCTGCACCGACGGCTGATCGTCGATGTCCGCTGAGAAGTTACCGGAGATGTTCCCCAGCGCATCGCCTTGCACGGAGCGTCCAACCTCCCGGCGCGGCGCGCGGATACCCTGACTCCAAGCGGAATCGCCCACTCGGAGCGGCACGACCGCGGCAACCTTGCCTGTGCCTGTGAAATCCTCAATACTTGTGCCAGGGAACGATTGGTCAATCGTCTGGTCGAGCTCCCAGCGCGCCGAATCGAACTCGGGCGGGCGCTTCTGCTCCGGGGAGAGATGCAGCCTGGGCAGGTGCCCACTCTGCATCTCCCACGGAGGCAGCGAATCATCCTCGGGTTGCGGCGGCGGGGGCGGCGGCATTCGCTGAGGAGGAGAAGGCGGGTTTCCGTTGCTGGCCGCGACGCCCCTGCGCCGTATCTGGTCCTGATCCACCGCGCCCACCTTTACTCATCCATGCGCGTCGTGCCGATGTTCCGCTCGCGTCGTTGCTTGTGGCGTACGCACTCCTGTGCATGCGAGAGCCGCTCGCATTCTACCATGGCGCCTCTGCGGCGCACAACGCGGTAGGCCCCCGCGATTTCTCCCTCAGACGCGCTACCTGGCACAACGCCTGCTCGCAAGCGCTAACGCTCGATAAGCGCCCTCTCGCTAAGAGGGAAGGAGCTAGGGGTAAGGTATTGCCTAGCGCAAAGGGAGTAAATCGAGAAGTGGACATAGCTTTGTGCCGCGCCACACCACCCTTGTCGGCGACGAACAAGCATGCTGGCAGGTAGCTGCGCGCCATCGTCATCCGTTCCCGGGCGCATCGCAATCACCTCTTGCCTAGTTCCACGAGGTGGCGTGACAGGCCGCGCACTCGCACTCTTCGCAGACGAACAGGCTCCGCCAGCCGTCGCCATACTGGCGCACGCCATCTGTCAGAGTGGCGACATGGAACATCAGCTTCCGACAGGATGGGCAGCAAGGATTGGGATAGAGCCCAATCGGCGGTCCGCCTACGGTGCCCTCGACCCCCGGTGTTAGCAGCACGTGACCATTCCTGTAAACCAAACGATCATCAAATGGCAGCAGGACGAGCTGTCCTCGGCCAGCGTCCTGTTGTGCGATCGCCGCGCGCCGCAG